>NZ_JBHVPB010000010.1:0-80752 GCF_042887565.1 Paenibacillus sp. NPDC057934
TACTGCTGCCTCCCGTAGGAGTCTGGGCCGTGTCTCAGTCCCAGTGTGGCCGTTCACCCTCTCAGGTCGGCTACGCATCGTCGCCTTGGTGAGCCATTACCTCACCAACTAGCTAATGCGCCGCAGGCCCATCCCGCAGTGACAGATTGCTCCGTCTTTCATCCTCTTGGCAGGAGCCAAAAGGAATTATCCGGTATTAGCTACCGTTTCCGGTAGTTATCCCAGTCTGTGGGGCAGGTTGCCTACGTGTTACTCACCCGTCCGCCGCTAAGCCCATTTGAAAGCAAGCTTTCAAATTAACTCCGCTCGACTTGCATGTATTAGGCACGCCGCCAGCGTTCGTCCTGAGCCAGGATCAAACTCTCCAAATTGGTATTTAGAAAGAGCGATTGCTCATTTTGAAACATCTGACGAGAATTAAAAATTCTCATTTTGAATTCACTTTCGTGAATTCGATACTCACTCGTTGTTCAGTTTTCAAAGATCAAGCTGTTCTCGTTATCCGCTTAATGTCTCAGCAGCAACTCTTATACTATATCATGTCCAGCGTTTTAATGTCAAGCTCTTTTTTTAATTTCTTTTTTCGAGCTCGGCATCGTTTGTTTCTCGGCCGGAATTAGAATATACCATGTATAGAAGACCATTGCAAGTTTTTTTTTGAAAAAAACTATAAAGCTGCGATATATCCTTAATTCTCTCTCCTTAAAGCCATTTAGAACCTAGGATATATAGCAGCCATACATCTTCAATATACATTAAGCGATGATTTCATCAATATACAGCTCACGTTCGGTGGCCAGATTAACAATTGTTCCCTCCACCTGCACCATAGGCCGGGTAGGGTGTGTGCGATCCGTAAAGATAATCTCTCCATGACGACCATCACTGAGACGAATCCTTGTTCCGTTATACAGCTCTGTCGATTTCTGAATGAAAGTTTGAACGATGGCCGGGTCCAGCTTGCCGAAACTCTCCGTTAAGATCTGCTCCAGCACAAGATAAGGCGATTGTGCCTTCTTGTAGGCTCTTTCCAGCGTCATAGCATGGAAGATATCCGCTACAGCTACAATCTTGGCGTACACATGAATTTGGCTGCCTTCCATCCGAAGTGGGTAGCCTGAGCCATCCACCTTCTCATGATGCTGCAGTGCGGCAAGCCGCACACCTTCATTTATCGCCGTGACGTTGCGCAGCAATTGATAACCGTAGGTGGTATGTCTGCGTACCTCTTCCTTTTCTTCGTTCGTTAAGGATTCGGGCTTCAGCAATAGCGAAGGGTCTACCTTTACGTTCCCTATATCATGTAGCAATCCTGCGAAGGCAGCCTGCAACCAGTCCTTTTGCGGATAACCACACCATTGGGCGATCTTATATGAAGTCAACGCCGACAACACGGCGTTATGATAGTTGTAGTCCTGTTCGTTCAATGTCCGCGGCGCAAACTTCAGAACATGATATTCCTTCAAATGGCCGATCAGGATTTCGAGTTGGGTTCTCAATTCGAGGATCGGAAGGGGTGCTGCTGCTGCAGAACGATAACAGTTCTTAATGAGAGCTACCATCTTCTCATATTCATCATGCAAAACCGAGTTTCGGGATAGTGTTGACTCATTGATGAGCAATCCTGTTTTCGCCGTAGCTACTTTACTGCCAGACTTAACCTGCTCACTAACCTTAGCCTCAATCTCACTGCCCTCAATCTCCACCTGTTGAATCAAAAATGCCTGTAAAATCTCCATATCGCGCGGCAGCAACACCTTGCCCTTGGGAAACAACGTTCCTCCTAATGGCGTGACAACATCTTGTATAATTTTCGATCCTGGTTTAACTTCTCCAACTGCTATGTATGGCATAAGCTCAGCCCCTTTATTCGCTAACCCATTAATAGTGACACTCTTGTGGATTGAAACATCTAACGTCCGGCTAATCGCAATCCGAAGTTCCTTATTTCACCATGTCCCTAATTATAGTATGTAAGGGAGCCAGCGACCAGTATGAGGCAGGAGAATCCTGAATTTTATTTAAAAAAAGAGTGGAAGTCTCTGTAAAAGAAACTTCCACTCTTCAAATATACTTTATTCCAGATGATCGTCTTCGCTCTTCGTCTCTATTACGGACTCATCGCTTACGTTTTCCTCTGTAACCTGTCCTTCTTCGCCTTCCTCTGATTCAGACAAATCGTCCTCCTCATTCTTATCGGCTCGGCAAAGGGTAGCCACTGCATCATCTTCACGAATATTGATCAATTTAACACCTTGTGCATAACGACCCATGGTAGAAATACCATCCATGCTGGTACGGATCAAAGTACCGCTGGTCGTAATGATCATGAGGTCCTCATCCTTCTTAACAACCTTCAGACCGACCACCAGACCGTTCTTGTCTGTAAGGTTGATCGTCTTGATCCCCTTACCACCGCGCGTCTGGGAACGATAATCACCAGCTGGTGTACGTTTACCGTATCCCTTGGCCGTTACGATCAGCACCTCAAGATCCAGATCTACACAGTCCATACCGATAACATGGTCGTTGCTGTCTAGGGTAATCCCTTTGACACCCGTTGCGCTCCGTCCCATCGACCGTACATCGTTCTCGGAGAACGTGATCGACATACCGCGAGCCGTACCAATGATAAGATTTTGCTGCCCATCGGTCAGCTTCACTTCAATTAGAGAATCCTCTTCACGAAGATTGATAGCAATCAAGCCGCCTTTGCGGATGTTGTTATAGTCTTCAAGAGGCGTTTTCTTAACGATACCTTCACGGGTGGCGAAGAAGAGGTACTTATCACTATCAGCATCCTCTACCTGGATAACCGCACTGATCTTCTCCCCTTGTTCGATCTGGATCAGGTTGATGATCGGCGTCCCCCGCGCAGTTCGGCCAAGCTCCGGAATCTCATAGGCCTTGATCCGGTAGACTTTGCCCTTATCGGTGAAGAACATCAGGTAGTTATGAGAGTTACTCACAAAGAGATGCTCCACAAAATCCTGATCCTTCGTATCCATACCAATTACGCCGCGGCCTCCGCGCTTTTGGCTACGGTAGGTTGTCACCGGCAGGCGTTTGATATAGCCCGTATGCGTGATGGTAATAACAACCTCTTCCCGTGGGATCAAATCCTCGTCAAGGATGCTTTCTTCCCCAACGGTGATTTCTGTACGACGGTTGTCGGCATATTTATCACGCAGCTCCTGCAGCTCGTTACTGATAATCTCCAGCACGAGGTGCTCGTTAGCCAGAATCTCACGGTATTCCGCAATTTTAGCCAGCAGCTCATTGTATTCGTTCTCGATCTTCTCGCGTTCCAGACCGGTCAGACGCTGCATCCGCATATCGAGAATGGCTTGAGCCTGCTCAATACTTAAGCTGAAGGTATTCATCAGCCCTTCACGGGCGATGTCTGTGGTACGGGAAGCTCTAATGAGAGCAATAACCTCATCCAGGTGATCAAGCGCAATACGCAAGCCCTCCAAAATGTGGGCACGGGCTTCCGCTTTTTTCAGATCAAACTCTGTCCGGCGGCGGATAACTTCAATCTGATGCTGCAGATAGTGGTACAATACATCGCGCAGATTAAGAATCTTCGGTTCGTTGTTCACGATCGCAAGCATATTGATCCCGAATGTAGACTGCATTGAGGTGTGCTTATATAGATTGTTCAAGACGACACTTGGATTAACATCGCGTCTCATCTCTACAACGACACGCATACCGTTTCTGTCCGATTCATCACGAAGATCAGTAATACCCTCAATCCGCTTCTCACGTACCAATTCAGCGATCTTCTCAACCAGCCGCGCCTTGTTTACCTGATATGGCAGCTCATGCACGATAATACGCGCCTTGCCGTTGTACTCTTCGATCGTAGCCTTCGCACGCATCGTAACTGAGCCCCGGCCTGTACGATAAGCCTGACGAATCCCTTCGCGGCCCAAAATGTATCCCGATGTAGGGAAATCCGGTCCTTGAATATATTCCATCAGTTCCATTGGCGTAATCTCGGGATTACGGATCATTGCCTGTACCCCATCAATAACCTCTCCTAGGTTATGCGGCGGAATATTGGTTGCCATCCCTACAGCAATACCAGATACGCCGTTAACAAGCAGGTTCGGATAACGTGCAGGCAGAACCACTGGCTCATGCTCTTCACCATCATAGTTTGGTGCGAAATTTACGGTCTCCTTATTCAGATCCCGGAGCATTTCCATTGCGATTTTGGAAAGACGTGCTTCCGTATACCGCATAGCAGCAGCCATGTCACCATCGATTGAACCGAAGTTACCGTGACCGTCAACCAGCATATAACGCATCGAGAAATCCTGAGCCATACGTACCATTGTTTCATATACGGCAGAGTCTCCGTGAGGGTGGTACTTACCAATGACCTCACCGACGATTCTCGCTGATTTCTTATGGGGTTTATCCGGAGACATTCCGAGTTCCGACATCGCAAACAGAATGCGCCTGTGAACCGGCTTCAATCCGTCCCGCACATCGGGTAAAGCCCGACTGACAATGATGCTCATTGCGTAATCCATAAATGAATCGCGCATTTCCACCCCAATGTCCCGGTCTTTGATTTGCGGGTTATTTTGTTCAGCCATGAGTGCTGGACCTCCTTCAGTTAAAAAACCGCTACCCTTTATTATATTACTTTCACAAAAGTAGCACAATTAAACATAATAGCCTTTTATCTTTTAAATCTGATTTCTTTTGTTCCTGTAAGGGTATATGCCCTTTCCGCGAACGCCCTCCACACATAGACTGTACAGAGAGAAAGATAGCTTTAATCGTTCTATGTTCGTCCAATAAAGCATAATCCCATATCCTTGTATTATACCATTGTTTAAAGAGCTTGTCCTGAAATTTCAGGCCACAGGAGATTAGGCTCCCTAAGGAGTTCTGCAAGCAAGGACTCTAAGGAGCAGCACCTGCAGATAACCTTTAAGGAGGGCAATGATGAAAATTCAACGGGTCTCCAGCAAATGGGCCAAAACAAGTGTAATTCTACTCAATCCCGGATTATCGAATTACATTCCTGACACTCGCAAATACAATTTCCCTACACTTGTAGAAATGCTAGCCATACACGCAACAGTGTACGTTAAGCCTGACCGAGGAACATATGGTAGCGGTGTGATGAGAGCCGAACAGCGAGTGGTCTCCCTAGCGCCCAGCATTCTGGCGGAAGATAGCGATGATCGCAAAGCGGTTCGGAAGGAAGAGAAAACCATGTACATTCTGCGCTACAACAAAACAGCGCAAATCTTCGCTTCCCCCCAGGAACTGCACGAAGCTATATTAGGCCGAACACAGGGAAAATTCTATCTGATCCAAAAAGGAATCGATCTGCTGCGACATCATGACCGCCCATTCGACCTGCGGGTTCTTGCCCAGAAAACACCATTGGGCACCTGGGAAACCACCGGAATGCTTGGCCGGGTGGCCGCACCGCATAAAATCGTGACCAATTATCACAACGGAGGCCGCATTCTACAGGTAAATACTTTATTCAAAGAGCATATGAACCCTTCCGAGTCCAGCACCGCCATCCAACAATTAAAGCAGCTTGGTGTTCAAATTGCAGGCCAGCTTGAGCTATCCTATCCGGGAATTAAAGAAATTGGACTGGATGTCGCCCTGGATCAGCACCATGACATGTGGCTCCTGGAGGTGAACACCCTCCCCTCCATCATCGTCTTCAAGTTGTTTCCCGACAAATCCATCTATCGTAAAATCCACCGTTATGCCGTCGCCTACGGAAGACTCAAGAAATCCGGGGACTCTGTTTCTTCTCGCCGCAAGGCACTATGACGTCTTTTCTTATCATTGTCTAAAAAAGAAAACCTCCGGCCTGCTTATTCCGAGCGGAATAGCAACCGGAGGTTTCTGTATTACTAATACTCGTTAGTCTTGTTCAGCCTACACGTCAAGATTCTTGACGGATTTGGCATGTTCTTGAATAAAGTCACGCCGCGGCTCGACATTGTCGCCCATCAGCGTATCGAAAATGCTGTCAGCCAGTATCGCATCTTCAATCGTGACTTGCAGCATGGTCCGACTCTCAGGATCCATAGTTGTATCCCAAAGCTGCTCTGCATTCATCTCGCCCAGACCTTTATAGCGCTGGACATTGACTTTCACGTTCTCTCCGAAAGTGGCAATGATCTCATCGCGCTCTTTTTCGGTACTCGCATACCGTACAACCTTGTTGCGCTCAATCTTAAAGAGCGGTGGCTGGGCGATATAGATATATCCCGCGTCTACCAGTTTACGCATGTACCGGTAGAAGAACGTCAGCAGCAATGTTCTGATATGGGCTCCATCAACGTCTGCGTCCGTCATAATAACAACTTTGTGGTAACGTGCTTTGGATAAATCGAAGTCATCCCCGATGCCCGTACCCAGAGCGGTAATGATTGCCCGAATCTCAGCATTGGACAAAATACGATCCAGACGAGCTTTCTCTACGTTCAGGATTTTACCGCGCAGCGGCAGGATCGCCTGGAAATGACGGTCCCGGCCCTGTTTGGCCGATCCGCCGGCAGAGTCACCTTCGACGATGTACAGTTCACTGATGGAAGCGTCCTTGGACGAACAGTCTGCCAGCTTACCAGGCAGGGCACTGACTTCAAGCGCACTCTTACGACGAGTCAGCTCACGCGCTTTACGCGCAGCTTCACGGGCACGTGAAGCCTGCAGTGATTTCTCCAGCACACGGCGGGATACTGCCGGATTCTCCTCTAGGAATTCCTGAAGTTTCTCTCCGAACAGGGATTCCACAATACCGCGGACTTCACTGTTGCCGAGCTTGGTCTTCGTCTGACCCTCGAACTGAGGTTCAGGGATTTTGACGGAAATTATCGCTGTCAGACCTTCCCGCACATCATCCCCGGTCAAATTGGAATTGCCGTCCTTGATTACGCCCGACTTGCGGGCATAATCGTTGATAATACGCGTCAAGGCGCTCTTGAAGCCCGATTCGTGGGTTCCGCCCTCATGTGTATTGATATTATTAGCAAAAGAATAAATATTCTCGGTGTAGGAATCGTTATATTGCAGCGCCACTTCAACCTGGATCATATCGCGAGAGCCTTCTACGTAGATAGGATCCTCGTGCAGCGCTTCTTTCTTCTCATTCAGATATTTCACATATTCCACAATACCGCCATCGTATCTGAAGGCATTGGATACACCAGTGCGCTCATCTGTCAGCGAAAGCTCAATTCCCTTGTTCAGAAAAGCAAGCTCCCGAATACGGGTAAGCAGCGTCGTGTATTCAAAGATTGTAGTCTCCGTAAAAATCTCCGGGTCTGGGTGGAATGTAGTTGTCGTACCTGTCTCTTCCGTATCACCGGTAATCTTGATATCGTACTGCGGAACGCCACGTCTGTATTCTTGCTGGTGAATGTGACCTTCACGTTTTACAGACACCACGACTCTCTCGGACAAGGCGTTCACTACGGAGATCCCCACGCCGTGCAGACCGCCGGATACCTTATATCCCCCGCCACCGAATTTACCGCCAGCATGCAGTACAGTCATAACCACTTCAAGCGTCGACTTCTTGAGCTTCGTGTTCTCCCCTACAGGGATTCCCCGCCCGTTGTCGATAACGGTGATGCTGTTATCCTCGTGTATAATCACTTGAATCCGGTCGCAATAACCTGCCAGCGCCTCGTCGATACTGTTATCTACGACCTCCCACACCAAATGATGCAGACCTTTAGCGCTCGTAGAGCCGATGTACATGCCCGGGCGTTTCCGAACCGCTTCCAGCCCTTCTAGTACCTGAATCTGGCTCTCATCATATGTCGGTTGATTCATTGACATGCCTTCACCTACTTCTTTCAGATTATCTCTTTGTTACTGCGGTAGAGCTATATTTCCAACAGCATTTTGGCTCTTTTCTTGAGAGTGGAGGAGGAAATGGGGGAGTAGTACACGCTATTCTTGGTTACGACAATAGATTTCGCTTCCTCTTCACCAATCCGAACCAGCTTCTTATCCTGCTGAGACTGAATGACGAACTGTTTGGATACCTTGGAAGATTTCTCAATCGAAATATCAAATATAGCAATCAGCTCTGATGACCGGATGATCTTTTCCCCGCCCAAATGAATATACATCTTCTTCCTCCGCTCTTTATAGCTCCACTTGTCCGTCACGAACATGATATAGGCTTGCGCCTTTTAATTTATCGGCATGCAGACCTTCAATTCCCGTAGCGGTAATGAATGTCTGTACCTTGCTTTGAAAGGTTTCAATAAGCTGAGTCTGGCGATAAGGATCAAGCTCGGATAACACATCATCAAGAAGCAGCACAGGATACTCCCCAATCTCCTCATGGATCAGCTCGATTTCCGCCAGCTTGAGCGACAGGGCTGTCGTGCGCTGCTGTCCCTGGGACCCGTAGACTTGGGCTTCACGTCCGTTGATAAAAAAGGACAGGTCATCCCGATGGGGACCCGTCAGCGTCATGCCGCGCCTGATTTCCTGCTCTCTCGTTTGTGATAACTTTAACATAAAATTGTCTAATAAGACAGCTTCATCTTCTTCCTCTCTCTCGCCAAAAGAGGGTACGTAGCGCAATTTGAGCTCTTCTCCGCCATTTGTAATTCCCTTGTGGATGCTTTCCGCCCAGATCTGCAGCTTCTTTATGAATTCTTTCCTTTTTTTGACGATTTTAACACCATGCTCTACAAGTTGAGCATCCCAGATCTCCAGCATCTCCGTTCCGCCAGCGGGCTTGCCCCATAATTGCTTCAGCAGATTGCCTCTTTGCAGCAAAATTTTCTGGTACTGCTGCAGGTGAAACAGATAGCCGGGCTGCACCTGCCCGATCTCCATATCAAGGAAACGGCGTCGAACACCCGGTGTGCCTTTAACAATCTCCAGGTCCTCCGGAGCAAACATCACCACATTGAGTGATCCTACGAACTCACTCAGCCGGCGCTGCTCCAGACCGTTGACCTTCGCCTTCTTCCCTTGGGCAGAGAGACTGAGCTCCAGCTTCAGATCTCCGTATTTGCGCTGAATCTCGGCATAAATCTGCGCACTGCCACTAGGAGCATCGAACGAGATTAGCTCACGATCCTTGGAGGTGCGGTGGCTTTTGGTCATCGCCAGGACGAACAAGGCCTCCATGAGGTTTGTTTTGCCTTGGGCGTTCTGACCGAGGATCAGATTGACATCCCCCAGGCTTTCCAGACGCAGCAGCCCGTAATTGCGATAATGCTGCAGGCCGATATTTTTAACAAACACGAAATGGTTCCTCCCAAGACCCCACAGGCGTGGAGTTTATGCTACAAAGCTTATTTCATTAAGCGAAAATCATGTGCTCCAAGATCGTATGAAGCTCCCACGAGCGTAAAATGCCCTAAAGCTTTATTTTATACCAAAAACACTGATTGTTGTAGTCTTGCAAATACTAGCCGTTGTTTGGACTCAAAAAAGCGACTCCGAAGAGCCGCTCTAATCACTAGGGGTTCTCCCCCTCTTTATTTCTGCACTTCGCCGCCAATGACCTCGAACGAGCCTTCATCCTGCACTTCAATGCGGTCGCCCGGATAGAGCTTTCTGCCCCGGCGTTCTTCCTTCTCCCCATTGACCAAGACTAGTCCTTCCTGCAACAGGGCCTTGGCCATTCCCCCTGTGGATACACAATCCGACAGTTTCAGAAATTGATCCAGCTTGATATATCCACTGTGGATAAGTATTTTTTTCATTATTTTTATCCTTTCCACCACTTATCCACAGGCTCGTGAACAGTGACTTTAGTTAGTCGTACGATATGGCAAAATCACATACATACTGCGGCTGTCATCCAGCGGACGCAAAATAATCGGACTCATCATTCCGGTGAAGGCAATGACAAGCTGCTCGCTTTCGATAACTTTGAGCACATCTAGCATATATTTGGAGTTGAACGAGATTTTCAGAGGTTCCCCTTTAAAATCAATAGTCTCCAGCTCTTCACGCACTTTACCCAGCTCTGAGGAACTGGAGGAAATTTCGATGCCGCCCTGATCCAGGGTCTGCATGCGGACAATGTTCGTTTTTTCCTCACGGGACAGCAAATAAGCACGGTCAATCGACTCGCTTAATTTTTTCGTGTCCAAAGTTAGTTCTGTTTTGTAGGCAGTTGGAATAATTCTAGAAGTATCCGGATAAATACCGTCCAAGATACGGGAATAGAACAGCACTTTGTCGATTTTGAAGAGAACCTGATTATCGGCTACGACGATATCCACCAGCATATTTTGGTCAGGGATGATTTTGCTCAGTTCGTTCAAGGTTTTTCCGGCAATAACAACATTGCCAAAATGAACATTCTCTGTTCCCTCCAAATGGGCTGCTCGGGTAGCGAGCCGGTGACGGTCTGTAGCGGTGAACTTGAACTCGTTATCGCTCAGATTCCAGAGAATTCCCGTAAGAATCGGTGTCGTTTCCTGAGTGGAGATGGAGAATGCCGTCTGCTTGATCATATTTTTGAGCAAATCGCCTGGGATAGAGATCATATCATTTTCTTCGATGTTCGGCAGCACTGGGAATTCTTCCGGGTCCAGTCCTACGATTTGAATCTCGGTTGAACCAGAAGAGATATAGGTTTGGAAGCCTTCTTTAACTTCCATGTGGATTTCTTTGGAAGGCAATTTTTTGATGATTTCTACGAAAAATTTAGCTGGAAGCACAACGCTACCTGGTTGCTCAACTTTTACGATGGTATGGCTATCATTCTCGGCAGGAATAAACGACTGAATCGAAATATCGGTGTCGCTTGCTGTCAAAGTTACGCCTTGATGGGTAACTTCCAGCTTAATCCCGGTCAGAATGGGAATAGTCGTTCTGCTGGAGATCGCTTTGGATACATGTCCAATGGATTCGTTGAGTTCGTTTTTGAGAATGCTTATTTTCATGATTTCACTCCTAGCTGAAAATTGGGAAGTTGCGTTATGCAGTGAGTTATTCACACTGTTTATAGATGATGAATTATTATAGTTATTTAATAGTATTAGTAGTAGGAGCGTCTAATATGTGGATAACCTTCGAAAGCCGCATAAAATTAAGCCTACCCACATGTGTATAGATTGTGTATAGGCTCTGTATTCCTCTTAGGAAGGATTTTTGATTTTCTCCGCAAGATTATTTACCACTTTGTACAGCTCCTGATCGACCTTTAGTGATTGTGTTATTTTCTCGTGTGCATGAATAACTGTCGTATGGTCACGTCCCCCGAAAGCTTCACCGATCTTGGGTAACGAATAGTCTGTTAATTCACGAGAGAGATACATGGCGATCTGGCGCGGGAAAGCTACGGCTTTCGTGCGTTTGCGTGCCTTGAAGTCCTCCAGGCGCAAATTGTAGTATTCACCAACTTTTTGCTGAATATCACCGATGGTAATCATCTTCGGACGGCTAGAAGGAATGATATCCTTCAGCGCTTCCGCTGCCAGATGGGTGGTGACATCCTGATTGGTCAAGGAAGAATAGGCCACGACCCGAATCAGCGCGCCTTCCAGTTCACGAATGTTCGTATCAATCTGGTTGGCGATGTACATCATCGCTTCATTAGGGATGTCGAGGTTCTCCGCTTTCGCCTTTTTACGCAAAATTGCGATCCGTGTCTCCAGATCCGGCGGCTGGATATCCGTAATAAGACCCCATTCGAACCTGGAACGTAGCCGTTCCTCGAGAGTCGGGATTTCTTTTGGTGGTCGGTCACTGGAAATAATGATTTGTTTGCGTTCTTCGTGCAGGGCGTTGAATGTATGGAAGAATTCCTCCTGCGTGGATTCTTTGCCGGCCAGGAATTGAATGTCGTCAATAAGCAGAATGTCTACGTTGCGGTATTTGTTACGGAAGCTTTCCCCACGATTGTCACGGATGGAGTTGATGAACTCATTCGTGAATTTCTCGGAGGAAATATAAATAACCTTGTTATTGGGGTTATGCTCCAGCACGTAATGGCCGATCGCATGCATCAGGTGGGTTTTTCCGAGACCCACTCCGCCGTACAGGAACAAGGGGTTGTAGGCTTTGGCCGGCGCCTCGGCGACGGCTAGCGAAGCCGCGTGGGCAAAACGGTTGCCCGAACCGATGACAAATGTGTCAAAGGTATATTTGGGATTGAGCAGATGGGTCTGCGCTTCTTCGCGCGAAACGGCAGGGGATGGGGCAGACTGCTGTATGATCAGCTCGGCCGGCTTATTCTCCTCAATGACGAATTTGACATCCACTTGTTGCCCGGTAACTTCCAGAACTGTAGCTCCCACCAGCTTGGTGTAGCGACTTTCCAGCCATTCTACTGCGAATGTTGTCGGAGCCGAGATAATGAGTACCTGTTGGTTGAAGGTTAACGCTTTGGTCGCCTTAAACCAGGTATCGAAACTTGGCTTGCTCAGTTTGGATTGGATGATTGATAATATTTGCTGCCATAATTCGGAAGTATGGCTGTCCACAGACTGTCACTCCTTTAAATCTTCCAAATGTGGCATCAGCCATGAAGTGGAAATGTCGAAGAAAATATATAGATGCTGATATTTATCCCCAATACAAAGGACGAGGGGACAAAAAAATATGGATAAATTTGAATTGTTCACAACTTTATCCACAGCTTGTTGATAATATAGAGAGCAAACAAATCTATTCACATTCAAAAGTAATACCATCATAGCAAAAGCCCCCCTGTTTTTCAATGATTCGGGTCATTTTATCCACAAATTCAATCACTTGTGTACAAAATTTAAGAACAACACTACATATTGTTGATAAATTGTTTATCGTTCGACAGGAAGCGTCAGACTTTTGATTTTTTTATACACAGGTTGTCCTAGTCTGCGGACAATCGACTTCTTTTTTTAATCACAGGTGGATAAGTGTAGAATGCTGTGGATTATTTTTTGACGAATGGGGGTTGTGGATAATAGCCTTCTATAAGAGGGGGAGGAAGTCTGCAAAGACAGGTTGACTTTTGACCGATTATTGTGTTTAAATATATAAAGGTGTTTTCTGTGAGGATATGTCTTCAAACATTTAAATGATGATACTGTAGATACTGTCCCTACTTTAAGGACGGCCAAGCCGTTTCTGCTTAGATATGACAGTAATTAAGATCCTGTAAGGGAGGTGCAATACATGAGACCGACGTTCAAACCGAATGTGAGCAAACGCAAGAAGGTACATGGTTTCCGCAAAAGAATGAGCACGAAAAACGGCCGTAAAGTGCTGGCAGCTCGCCGCCTAAAAGGCAGAAAAGTTCTGAGTGCGTAAGTTAGGCCATTAAGGACCACTACGGTGGTCTTTTTTTCAACATATAAGACTGTAGTTGATCTCTATTCGTACTCCGCTTTCTTATAGTTCACAGGTGAAACGGGTATCGTCTTTCGGAAAGGGCGGTACCCGTTTTTCGCTTTTGCATTCATATTTTCCGGTGAAACCCTGCGAAGGTCTAGATTACGCTAGTATGCGTCGGCTACACTTTGTGGGGCTATTCGTATACACCTATATAGGAAGTAATCCGAATTGTCTTACCGTTAAGCGCCGATCAATCAGTGTACAAGCTGCCGTTTACGGCTATCGCGGGGTGAGTATACTACTAATATAGAAGGAAAAATTCCGGGCAGCCTAAAAAAGACCGGTTTTTTTCAAGTAAGGAGATTATCGTGCACAAAAGTTTGCGATTACGAAACCGCGCCGACTTCAGCCGCGTATACCGCCATGGAAAGTCATTTGCGAACCACCAATTCGTGGTGTATTGGTTCAATAGAAAAGAGGTGGAGCGTTTCCGGCTCGGAGTGTCGGTTAGCAAAAAGGTGGGGAACGCCGTTGTCCGCAACCGGATGCGAAGACTCGTGAAGGAGATTGTCAGGCATCATGAGCCAGAGATCGCAAGCGGCCTGGATCTGGTGTTTATTGTGCGAAAAGGGGCTCTCGCCATGGAATACACAGAGCTTGAGAAAAGTGTGCTTCATGTGCTTCGCAAAGCCAAGCTACTAAAGGCTTCCCGCAAATAAGAAGGGCCGAAGAGGCTTGTTTATTTGTATTCATAATTATGGTATGATTTACGGTGCAATGGAATGTTCAAGAGAGGGGTTTTGAAGTGTCTCTAATGAAGACTAGACGAGGAAAATGGTTCTTCCTCATCGCTGTAATGGTGTTGATGATCGCTGTCTTGTCCGGTTGCGCTCCGTCAGCCACTGTTACACACACTACGGAGGATTTGAAGAATGGCGGTTTCTGGCAAAGTAACGTTGTTTATTATTTTGCTATAGCGCTGGAAACGTTCGCAAAGTGGTTTAACGGACAATATGGACTAGCCGTACTTGTTATGGTTCTTATTGTGCGCACGCTGATTTTGCCGCTTACCATGAAACAGGTGAAGAGCTCGCGTGCGATGCAGGCCATTCAACCGGAGCTCCAGAAGATCCAGAAAAAATATAAAGACACACCTGAAAAAGTGCAGCAGGAAACGATGCGCCTCTTCCAGGAGAACAAGGTTAACCCGATGGCAGGATGTCTGCCGCTGATCGTGCAAATGCCGATTTTCATCGCGCTGTACAACTCGATTTATTACAACCCGCATCTGCGTGAGCATTCCTTCTTGTGGCTAGAGCTTGGCAAGCCGGACCATCTGTTCATTCTACCGGCACTGGCTGCAATCACGACGTTCCTGCAGACTCGTATGATGACGAAGATGAACCCGATGCAACAGCAGGGGCCAATGCAGTTCATGATGATGGTATACCCTGTCCTGATTTTCATCATGTCCTACAATTTCCCGTCTGCACTTCCGCTGTACTGGTTCTATAGTAACCTCTACACCATTGTTCAGAACTACTTCTTATACCGCAACAACGATAAAACTAAATTGGCTGTCGTAAACTCCGCGAACGACAAGGAAGATAGTCCTGCGAAGGGCAAGAACACATCTTCCACGAAGAGTAATGGCAGCAAGGCATCGAAGGGGGCCAAAAAGTCGAAATGAGCAAAGTCGTCGCGACAGGAAAAACCATTGAAGAAGCTGTAGAACGGGGAATGACCCAGCTTGGCGTTAACAGGGACCGCGTTACGGTCAATGTGATTGAACAGCCCTCAAGAGGATTCCTGGGATTGATCGGTGCGAAGGAGGCCAAGGTTGAATTGACCTTGATCCCTGCACCGGCGCCCGCGGCGAGTGCTCCGTCAGTGCCTCAGCAGTCAGCCAGAGAAAGTACACAGGAGGCTATCGGCGGTGTACCACGCCAAGATTCCGGACAACCGGGGGAAGAAGCTTACCAGCAAGCTGTACGTTTCATTGTGGACGTCGCCAAGAGCATGGGGCTCACGGTGGAAGTAGAAATCGTCCATGCCAAGGAATCGACTACTCTACAAATATCCGGTCCGGATCTTGGACTAGTCATTGGCAGAAGAGGACAAACGCTTGATGCCTTGCAGTATCTGGCGAATATCGTAGCTAATCGCTACTCTGACAGCTTTATTCGTCTCGTTCTGGATGCAGAGAATTTTCGGGAACGACGCAAGAAGACGCTGGAGGAGCTGGCGGATCGGCTTGCAGGCCGCGTCATCCGCACACGTAAAGAAGTTGTGCTGGAGCCGATGTCGCCTCAAGAACGGAAGATCATTCATTCCAGGCTGCAGGATCACAAGCAGGTGAACACACTCAGCAAGGGCGATGAACCCAATCGCCGCGTCGTAATTACTTTGAAGTAGAGACTATATGCCGCAATGACTCCTAGTCTAATCTATGGGGTCATTGCTTTTTTACAAATAAAACAGATAAATGTCCATATCTAATGAGGTGAATGACAACATGTTCAGCGATACAATAGCAGCCGTCTCAACGGCACTTGGAGAGGGAGGCATTGCTATTATCCGGGTAAGTGGCCCGGAGGCGATCAGCCAGGTAGCACCTTTGTTCCGAAGCCGGGTTCCACTGACAGAGGCGGAATCTCATACAGTTCATTACGGGCATATCATTAGTCCCGATAATGGAGAGACCATGGAAGAAGTACTCGTGACCTTGATGAAGGGGCCACGCTCTTTTACAACTGAGGATGTTGTGGAGATTAGTGCCCATGGCGGTATTATTTCTGTGCGCCGTGTGATGGACTTACTGCTGCAACAGGAGATCAGGCTCGCCGAGCCGGGGGAGTTCACTAAACGAGCTTTCCTGGGAGGAAGAATTGACCTGACACAGGCTGAGGCGGTTATTGATCTCATCCGTTCCAAATCAGACCGTGCTTTCTCAGTAGCACTGAAGCAAGTTAGTGGCTCTCTATCGGAGCGTATCCACACCCTTCGTCATTCTTTGATTGAGACCTTAGCTCATATCGAGGTCAATATTGATTATCCCGAGCACGATGTGGAGTCATTGACTGCTGAGTTTATTAAAGACAAGAGCAGTGAAGTAATGGAAGGCATCACCAAACTACTGAAGACTGCAAGTGAAGGCAAGATCCTTCGTGAGGGCATTACGACAGCAATTGTTGGACGTCCTAACGTCGGCAAATCCTCACTGCTTAACGCGCTGGCCCGGGATAACAAAGCGATTGTTACCGATATTCCCGGCACTACGCGTGATGTAATTGAAGAGTATGTCACCATCAATAATATTCCTCTGAAGCTACTCGATACTGCGGGTATCCGTGAGACCATGGATATTGTGGAAAAGATCGGGGTGGAGCGCTCCAAGGCTGCGGTCACTGGAGCTGACCTGATTTTGCTTGTGCTGAACTCCAATGAGGAACTGCATGAGGACGAATTGGCGCTCATGGAACAAATCCACGGTAGACAATGCCTGGTGATCATGAATAAAATGGACTTACCGTCCAAATTGGATAAGGCCAAGTTGCTTGCTCATTTTGAGGAGAGCAGTATTGTCCCGATGTCCGTTCTGGAAGAGGAAGGTCTGGATAAACTGGAAGATGCTATTTCAACACTGTTCTTCGGCGGCAAGCTGGAGTCCGGTGATTTGACATATGTGAGCAACGTCAGACATATCGCCCTGCTGAAAAAAGCGTACAAATCGCTGCAGGACGCTTATGATGCGGCGGAGCAGTTCATTCCGATCGACATGATTCAAATTGATGTGCGACTGGCTTGGGAACAGCTTGGCGAGATTGTCGGCGACACTGCTGCTGATTCGCTGCTAGACCAAATCTTCTCGCAATTTTGTTTGGGTAAATAACATTTATATAGGAGGAAACAGGACATGAGTTATGATGGAGGCAGCTATGACGTAATCGTCATCGGCGCCGGTCACGCCGGATGCGAAGCAGCTCTGGCTGCCGCCCGAATGGGCTGCAGTACATTAATGATCACGATCAACCTGGATATGGTGGCATTCATGCCCTGCAATCCGTCTATTGGCGGACCAGCTAAAGGACATGTGGTGCGTGAGATTGACGCTCTTGGCGGCGAGATGGGCCGTAATATAGATAAGACTTATATACAACTGCGGATGTTGAATACAGGGAAGGGGCCAGCTGTACATGCTCTGCGTGCACAGGCGGACAAGTTCCTCTATCAACATGCGATGAAAGAAACGATGGAGAAGACACCTAACCTGACACTGCGTCAGGGGATGGTAGAGCGTCTGATTATCGAAGATGGCCGCTGTGCGGGTGTTATTACGAAGACTGGAACAGAATATCACAGTAAGACCGTTATTCTGACTACCGGGACATATTTGCGTGGTAAAGTGATTATGGGTGAGCTCGCTTATGAAAGCGGACCTAACAATCAACAACCATCCATTAAGCTGTCCGAGCATTTGCGTGAGCTAGGCTTTGAACTAGCCCGTTTCAAGACGGGTACGCCGCCGCGGGTGCACAAGGATAGTATTGATTTCTCCAAGACTGAGATTCAGCCGGGAGACAGCAAACCTAAGTTCTTCTCCTTTGAAACAAAATCTTCGGACAACGAACAACTTCCTTGCTGGCTGACGTATACTTCGGAAGAGACGCATCAGATCATCAATGACAACCTTCACCGAGCGCCTATGTTCACAGGGGTTATTGAAGGAACGGGGCCACGTTACTGCCCCTCCATTGAGGATAAGGTAGTCCGGTTCAGTGATAAGTCCAAGCATCAGATTTTCCTGGAGCCTGAAGGCAAAAACACATCGGAATACTATGTACAAGGTCTATCCACGAGTCTTCCCGAAGATGTGCAATTGGCCGTTCTTCGCTCTATTCCGGGTATGGAAAAAGTAGAGATGATGCGTAATGGTTACGCTATCGAATATGATGCCATGGTACCTACTCAGCTCTGGCCATCCCTTGAAACGAAACGGCTGCCTGGCTTGTTCACAGCTGGACAAATCAACGGAACCTCTGGTTATGAAGAAGCGGCAGGACAAGGAGTAATGGCTGGTATTAACGCTGCCCGCAAAGTTCAGGACAAAGAGCCTGTTATCCTGGACCGTTCGCAAGGCTATATCGGCGTGCTGATTGATGATCTTGTAACCAAGGGAACCAACGAACCATACCGTTTGCTCACCTCGCGGGCTGAATACCGTCTGCTACTTCGCCATGACAATGCAGATCTGCGCCTGACGCCGATCGGTTATGACATTGGATTGATCCCGCAGGAACGTTACGATGCTTTTGTGGATAAGAAGGAGCGGGTAGAGCGTGAAATCGTCCGCCTGCAAGAAACCAAGGTGAAGCCAACCGAGATCAATCCTATCCTGGCACAGTTTGAATCCGCGGCTATTGTGGACGGTAGCAACTTGCTTGTCCTCATGCGTCGTCCGGAAGTGGATTATAGTTTGATCGATCAATTCTCCCCATCTCCTGTCGAACTGGACGAGGATATGAAGGAGCAAGTAGGCATCCAAATCAAGTACTCGGGTTATATCGAGAAACAGTTGCAACATGTGGAACGTCTGCAAAAGATGGAGAAGAAAAAGCTTCCTGAAGATATTAATTACAATGAGATTCACGGCATCGCCATGGAAGCCCGCCAGAAGCTCTCCAACATCCGTCCAATCTCTATTGGTCAGGCTTCCCGGATCTCCGGAGTAACTCCAGCCGATATTTCCATCCTGCTTGTGTATCTGGAGCATTATAACCGGGTGACGGCGGCGAAAGGATAAGTTATGGATCAGACTGTAGCACAATTTACAGAGCTTCTGGAGCAGCATGGGATAAAGCTGGACTCCACTCAGCTGCATCAATTCGAGCTGTACTATCAGGAATTAGTGTCCTGGAATGAGAAGATGAATCTAACGGGGATTACCGAACGTGATCAAGTCTATACCAAGCACTTTTACGATTCTATCTCACTATCTTTTTATCTGAATCTGGGGGAGAGAGGAAGCTTGGCGGATATTGGATCAGGTGCGGGCTTTCCAGGTATTCCTCTAAAAATATGCTTTCCACATCTAAAGCTGACGATTGTGGATTCTCTCAGCAAGCGGATCAAATTCCTCCAGCATATCTGCGATACGTTGCAGCTGGAGGGTGTGCAGCTGATTCATGGACGCGCTGAAGATATTGCCAGACAGGATGCTCACCGCGATGCTTATGATGTGGTGACAGCTCGTGCCGTAGCACGGATGGCATTGCTGAATGAGTTCTGTCTTCCTTTTGCAAAAAAGGGTGGCGTCTTCGCGGCCATGAAGGGCAGCGATCCTGCTGAGGAATTAACGGAGGCTAAGTATAGTTTGAAGGAATTGCGAGGCCAACTTATTAAGGTTGAGCCTTTCAAGCTTCCTGTAGAAGAATCGGCACGGCATATTATCCTGGTTAGTAAGACAGCTACTACACCAGCGAAGTATCCGCGCAAGGCAGGAATTCCTGCCAAAACGCCTTTAGTATAAATGTTTCACGTGAAACATAGCAGCCAAAGATTTTATTGTGGTTTTCTAAGAGCAACTCTCATTGTTGAAGATGAGAGTTGCTCTTTTTCGTATGCATCTAGTATGTCACAGATACTAACTTCCTCGCTTGTGAGTAGTTCATAAGTTGAGTTCATACGTTGTAATTTTGTGACTGTTCTGATTATTCGGGTTGGGGCAGCTGAGCAGAGAGGGAGGTACGGCGTGTTTTTCTTATTAATAGAGAAAGGGCAGTCTATATAAAATGAACAATAGAAAGTAACAGTAAGTGTGGAGGCATGAAGGGAGAAGTTTGGAACTGTAGAAGCGAAGTGCTAGCTTAATGACTATCCTTTGGAAAGATCACATCGAAAGCTTAGGCTGTCGCCAAATTTCAATCCCTATAAGTGGTTTATAAAGAAGAAACCTGGCGATAACAGCGACCGGATTTCTAAACATTCCACCGCAGTGACTAACTAGCCTTACGACCAGACCTTAAGTTCATCTTATATAGGTATGATGATT
Organism: Paenibacillus sp. NPDC057934; assembly: GCF_042887565.1. Classification (NCBI taxonomy): domain Bacteria; kingdom Bacillati; phylum Bacillota; class Bacilli; order Caryophanales; family Paenibacillaceae; genus Paenibacillus; species Paenibacillus sp. NPDC057934. Next base: position 20,354 of record NZ_JBHVPB010000010.1, read on the forward strand.
TTTTAATGAAATTAGGCCTCTAGCAAAAGGGGGGAGAGAACACGTTAAGTTAAGACTGGGAGTAGCATTGCAAGTGACGACACCAACTTGTGAATTGTAAAGAGACGCATATTTGATAAATGCAGGAAAAATAGGTCTATACGGAGAATAGGATTATAGAAGAAAAAGTGATAGAATAATATAGTAAGAATTTTATGGGGAATAAGGCTCTCTTCAGCATTTATAGCGGGAGAGAGGGAAGAACTTGCTGGCCCTAGGCGAGCAGTTTCCATTGCTGTACGATATGCTTTTACCGGGAATAAGGTCAAGAAGATCGTACTATAACGAAATTAGGTGGTTATGAACGGAATGAAAGAACAATTCACCAAGCTTTTTGGATTTACCGAGCGGAGCAGCGGAGATGAGATCAAACAAATCCCGGTTCATGAGGTCATCAGCAGTCCTTATCAGCCACGGACAATATTTGATGATGAGAAGATAGACGAGCTGTGCCAGACGATAAAGACACATGGCGTGATTCAGCCTATAGTCGTTCGCATGCGCGAATCACAGTATGAGATCATTGCCGGTGAACGTCGCTGGCGGGCTGTGAAGAAGCTCGGTATGGAGACAATTCCAGCTATTGTTCGCGAGTTCAATAATTCCCAGGCGGCTTCTATTGCATTAATCGAGAATCTGCAGCGAGAGGATCTAACCTCTATCGAGGAAGCCTACGCGTATCAGAAATTGATTGATCTTCATCAATTGACTCAAGAAAGTCTGGCTCAACGAATTGGTAAGAGCCAATCGACCATCGCCAATAAAATAAGGCTGCTTCAGCTTCCTGAAGAAGTGAAGATAGCGCTTATGGAACGCCAGGTAACAGAAAGGCATGCACGTTCATTGTTGTCTCTGGATAGTGTGGAAATGCAGCTGAAGGTTCTGGAAGAGATTATCTCCAAGGGCTTGAATGTTAAACAAACAGAAGCACGTATCGCATTTTATAAAGAAGTAACACAAATTAAAAAATCGAAACGGGTTTCCTATACAAAGGACGTTCGTCTAGCTCTTAATACAATTCGTCAATCTATTGATATGGTGTCAGGCTCGGGGATGGAAATCAAAACGTCGGAGAACGACCGTGGTGACCATTACGAGATTGTAATCCAAATTCCTAAAAGATAAATTGTTTCAGTAGCTGAAGGCGACCCTGAGGTGTTTGGTCGCCTTTTCTGTGACTTAGCCAAGGATGTACAGCGAATATTCATAATGTTAGATCATCTGCTTCTTCGGAAAGGCATCCATAGATGCTTTGCTTATATTCTCGCAGAAAGTGATGCTGTCCATCAGGTCAGCAACGCCGTTTCTACTTGCGACCTACAAGAAGACTCTTCCTAACTATTCGAGGTGAAATAAGTGTCCAAGATTATTGCCATAGCAAATCAAAAGGGTGGTGTCGGTAAAACAACGACCTCTGTGAATCTGGGTGCCGGCATGGCTACTCTGGGAAAGAGAGTGCTTCTTGTCGATATCGACCCTCAAGGCAACACTACCAGCGGCGTTGGCATCAACAAAGCAGATGTAGCAAATTGCATTTATGATATTCTAATCAATGAAGCCGAACCGAGGGAAACGATACTGGAGACCAAGATTGAGGGTCTGCATATTATTCCTGCCACCATCCAGCTCGCGGGTGCGGAGATTGAATTGGTATCCACCATTTCACGGGAGCTAAGGCTCAAGAAAGCCTTAAATACAGTTAAAGCTAATTATGATTACATCATTATTGATTGCCCACCTTCTTTGGGGATATTAACGATTAACTCTTTGACTGCTGCAGACTCTGTAATTATACCGATCCAGTGTGAGTATTATGCGCTTGAGGGATTGAGTCAACTGTTGAACACCGTACGACTTGTTCAGAAGAACTTGAATCCGCAACTGAAGATCGAAGGCGTATTGCTGACAATGCTGGATGCCCGGACCAATCTAGGGATTCAGGTCATTGAAGAAGTTAAGAAGTATTTCCAAGAAAAGGTGTATAGAACGATTATTCCGCGGAATGTACGGCTTAGTGAGGCTCCGTCTCATGGTCAGTCTATTATTACGTATGATTCCCGTTCCAAGGGAGCGGAAGTGTACTTAGAGTTGGCAAAGGAAGTGATTTCTTATGAGTAAGCGTTTGGGTAAAGGGCTGGATGCATTGATCCCGTCCCTGTCTATTAATGAAGATGATAAGGTGGTAGAAATCTCGTTAGGACAGCTTCGCGCTAACCCTTATCAGCCTCGTAAAGATTTCAATGAAGAGGCCATTCAGGAATTGGCAGAATCCATTCGGCAGCATGGCGTTATCCAACCGATTATTGTACGCAGTGTACTAAAGGGATATGAGATTATTGCCGGGGAACGCAGATTCCGTGCTTCTCAATACTGTGGAAAAGCAACCATCCCGGCGGTTGTCCGAAACCTGAGCGATCAACAGGTTATGGAGATTGCTTTGATCGAGAACCTGCAGCGTGAGAATCTGAATGCAATGGAAATCGCGGTTGCTTATCAAGGTCTGATGGATCAGTTCTCGCTGACTCAAGAGGAACTTTCTCTCAAAGTTGGAAAATCCAGATCGCATATTGCTAATTTCCTACGACTGTTATCTTTGCCCGAGGAAGTGAAGGAATATGTTTCACGTGGAACAATTTCTATGGGTCATGCTCGTGCCATTGTCGCATTGAAGGATGCTGACCTAGTCAAAGGGTTGGCGAAGCAGTGTGTAGAGCAAGAGTGGAGTGTACGGGAGCTTGAGGAGACGGTGAAAAATCTTGATCGCAAACCGGCAGGTGCAGCTAAGGCGAAAAGCGTGAAGCGCGATCCTTACATTGATAATGTTGAGGAGTTACTACGGGAACGGTTCAAGACTACAGTCAAGATCAAGCAAGGAAAAGAAAGAGGGAAGATTGAACTGAATTACTACAGTGCCCAGGACTTGGAGAGACTTCTGGAATTGTTAGGTAACTTGTAAGCGATAGTCACTGAAAAACATATCCTGAGATATCCTAGAATGGATAAGGAGGGGTGTGTTTTTTAAAGTCAAAATAGAATAGAAGGTGGGCGGAGTGGTGGAAGAGTTGGTGTACCTGGATCATGCAGCCACTTCATGGCCTAAACCACCAGAGGTAGCTTCGGCTATGATGGATGCCCTGCAGCATTCCGGAGCGAACGCAGGAAGAGGTAATCATTCCCTGGCCATGAGTGCTGGGCGTGTGTTGATGCGGACTCGCAGTTTGTTGGCTGATTTGTTCGCAGTATCTAATGCGCAGGATATCGCTTTTACTCACAACACGACCATGGGTCTTAATATGGCAATCAGAGGCGCACTGCGTGCTGGGGATCATGTCATAGCGACGATGACTGAGCATAATTCTGTTCGCCGTCCGTTAGAGTATTTGCGGAGGACTCAGGGGCTTGAAGTGGATTACATCCCGGTGAATGAGGAAGGGCAGCTTAATCTGCAGGAATTGCAGAAGGCATTTAAGCATAATACTAAGATGGTTATCTGTAATCACAGTTCTAACCTGTTAGGCAGTATTCTTCCGATAGGTGATATTGGCGATCTGGCAAAATCTCATGGTGCAATATTTCTGGTGGACGGTGCGCAGAGTGCAGGGGCACTAGATATTGAAGTGACTTCAATGAACATTGATCTGTTGGCGTTTCCTGGACATAAGGGTCTGCTGGGTCCGCAAGGAACAGGTGGGTTGTATATTGCGCCACATCTGGATCTTGAGCCGCTAATGCTTGGAGGGACAGGGAGTCAGTCTGAGAATATCGAACAGCCTTTGGTTCGTCCGGACAGGTATGAAGCGGGAACACAGAATGCAGTGGGGATAGCCGGGCTGATGGCGGGTGTGAAGAAGGTAAGGTCTATCGGTGTAGACGTCATTCGCGAACGGGAATGGCGTCTGGCTCAAACAATGATGGAGGGGTTGTCCACCGTTCCAGGTATCCGATTATTAGGTCCTGCGCTTGGGGCCCCACGAAGTGGTATTGTGTCTTTCGTGATTGAAGGGCATGATTCTGCGGGAATTGCTCATCGACTGGATCGCGAATACAATATAGCTGTACGTGCAGGGATGCATTGTACGCCCTTGGCCCACACGGCAGTGGATACGCTGGCTAGTGGGGCCGTCAGGGCAAGTGTGGGTGTTGATTCAACCGAGCAGGATGTTAACAGAATGCTGGCAGCTATGAAAGAACTCTACGGCAGCGCCCGCAGCACCAATTAAAAAGGATGGTCCATTCATGTCAGAAATGAATCAATTAATTAATGAGCAATTACAGTGGTTTGTATTAGGGTTCACGTTGTTAATTCTGGTGCTATTGATTGTGGCTATGGTGCAGGGCAGCAGGCTGCGTAAAATGAGACGCAGATATGAGTCGATGATGACTGGAACAGGGGTAGAAGATTTGGAAAGCCTGCTGATTGATTTGAAAAATCAAAGTGATATGTTGGAAGATGGCATGCGTGATCAAGCTGCCCAATTGGAGGCTGCCCGGCTGAAAATCCGCAGTATGAAATCTAATGTGGCGCTAAAGCGTTATAATGCTTTTGGTGAGCGGGGAAGTGACCTGAGCTTCTCCTTGGCGGTTCTGGATGATGACCGCAGTGGGGTTGTGCTCACCAGTCTCCACAACCGTGAGAACTCCTATATCTATTCCAAGCCACTACAGAATGGCGAATCGCAATACCCGCTGTCCCCGGAAGAAAAAGAGGTTATTGCTCTCGCGCTGCAGCGGTCTTAGAATGAAGATTCCATTGCTTCAGGGCGGAATAAAGGCTAGAGGCAATAATGTCTGACAATCGCATCACCAGACTTAATCGAGTGTTCTGAAGTACAAAGTATTCCATAAAGCCGCCGACATTAACGATTCCTGTCAAATGGATATCGCCAACCGGCGGCAATTGTTTATTTACGCCGGCACCAGGCTTGAGTGGACCGTCGACGACTTGTATGCAGCCAACACTGGTGGAATGGCCCAGACAGGCATCGATTCCAATAATGAATGGATTGCTGTATCTATCATTTATTAGTGCCAGGGTCTCTTCGAGATTTACGGCATGAACAGGTTCCTCCAGAGTTCCGTACAGCTCGAATAACGGGCTGTGGAAGCGGGTGAGTGCAGTGCCGACAAGTGGGCCGAGAGAATCGCCTGTACTGCGGTCTGTGCCGATACAGACGACTACAATCTGAGTGTCAGGAGCGGTGCGGGCGAAATGGAAGAGCAATCTGTGCGTGATGGAGGAATAGATATCAGGATCAGTATGTGATATTTTTAAACAGGACAATTCTTGCATGGATGATGCTTTGGGTGAATTCATATCATCTTCCTTTCTGATGCTGATTCTATTTGATGATATCTAGTATATGGATGAAAGAGCGATTTTATACTATGGCCGTAAGAGATAGGACGAGATACCCAGAAGGAGGCGTGAGAGCGATGGAGGATGAGATGTTGATTGCTTTTGACTCTACCCAGCAGGCGCTGCGCGCCGAAATACTGCTTGAGTATGCCGAGCTAGAGATTGATATCTTTCCAACCCCGAAGGAGATTACGGCGGGCTGCGCGATTTCCATTCAGTTTGAAGGGGATAGGCTGGCAGAGGTTAGAAATATTATTGCGGACCAGAAGATTGAGATTCGCGGGATATTTGGTAAGAATAATGAAGGGTATGTTCTGATCGAGAGTGGGGGAGAACACCATGAATAAGTGGGTGCTTGAAGCTACGGCAGGTGATCAGGTAAAGGCTGCACTTCGTTTCAAGGATAAGGTCTGGAATCTGATTACGGATGTAGATATGTGGACCAATATATTATTTTCTGGGCTGAGACTTCTTCTTATTTTCATCCTGACAAGGGTCATTATTCGAGTAGTCTATAAAGTGATAGACCGTTCTCTTGATCGTAAAACAGGGGGAAGACTTCTGGCGAACACCCGAAGGTTCACTACCGTAGGTGAACTGCTCAAGAATGTAGTCACGGTCATCTGCAATTTTGTAATGATTCTGCTGCTTCTTTCAGAGTTCAACTTTAATCTGGCACCGCTATTAGCCAGCGCAGGGGTTCTTGGGCTTGCGATCGGTTTCGGGGCGCAGAGTCTGGTGAAGGATGTCATTACAGGCTTCTTTATCATCCTGGAGGACCAGTTTGCCGTTGGCGATGTTATTCAGACGGGTACGTATAAAGGGACCGTGGAGCTGATTGGACTCCGAACCACCAAGCTGCTCAGTTCTACCGGGGAGATGCATATTATCCCGAATGGCTCTATTACCAATGTTACCAACTACTCGTTGGCTAATGCGCTGGCGGTAGTGGATGTACCGGTTAAAATGGAACGTAGTCTGGAATCCACACTTGGCCTGATCGCTGAAGCGTTGAAGGGGATTGAAGAGCGTAACGCTAATGTATTGGCTTATCCCAATGTACTGGGTATCCAATCGATGAGCACCTCTGAGTACGTGATCCGTGTGGCAGCGAATTGTCTGCCTAATGCCCGGGATGAAGCACAGCGGCAAATTCAAAGCGATATCAAACACGCACTGGAGAAGCAATACGCGCTGGAAGCCGCTGAGGCCCAAGCTGAGGCGCACGAGAAGGCTGAGGCTGAGGAATGTGCGGAAGCAGAGGAAACGGCCACAGAAACGGCTGGAGAAGGTCAGAAGCCGGGCGGCGTTCAAGGACGACAACAGGCGGCTGCAACACTGGAAAAAGGGGAGGAAGGGAAGTAATGGAACGTAAGGTATTTCAGCTTGGTGATGTAGTACAGATGAAGAAGTCCCATCCCTGCGGTACCAATGAAATGGAGATTATCCGTATGGGGATGGACATTCGCGTGAAGTGCACGGGTTGTCAGCACAGCGTACTAATTCCCCGCGCCAAGTTCGAGAAGAACATGAAGAAGGTACTGAGATCAGCTGAGGGCGGCACTAACAATATTTAGACTTGCAAAAAGACAAGCTGCATGATAAAATAAATATTGCTGCGGAGAGGTACCCAAGAGGCCCAAGGGGGCTGACTCGAAATCAGTTAGGCGTGTCACAGCGTGCGTGGGTTCGAATCCCACCCTCTCCGCCATTTAGACCTTAATATCAACTATCTAAACCTTCGTTCCTCGAACGAAGGTTTTTTGTGTTCTAATTATTCAAGAAACGTTGCTGCGTTATTCCGGACATACAAAAAGAAGGACCCAAGGGCCCTTCTTTAGGAGGCAGCACATTTTTGATGTTCGGAATTTCTCTGTCTAAGACCTAGAGTGACGATAGGCTTCGTGCAGACTGACGCTTTTTTAAGGCAGCAGCTGTTACTGTTCCCAACTTACAATAGATGCTGATTCAGAATTCCAGTGATTTGGTTCGACTACGAAGTCCAACGGAACCACACCTCTCTTTTGTACTGCCTGAGAATAGTATGTGTCAGGCGAGTTTTTTTATACATCCCATTTTAAAATTAATGAACCCGGGCTTTTTCAACCTTTTTCCACTTGCGATTCTTATTGCTGGTTTCGGGAAAAGTATCACCTTTCTCCATGCTAATACGCTTGGGGTTCTGGATTTCAGTGTGGAAGCTGCGCGCTTCTCCGACCTCTGTATACATGCCGGGGTTAGGGGCTTTATCGCCCTTTTCGTATTCTGTCTTCTCACCCATGGTTATCGACCTCCTCTTGAGTAATTAAGTCCGTCTTTATTGTGTGCGGAGAGGGAGTGGTTCATGTACTGTAGCAAAGGTTTGACTGCATCCAGAATATAGCTTGCACTCGACTGGCCGTTTTGGTATATTAATATGGTTCGAGTTTATGTTTGTGCTCGATCCTTGCTCCTGACGTGATCAGGGGCCTCAGACCATAAGGAGGTGAAATTTATGCGCAAATACGAAGTGATGTATATTATTCGTCCTGACATTGAACAAGAAGCCGTTCAAGCAGCAGTCGAAAAATTCCAAGGCATCATCTCCAACGGCGGGGAAATTACAAAGCACGATGTGCAAGGTAAACGCCGTCTTGCGTATGAGATCAAGAAATTCCGTGATGGCGTTTATGTTTTGGTTAACTTCACTGCAGAACCTGCAGTTGTTACCGAATTGGAACGTATCATGAAGATTTCCGACGAAGTTATTCGTTATCTCATTACGAACGACGTTGCCTAAGATTTTGACAAGCTTTGTAATCAATCGCTCTAAAGGAGGGGAACAGAATTGTTGAACCGTATCATTCTGATCGGTCGGTTGACCCGTGACCCAGAACTTCGTTATACTCCCGCTGGTGTTGCCGTAACACAGTTTACGCTTGCCGTAGACCGTAACTTTACGGGCCAGAACGGTGAACGTGAGGCGGACTTCATTCCAGTTGTAACCTGGAGACAGCTTGCAGAGACCTGTGCCAATTATTTGCGCAAAGGCCGTTTGGCAGCCGTAGAAGGACGTATCCAAGTACGGAATTATGAGAATAACGAAGGCAAACGTGTATACGTTACTGAAGTTATTGCCGATAATGTCCGTTTCCTGGAATCATCGCAGAACCGTGAAGGTGGAAATGCTCCAAGTGGTGCAGGTATGCCTGAAGAACCATCTTATGGTGGTGGCGCTGGTAATGGCGGTAATAGTGGACGCGGAAATAACAACAATTTCTCGCGTAACAACAATACTCAAGATCCTTTTTCGGGCGATGGTAAACCGATTGATATATCGGATGATGATTTGCCATTTTAATAAGGAAGGACTGAACTGACATGGCTTTCAAACAAAGAGAAGGCGGAGACAACGACAAGAGACCAGCTCGTCGTGGTGGACGCAACAAGCGTAAAAAAGTATGTTTCTTCACTGTGAACAAGATTACTCACATTGACTATAAAGATACTGAGCTTCTCAAGAAATTCATCAGCGAACGCGGAAAGATTTTGCCGCGTCGTGTAACAGGCACAAGTGCAAAATACCAACGTGCTCTTACCATTGCTGTAAAACGCTCGCGTCAAATCGCGTTGCTGCCTTACACAACGGAATAGTACGCTTTACAGAGGCAGCCGGGAAACCGGCTGTCTTTTTTGTTGTGCTCCGACTATTGTGTCCAGAATGGGCGACATGGACGAAGTGTTCATCCTATTAGACACGAGAAGTTTGACGTTAGCTGATTTATGTAGTAAATTACAATTATCCTATAACTAAAGGGGAAATTTTGATGTTGGTGAGCGTTCTTAACTAGTAATTTCATATCACCTGGAGAAAAGGCAGCAAGGCCCGTCTTAACAATAAGGCGTGCTCTGTTTGAGTCTGCGTGACAGCGGTCTCTGAGGTCCGAAGGGTGAATGAGTTAGTTAAGAACACACGAAGCGTCGAATAGCCTGTTTACGGCTGTTGTTCTCTTTGTATTTAACCGTGCTCTTGCAGCACGGTTTTTTTGGTTCCACGGTCTCTGCAGTAGATCTGCAGTGTCACAGGAGCTGAACAAAGGACAATGGCCGGAAATGAGGGCAAAGACTGCCGTAGTGGCATTCTTTGCCCTTTTTTTGCATTGAAGGATAGTTAGATGGAAGCGAAAAGCAAGCCAGAGGAGGAAGAGAGTTTGGACAGACAAAGTATGATCACGTTGGAATATGAAACCATTAAAGAGGAGCTTGAACATTTTGCGGTTTCTTATGTGGGTAAGAATTATGTTCAGGGATTGGAGCCGATGAAAAATCTTACCGTGATAAGGAGAGCATTGGAGGAAGCAGAGGAGGCCAGGGCTCTTCAGGACAGAGGAGCGAGCGTACCCATTCCTTCACTGGAAGGCATGGAATGGCTCATGTCACTGATAGGAACGGGGTATCTTTACAGTGAGAAGGATTTTACGGCGGTGGCTACCTTTCTGAACAGCTGCAGCCAGTTGCGTAAATATATGGCCTCGAAGGAGCAGATTGCCCCCCGGATTGGCGCTTATGCGTCCTCATTGATGGAGCTAAGGCATGTACAGGATGAGATTAACCGGTGCATACGTTTTGGTGTCATTGATGATGGGGCCAGTAAGGGGCTGGAGCGGGCACGAAAGCGGCTTAAAGCGGCCCGGCTTCGTCTGCAAAGAAAAATCGAGGGGATCATGTCCCGTCACCAGTCAATTTTACAGGAACAGCTCTTCAGTATGCGTAACGGTCGGTATGTCATCCCCGTGAAACGGGAGTACCACAAGCAGGTCAAAGGGAGTGTGCTGGATCAATCCACAAGCGGGCAGACAGTCTACGTGGAGCCTGATGAGGTAGCTGTGCTCCAGAACGAACTGGATCTGCTGTCAGCTGAAGAAGCACGGGAGGAGGCAATAATTCTGAGTATGCTAACTGAGCTTGTAGAGCGGGATCAGGAGGCGCTGCGACTGAATATTGAAGTCACTGGGACGTATGATTTCATCTTTGCCAAAGCCAAATATGCCCAAAGCATTGGCGGAATTGCCGTTAGTCTCAATGAGCAAGGGGTTCTGGTGATGAACGGCGGACGGCATCCGATGCTCAAAGAGATGATTCCCATCAACCTAAGCATTGGCAAAGGCTATCAGTCCCTGATTGTGACCGGACCTAATACGGGCGGGAAGACGGTGGTGCTTAAAACACTAGGCTTGCTAGTGCTTATGGTACAATCCGGTCTGCTGATTCCGGTAGCGGAAGGCAGCGAATTTCCTATTTTCACCGAGATCATGAGCGTAATTGGAGATGGACAGAGTCTGGCGCAATCGCTCAGCACATTCTCGGCACAGATGAAGAGTATCGAGGGCATGTTGCGCAATGCCGGTAAAGGTGTTCTGCTGTTGATTGATGAGTTGGCGGCAGGTACTGACCCAGGGGAGGGAATCGCCCTTTCCATAGCGATTCTGGAAGAGCTGAGCCGCCAAGGGGCGAATATCATCGTCACCACCCATTTTAATGAGTTGAAAAGCTTCGCCGCCGCCACTCCTGGATTCCAGAATGCACGAATGGAGTTTGATAAAGATACATTGCAGCCGTTATACCGGCTGACCATCGGCGAAGCAGGCGAAAGCTATGCCCTGCAAATTGCGGAGAAGCTTGGTATTCCAGTCGATGTCATCCGTCGTTCCCGGCAAATTGTAGAAGCACAGCATGGGCAAGAGCCGCAGGCTATCAATCTATGGAGTACCGGGTTTGCAGACCAAGCCAACAATATGGCACAGATAACGGGGAATGAGAACAAGAAAGAGCGGGGCCCTTATAACAGCGGAAAGGGACAACAAAGAAATCCTGAGGGGACCCAAAGCCCCGGTGAGGAGGATCAGCAGATTCAAGTTCCGAAGCGTGATTTTGAAATAGGGGATGCTGTATTTGTCAGCTCACTGGGAAGGACAGGTATTGTCTACGAGCAGCGGGATTCGCTGGGAATGGTTGGTGTGATGATTCAGAAGCAGCGGCTAAGTATCAATCATAAACGTCTTAAGCCGTACATTTCGAAGGAGGAGCTGTATCCAGAGGATTACGATATGGATATTATTTTTGAGAGCAAGGAGGACCGCAAGAAACGCAAGTTAATGAACCGCAAGCATGTGGAAGGAATGACGGTCGAACTGGAGGAAGATCGGTAATAAACATACAAAGATACAAGGGTCTGCCCGCAGGGGCAGACTCTTGTATGTGCTATGTTGCCGGGACTCTAGGTGGATTGGTTAAATTATAGACTTCACTTTGCCGGGATTATTGTATATATTCTTCTATAGTATAAGTATAGTGGTGACTACTAGGCATTTTTAACAGACATATATTGAATTGACCGATGGTTTATTCTTCTTTAGAGGAGTACCCCGTTACAATCCAAGGGGATTTACATCCCTTTGCCTTTCATCCATCCTGTCACAGACACCCATGGCATCACAGAATAAGAGAAGGGAAGGAACATATGATTAACAAGAGAAGAAGCGGGATCACACTGTGGCTGCTTATGATAGCAGTCCTGGTGTCCGCGTGCAACGGAAGAGACTCCAGTAGTACTCTGTCTGTTGCAAGCCACTCAGAAGCGGCGGAACAGCCACAGGCGGGCGGCATTGTTACGTATGGCTACGCCTCGCCATTCCAGGGGTTATTTGAACCCGCATTCTATGAAGGTGAAGATGATTATAATGTACTGCAATTCAGCACAGAAGCGATGTTCACTATAGAGGATGATTTATCAACGAAACCGAATATTGCCACTTGGATGGAAGCGGAGGATCACAGAGTATTCACTTTCAAAATCAAGCCGGGTATCCGTTGGCACAACGGGGACGAGTTAACAGTAGAGGACTGGAAGTTTGCACTGGAAACCATTGCGAGTCCTGAATACACGGGTTCGCGTTACTATAGTGTGGAAATGATCCAGGGAGCTGAGGCCTATCACACCGGCAAGGCTAAGGAAATCTCCGGCATCAAGGTGGTTGATCCCTATACCATTCGAATTACGATGGCAACTGCAAGGGTCAACTCGATCGACAATCTGTGGCCGTATCCGATGAATAAGAAATACTTCACAGACGTTGAGGTCAAGGACATGCCAAGCAGTGACCAGGTGCGGAAGCATCCTATCGGCATTGGCCCGTTTGAGATCACTCAAATTCAGCCAGGTCAGTTCGTGGAGCTGAAGCGTTTTGACAATTACTATCAGGGAAAAGCGCATTTGGATGGTGTACTGTACAAAGTGTCTGATGAGAAGCGAATCACCAGTTTGTTCGAACAAGGTGAGGTTGATATCGAAACGGTGCCCCGCGATGCCTATGAGAGTCTGAGTAAGCTGGATACTGTGGATCTGCTGCAGACATCAGAGCTATCGTATGAGTATATCGGGTTCAAATTTGGACACTGGGATAATGATGCCCAGAAGATTGTCATGGACAATCCGAAATTTAAGGATAAAAGGCTGCGACAGGCCATGTACTACGCTCTGGACCGCCAAGGCATTATCAATGCCTTCTCCTACGGACTGGGCCGGCTTATTGAAACACCGATTCCAGGGAGTAGCTGGGCCAAAATCCCGGATTCGGAGATCAATACGTATCCTTACTCGCCGGAGAAGGCCAAGGAACTGCTGGATCAAGCAGGTTATATTGACAGGGATGGGGACGGATTACGCGAAGATCCGCAAGGCAAGAAATTCACCATCCATTATGATGCAATGATCGGTAGCGCGATGGCTGAACCACGCACAGCGGCTATTATCCAAGACTGGCGTGATGTTGGACTTGATGTTCGTTTGAGTGACGGAGGTCTGAAGGAGTTAAATACTTTCTACGATGCGGTAGAAAATGATGACCCCTCTATAGAGCTGTTCAACGGAGTCTGGGGTCTGGCCAGCGACCCTGATCCATCTGGCTTGTGGCGGGAGAAAGATCTATGGAATTACCCAAGGTGGTCATCCCAGCGGAATGAAGAGCTAATTCGTGACGGGGTTGGTATGAAATCTTATGATAAGGAATACCGTAAACAGGTGTACTATAAATGGCAGAAGCTGATTAATGAAGAGGTGCCTATGATCTTCTTCGCAGAACGGGAGACCGTAACCGCAGTCAACAAGCGCCTACAGGGTGTGCGAGTCAACTCCATGGGCAATATTATTGAACCACAGAAATGGTGGATTAAGGAAGAGTAGGGGCTCTGCCCTTTGTTAACTAACCGCAAGCCGGGCTTTTGAAGTCAACCCGCTTGCGGTTTTTGTATTTTCATGGCGGTTATACGTTTCTTACCCGTGTGATTTTGGTGAAAAGTAGGTATCCGAGGGGGATTTTCCAAAAAAATATTTATTTTTTCAAAAAATATGAAATCAAAATGGTGTTTCATTCGTCATATATATTATGGAGGATGACGACGATGATGAGACGGAGCATAATATGGGCCACAGCAGCCCTAATAATCGTTGCCATACTTGTAGTGAGCCGGCCGGAAGGTCTGGGGTTCAGGCCGCGCATTGACGCTAGCGCGTCCGTGCTGCTGGATATGGATAGCGATAGTATATGGATGGAATCAAATGGCGACAAGGCGATGCCGACAGCGAGCGTGACGAAGCTGATGACAGAGATGATCGTGCTCGACCGCATTTCTACAGGAGCCATCCAATGGGCTGACAGAATAACGGTTAGCCCCTATGCAGGATCTCTGGGAGGTGCAACTTTATCCCTGAAACGAGGGGAGACCTATACCGTAAGAGAACTGTTCGAAGGAATTACCGTGTATTCTGCGAATGATGCCGCCGTGGCCTTGGCTGAGTATACGGCTGGTTCGGAGAATGCATTCGTGCAGCTGATGAACGAGAAAGCCCGCAGTCTGGGACTGTCTTCAGGCACGATCTTTACCAATGCCTCCGGGCTGGCATCGAGTGAACTGGGACCGAGTCGTCCGCTTGGATATATTAGCGGTGAGACTCTGATGACAGCCAAGGACACGGCGAGGCTGGCAGCAGCCCTGATCCGCAGCCATCCTGAGGTGCTGAACGCCAGCAGCCGCACACAGATGCAGCTGAAGGCCAAGGGGCTGTATGCCAGCAATACGAACCTGATGCTGCCCGCCATGGGCGGAGCATTTGCCTATGCTGGAACAGATGGCTTGAAGACCGGCTATGATATCCGATCGGGCTATTGCATCGCAGGAACGGCTCAGCGGGACGGGCACCGGCTGATTGCCGTTGTGCTGGGTGCGGAGACCAGCCAGAGTCGTTTTGAAGCCGCAACCAAGCTATTTAACCATGGATTCTACAGAAGTTTGCCGACTGGGGAGAGAGTGAAGCATATCCTGAATGCGACCTTTTCCTTACTGAGCTGGAGATAAAGCATCATGCCGATTTACATCATCGGTATGGTGCTTTACCATTAATACTGTCGTTTTTTGTTGTTTCTTTTTGAGCGCATAGTGATTACAATAGAAATATTGTTCTACAGGCAGATTCAAAGGAGTGCAGTTTTACATTTCCGGCCAAGCCTGAAGTCAGATGAAATTTCCAAATGTTTATTTAATAATTGGTATGACCCTATTTCCGGAAAGGGGGAACAATAAGGCAACAGAATAGGGACAACTATCATTACAGCCGGAGAAGTCCTATCATGGGAGCCTGCGTTAAGAGCGAAGGTGACCATTGCCAATAGATTGTTATCCGTTATCTTTCATTCCACAATAAAGAAGGTCAAATAATGAAAAAATTGAAAAAGCGATATATCGCCTTAATTGTACTTGTGATTCTCGTGACGGGAGGATTCCTGTTCCGTAAACCCTTGATGGTGGTTGCGTTTGATCTGTTCCTCTCCGACCAAGTGGAGAAGAAGCTGGGGGAGAAGTCGTATCAGCCTTTGGTGAATGACGACAAGCCCAAGCCGGAGCCCATCGTGTATAAAAATGATCCGTTTTCCCTCATGCTGCTGGGAACAGACCAGCGCGGCAATGAGACCGCAAGGTCCGATAGCATGATCTACGCTGTGGTTCGCCCGGAGGATTATAAGGTCCTGCTGGTGTCGATTCCGCGTGACACGTATACGGAGATCATCGGACATAGCGGTAATAAGAAAGACAAGATCAACCATGCCTTTGCTTTTGGTGGCCAACAAATGGCCAAGGATACGCTGGAGGCCCTGCTAGGACATGATATTCAATATTATGCCACTATTAATTTTAAGGGGCTGAAGGATGCTGTTGATGCCATCGGCGGGGTACCACTGCCCATCAAGAAAGATATTGTCAACAAGGGCAAGGATCATGAGAAATTTACGATCAAAGGTGGCAAATCGAATTACAACGGTGAAGAGGCGCTCAACTATACCCGCTACCGTGAAGATAGTGATTTTAACCGGACCAAACGTCAGCAAGTGTTCATCGATGTGGTTGCGAATAAGATGCTGTCGATCAGCCAGATCGGCAACATTCCGGAGTTACTCGATATTATGGGTGACAACTTCAAGACGGATATCCAGCCTTCCTTGATTCTTGATTTGGCTAAGAAGTTCATGAGTGGCAAGGAAATGGATATCTCCAGCTTCACCGTCATGGGTGAAAGCAAGCGAATAGATGGTATTTCCTATGATATTGTAGACCAAAAGGATTTGAGTGAAGCTAAGCTGATGATCGATAACTGGATCAATGCGGGAACGCCGGCAGATCAACTGATTCAGCCGGGCAAGGCTGGAAACGCGCTGGAGCCGAAGTCTACACCGGCAACAGAATAAATCCTAATAAATTCATACCATAAGGTGAAAAAAGCAGCAGCCATTCATAATGTTAGTGGCTGCTGTTTGCTGTCTTCATGGTATAATAAGCTGGAACTATTCATGTGTTTCCGCGTATAATTACGGTGGCCCTATGACAAGGGGAAGGTTATGCACGTTATTCCTTCGGAAATCTTTGAGGAGGATCAAGACATGAACATTGCATTTTTTCTGCTCCCGAAGCAGGAGGTGGCTTGTGTTACGCTGGACTCGACACTGCGGCAGACGCTGGAGAGGATGGAGCATCACCGTTACACAGCCATCCCGATACTGAACAGGAACGGAGAATACGCTGGAACGGTCACAGAGGGTGATCTGCTCTGGTATTTAAAGGATTCGGAAGGCAAGGTTACTTTCGAGAACGCCTCCAAATATCAGCTTAAAGATGTACCGCTCAGAATGAACAACAAGCCTGTGTCCATTGAAGCGGATATGGAGGATCTGATTAACTTGGCCAAGATCCAGAATTTTGTGCCAGTCGTCGATGATATGAACCGGTTCATTGGCATTGTCCGTCGCAGCCAGATCATAGAATACTGTGAGAAGTTCGTCTCGCGGCAGTCGCAGGAATCGTTATAACTAGCTTATCTTAGTCATCCGAGAGAGCGAAACCAAGGCCTGTATTTCCGGCACCAGCGGAATGCGGGCCTTTTTTGAAAGCGCCACTGCCGCTGGTGGGTTTGTGTGACCGTAATTTTTTTATGCTATAATGGAGAATAAAGCTTTTAGCCGGAGGTAGAGAGACATGCCCAATGTGCCGAAGGATCTGGATGTAGCTAAACGCGCCAAGGTGATTGAATGGCTGAAGACCGAAGTAATTGATCAAGTCTCGCGGTTATTTAAAGCCTTATGGGAGGGTAGTACGACCCGTGTAGGTGACAGCTTGGCAAGCTTGCTTATGAGTTCTTATATTCTGGGGCGCAGACTCGGCATTTCTTATCGTGAAATGGATGATCTGCTGCTGGAGAAGCTGAGAAAACACCGCCAGGAAGGCCATCAGCTAGAAGAATGGTACCAGGATATATCCGCATTAGAAGACCATATGCGTAAGAGGTGAATACTTTTGAAATTTCGTTGGACATCGGTAGCTTGGAGTATCGCTTATTTGCTCTTGCTGCTATCTCTATCGACCCCGCTGCTAATTATCACCACATTATTTATGATTGTTCCGGCTGTAGTGTTGTTCACGAGCCTTAGTACCAAGCAGTTTATTCTGCATGTAGTGCCGGTGCTGCTGATTATTGCTTTAATTACCCCGGTATACTTATTGATTGCGCTTTATTTCTTGATCCCGGCCCTGGTTATGGGCAGATGGTACAGAAGGCGTGCTTCGGCAATGTCCACCTTGCTGGCAGGAACGATTACCATTCTTGGTGAGTTCATGCTTATGCTGCTGCTGGGAACAGCGCTGTTCCATTTTGACTTGACTGGCTATGTGAACGATGTGCTGGAAATGGTGACTTCACCGATGTCGCAGCTCGGCACAACCAATCCGCTATTGAACGATCTGAGCTTCACATCTGAGGATGTACGGATGATCAGTCATATGACGATCCAGATGATTCCGATGACGCTTATTGTCAGCTCCTTCATGATTGCTGTGATTACTCACTCCATCGTCCGTCCTATCCTGAACAGCATGGACCTTGCGGTTCCGAGGCTCAAGCCTGCACGGGAATGGAGACTGCCAAGATCCTTTATCTGGTACTATTTGATTGGAATTGTAATTCAACTGATTTTCTCAGGTTCAAAAAGCAACTATATGCTCATGATCGCGGCCAATCTGCTGCCACTCTTGCGAATCGGCTTTATGATTCAGGCCATCGGCTTCTTCTTCTTTTTGGCGCATGAACGGAAATGGAATAAAGTGATGCCGATTTTGCTGGCGGTTCCTGTTATTCTGCTTCCGCCGCTGCGGATCATCGGGATCATTGATCTGGTGTTCCCGCTGCGCGAGCTTGTGACGAAATCGAAACGATAGGGTGAGAGGTCATGCCTAAATTTCTGCAACGACGCTGGCACGGCTATCATACCGTCTGGGCGTTCATGCTGCTGCTGGTACTTATCATAGTCGTGAGCATCTATAATTGGGCCCTGGGTATCGTCAGCCTGTTTCTGGCGGGGACCTTGTGCTTCACGATGCTGAAGGCGGAGATCTCCTTCCGCCGGAATCTGGTGGAGTATATCAATGGGCTGTCGTTTCGCATCAAGCGAATTGAAGGTGAAGCAGTCAGCATGCTGCCGCTCGGGATTATCCTCTACAGCGAGGACCGTACGGTAGAATGGCATAACCGAAATGCGGGCGACATTTTTGCCCGCAAGTCGCTGGTCGGCGAGGCAATTCAGGAACTCCTTCCTGATCTAATGCCTTCCCTTGCCGGAAGCGCACAGGGAAAGCGTGAAGCTGCCAAAGACGGGGCGGTAAAAGACCACCGTGTAGAGATTACTGTGGATGAGCGGTATTACCAGGTGGTGGTTATCCCCAGTGAACGTCTGCTCTACCTGTATGAGATTACAGAGCTTGTTGTTCTACGTGAGCGTTATGAGGGTGAGAAACTTGCCCTTGGTATAGTCATGATGGACAATCTGGATGAGTCGGCGCAGGGGATGGATGACCAGCAGCGGACCTCGCTGATTGCCAAGGTGACTAGCGAGATTACCGAGTGGAGCAAGGAGTATGAGGTGTACCTGCGGAGGCTTTCGTCAGAGCGGTATCTTATGCTGCTCAACCACCGCAGCTTGCAGGCACTGGAGGAGAGCAGGTTCGTTATTCTCGACGAAGTGCGGGAGATGACCGCTGATCTGAAGGTGCCGATGACGCTGAGCATCGGGCTGGCCTTCGGGGCTGACTCTGCCAGCGAGCTTGGGGCGCTAGCCCAGTCCAGCCTGGATATGGCGCTGGGGCGGGGCGGCGATCAGGCGGCCGTCAAGTCCGGACAGCGGCTATCCTTCTACGGCGGCAAGAGCAACGCCGCAGAGAAGCGGACTAGGGTGCGTGCGCGGGTCATCGCCCACGCACTGCGCGATCTGATGCAGGAGAGCGACCGGGTGCTGATTATGGGGCACCGGACGCCAGACATCGATGCCGTCGGGGCATCGATTGGACTGCTCAAGGCCGCGCAGATGTACAACGTGGAGGCTAACATTGTGCTGGAAGGGCCCAACCCGTCCATCACACGTATGCTGGAACAGATTCGTAAGGACGAGGAGCTGCACAAGTCTTTCATCTCCACTGAGCAGGCTTTGCAGATCATGACTGAGCATACGCTGCTGATTGTGGTGGATACCCATAAGGCATCGATGACGATGGAGCCGCGGCTTGTGCAGCATGCCAGCCGGATTGTGGTTGTCGATCATCACAGGCGGGGCGAGGAATTCATCAACGAAGCTGTGCTCGTGTACCTGGAGCCGTATGCCTCGTCCACCTGCGAGCTTGTCACGGAGCTATTGCAATACATCCATGACAAGGTTCAGTTAAGCCCGCTGGAAGCGACGATGCTGCTGGCGGGAATCACGGTGGACACGAAGCATTTCGCGCTCCACACAGGATCACGCACCTTCGAAGCCGCAGGATTTCTGCGCCGGATCGGCGCGGATACGATCCTCATTCAGCGGATGCTGAAAGAGGATCTCGAAGAATATATCTCCAAGGCGGAGATTATCAAGCACGCACGCATGGTCTATGACCATATCGCCCTGGTAGTCACTCAGCCGGGGATGAAGATTCCACAGCTTCTGATTGCACAGACGGCAGATACGCTGCTGGGCATGACGAATGTGGTGGCATCCTTTGTCATCAGTGAGCGTCCTGACGGCCTGATCGGCATTAGCGCCCGCTCACTTGGGCGCATGAATGTGCAGGTCGTAATGGAGAAGCTGGGCGGGGGCGGACATTTATCCAATGCTGCAGTTCAGCTTGAGGCAACTTGCAAGGAAGCAGAGGCCAGACTGCTTAAGGTGCTGGCAGAAATTGAAGCGAAAGAGGGTCTGTTCGAATGAAGGTCATTTTCTTAAAAGATGTTAAGGGACAAGGTAAAAAAGGTCAGGTCAAAGAGGTATCTGAAGGCTATGCTACTAACTTCCTGCTGCCACGTGGTCTGGTTCGTCCAGCTACAGATGGTAATGTAAAGGTGCTGGAGAATCAGGCTGCTGCGGAACAGCGCCGCAAGGATAATGAGAAGGAAGAAGCACAGAACCTTGGCAAGAAGCTGGACGAGCTGACGCTAACGATGAAAGCTAAAGCTGGCGAAGGCGGCCGTTTGTTCGGTGCCATCACCAGCAAGCAGATTGCTGAAGCATTGGCTTCAGCAAACGGCATCACCATTGATAAACGCAAAATTGAGCTGGGTGAGCCTATCCGTCACCTGGGTGTAACCCAGGTAAGTGTGAAGCTGCATACGGAAGTAAAAGCTACGCTTAAGGTTCAGGTAACGGAGGAATAAGATGGGCGGAGATCTCTTTTTCGATCGGATTCCCCCGCAGAATCTGGAGGCAGAGCAGGCTGTCATCGGTGCTGTTCTACTCCAGGACGAGGCGTTAATTACCGCAATGGAGCGGGTGAACACCGAAGACTTCTACGATAAACCGCATCAGATGATCTTTGAAGCGATGGTGCAGCTCGGAGAAGAGAGCCAGCCGATTGACCTAGTTACGCTGACCGCCAAGCTGCAGGATAAGGGCGAGCTTGAGGATATCGGAGGTGTCAGCTACTTGGCTAAGCTGGCACATGCGGTGCCGACTGCGGCCAACGTGGATTATTACGCGCAGATTATCGAAGAGAAGGCAATGCTGCGGCGGTTGATTCGTACAGCGACGCAAATTGTGAGCGAAGGATATACCGGCGGCGAAAATGTCGGCGATATGCTGAGTGACGCCGAGCGGAGGATTCTGGAAATTTCCAACCGCCGCAGCGGCAGTGGGTTTGTCGCCATCCGCGATGTCCTGATGGAAGTCTTCGATCGGGTGGAGGTGCTCCATCAGAACAGGGGCAACACCTCCGGCATCCCGTCCGGGTTCGCGGATCTTGATAAGATGACGAACGGCTTCCAGCGAAATGATCTTATCATCGTGGCGGCACGTCCCTCCGTAGGAAAGACGGCCTTTGCGCTCAATATCGCTCAGAATGTAGCGGTTCGTGCCAAAGAAACCGTTGCTATCTTCAGTCTGGAGATGGGGGCAGCCCAACTCGTTACGCGGATGATTTGTGCCGAGGCTAACCTAGATGCTAACATTATGCGTACCGGTGACTTCAAGAGTGATGATGATTGGTCTAAACTTACAATGGGAATTCAGTCCTTATCAGAAGCCGAGATTTATATTGATGATACGGCGGGGATTACCGTCACCGATATTCGTGCCAAATGCCGTCGGTTGAAAAAGGAAAAAGGTCTTGGCATGATCCTGATCGACTATCTACAGCTGATTCAAGGGCGCGGTAAGGCGGGCGAGAACCGTCAGCAGGAAGTTTCGGAAATCTCCCGGACCCTGAAGATGATTGCCCGTGAGCTGGATGTGCCGGTTATCGCACTATCACAGCTCAGTCGTGGTGTGGAGCAGCGCCAGGATAAACGGCCGATGATGAGTGACTTGCGGGAATCCGGTTCTATCGAGCAGGATGCTGATATCGTTGCCTTCCTGTATCGCGACGATTATTACAACCAGGAGACCGAGAAGAAGAACATCATCGAAATTATCATCGCCAAGCAGCGTAACGGACCGGTGGGGACGGTGGAGTTGGTATTCCTTAAGAATTTCAACAAGTTCGTCAACTACGAGAGGGCCCATGCAGAACCATTTGCAGGCTAAACCTAATTCTGACAATATCCGAACGATTGTACATTTCGATGTATAATCGTTCGTTTTTATTTGACTTTAAAAATGACGGCTGGTACACTGGTTATTGTGCTTTAACGGGAAAAACCGCTGAAGCGCCCGCAAGGGTTGCGTACATAAGATTAGTGTACAGGGCCCATATTATGAAAAATAATGGTGCTGTGCGAGCACCTACGGAGGAATGAACATGTCAACGGTAGTCGTCGTGGGAACACAATGGGGAGACGAAGGCAAAGGTAAAATCACTGACTTTCTAGCAGAGAGCGCAGATGTAGTTGCTCGGTATCAGGGGGGCAACAATGCCGGTCACACGATTCTGATTGACGGTAAGAAATACAAGCTGAGCTTGATTCCATCAGGCGTATTCTATAAAGAGAAATCTTGTGTCATCGGTAACGGGATGGTTATTAATCCGGTTGCGTTGATCGACGAAATTAATTATATTCACGAGAACGGTTTTGACACAGAGAATCTGGTCATCAGCGACCGTGCTCATGTTATCATGCCGTATCATATTCTGCTTGACGCATTAGAAGAAGACCGCAAAGGTCCGAACAAGATCGGAACAACCCGTAAAGGGATTGGCCCATGTTACATGGACAAAGCTGCTCGTAACGGAATCCGGATTGCGGATCTGATGGATGCAGAAGAGTTCGAACTGCGTCTGCGTCATTTGATGGAAGAGAAGAATCAGGTGATCACTCAAGTGTACGGTGCAGAGCCGCTGGACGTTGAGGAGATTCTGACTCAGTATCTCGAGTATGCTGAAGTGCTGCGTAAGTATGTGGCTGATACATCGGTTGTCCTGAATAATGCGATTGATGCTGAATCTAAGGTATTGTTCGAGGGTGCACAAGGGGTAATGCTTGATATCGACCAAGGCACATACCCGTTCGTGACCTCTTCCAATCCTTCAGCCGGTGGTGTCTGCATCGGTTCTGGTGTAGGTCCATCTAAAATCAAACAGGTTATCGGAGTTGCCAAGTCCTACACTACCCGTGTGGGTGACGGCCCGTTCCCTACTGAGCTGAATGATGAGATTGGCGATTATATCCGTGAAACCGGACATGAGTACGGTACGGTTACCGGACGCGCCCGCCGTGTGGGCTGGTTCGATAGCGTAGTGGTACGCCATGCTCGTCGTGTGAGCGGGATTACAGGCTTGTCGCTTAATTCGCTTGACGTTCTGAGCGGACTGAAGACTGTAAAAATCTGCACCGGCTACAAATACCGTGGCGAGGTTATTACCCATTACCCGGCTAGTCTCAAAATGCTTGCTGAGTGTGAAGCGGTCTATGAGGAACTGCCAGGCTGGAGTGAGGATATCACTGCTGCTAAGACTCTGGAAGACCTTCCAGCCAACACACGGAAATATGTAGAGCGTGTGGCGGAACTGACAGGCATTCCAATTGCGATCTTCTCTGTAGGACGCAACCGTGAGCAGACAAATCAAGTATTGCCAATCTATATCTAATTTTGAAGGGGCCTCGTGAGGGGCCTCTTTTTTGTTGCCTTTTTCCAATTTCATGGATATTTCAAGGTTTCCCGAGGTCTGTTCCCGTCAATACTGGAAGGATGGATGTAGAAGCGGCATGATCCTTAAGGGTCAGCGTTGAACAGACACAAGGGAGTGGTAAACATGAAACTGGTAAAGCGTGCGCTTGCTGTATGTATGATTGTAGTGCTGGCGAGCACCCTTTCGATTCTGACGACAGGGGTTGTGGTGAATGCCTATATTCAATCGGTGCTGGCGAGCTTTGACATTAAGCTGGAGAAGCCTGCACTGGGGATAGCCGGGATGATGCGGAGTCTGATGGGAACGAAGGAGAAGCCTGCTGTGGCAGAGGCTGTGAATGGGGACAAAGGGAAGACGGTACAGGATAAGGGCAAGCGCAGCAGCGCGGATACGCCAAAAGCTTCAAGTTCTCCTTTGCCAGCCGGTAGCGACAAGCCGGCTGAGGAGAAGGTGCCGGAGGATGCTCTCCCTGTCATGGGACAGGCTGCTAGTGGGTCTACAGACGCTCAAAACCAAGGGGGCAGCGCTCTGGATCAGCAATTGGTGATGACCCCGGAGGCTATGCGTGACTTGAAGGACAATCTGCCTTCTGCAGAGAAGGTTAACATTTTCAATATCCTGATGAACAAGCTGCCACAGGAGGAAATGCAGAAGATTTCGGCTGCGATGGAGGACGGGCTGACGGAGGCGGAGGTCAAGGAACTGCAGGCGGTTATCGCCAAATATGTGGACCCTAAGGAATATGACGAGTTAATGAAAATGCTTACACCTACAGTGCCGGAGGGCTCGCTGCACTAAAAACTGTCATTATTTGGACACGTAATTACCTTGAATTAACCATATTATTGGGAAAAACCCGCGTTTCCAGCGGGTTTTTCCATGCCGGTAAAGTTGAAAAGCCTCGGCTGGCTATGTTAAAGTAGACAAGGATCAAATAAGGTTAATATTTTGTAACCTTTTTTCACAGCCATAACACCAGAGAAAATCGGATGAATCTAAGCAGCAATAGAAGCAGCAATATATAGAGCAGAGGATGTACATGGGGTCGCAATTCTAAGCTCGGCCGCTGACCTGCGGCATGGAAAAGCAAGCAAGCTGAAAGGGAGAGTTTCATGAAAGGATTCAAGATTATACGCCGGATGGGGAAGCTGCAGAACAACGCGGAGACGCCTGCGGAATCCGGAGTGAGGGATGTTCATGAAGAAGGGAAGCCTCGAAGACGGTGGCGCTATTGGGTATTAGCCTCAGCCGGGCTGGCGCTTCTCACCGTATTTGGCATCAATGCAGAGAAGAAGTATGTGGCTGCCAACACGGAGAGCTTTTACCGGGTAATGCTGCATGACAAGGAAATTGGCACCATCCGCGAGGCGGAAGAGTTGTCCGTCCTCTTCGAGAAGAAGAGACAGGAATATCAGACCAAGTACCCGGGAGCGCTGATGGTTGTACAGACGGAAGGGATTACGACGAAGCCTGACCGGGCGTACAAACCAACAATTGAAAGCGAAGCTACCCTGAAGAAGCTGGATGGCATGCTCAAGGCGTACGCGGTAGGTGTACAGCTGATGGTGAACGGCAAGGCCGTCGGCATCGTCAAGGATCAGGAAACTGCTAATGCTGTGTTGCAGGGAGTGAAGCAGCATTATGTGCCAGAAACAGGAGGATCACAAGGTGCCCAGCTGAAGCGGACAGCGGCGAACGGGACGGCAGCGGCCACTGCTTCCAAGTCCTCGCCGGAGCTAATGGGGTCGGCTAAGATTCGTGAGCAGGTGACGATTGAACCGACTAAGGCGGACCCGAACAAGGTACTGAACATGGAAGAAGCGGTCAAAGCGCTGACGGAAGGCAAAGATGCTCCGCTGACCTATGAGGTTCAGGAAGGCGACACCATCTCGGCTATTGCCAAGCGGTTTGGGATCACGCAAGCTGATATTTTCCGCAACAATCCGGAGGTTAAGGAATTGACACTGCAGATTGGGGATGAGCTGCAGCTGACAGTTCCCCAGCCTGAGCTTACCGTTGTGACAGTAGAGAAAGTGTCCGAGCAGATTGTTACGGAACCGGAAGTGGTCGTGCGTACAAGCGATCTGCTGGAAGCCGGCAAGAGCAAGGTAGTTCGTCCGGGACAGACCGGACTTAAAGAAATGGAGTACCGGTTGACCAAGGAGAACGGAACCGTGGTGCGAGAGGAATGGCTGGGCCAGACAGTGCTGAAGGCCTCACTCCCGGAGGTTGTATACCGGGGGACCAAAGTTGCCATGCAAGCATCCGGTACCAAAGCGGCCACGCAAGCATCCGCCATCAAAGCGGCCATGCAAGCATCCGGCATGTTTGCATGGCCGGTCAGCGGTGCAACGATCTCCAGCAGCTTTGGCGAACGCTGGGGTCGTGCCCATAAGGGCGTAGATCTGGTGTCAGGCAACCGGAGCATCAAGGCCTCAGATGCGGGGACAGTATCCTTTGCGGGCGTGCAGAGTGGCTATGGCAATGTAGTGATTATCAATCACAATAATGGCTATGAGACCTACTACGGCCACCTCAGCAGTATTGCAGTATCCCAAGGACAGCGTCTGGAGCAGGGTGCGAAGATCGGCGTCATGGGTAGTACAGGACGTTCCACCGGCACACATCTGCATTTTGAGATCCGCAAGAACGGATCGGCATTGAATCCTATGAAGTATTTGAAAT
The DNA here is from genome assembly GCF_042887565.1 of Paenibacillus sp. NPDC057934. NCBI lineage: Bacteria > Bacillati > Bacillota > Bacilli > Caryophanales > Paenibacillaceae > Paenibacillus > Paenibacillus sp. NPDC057934. The sequence goes on from NZ_JBHVPB010000010.1 coordinate 46,599, forward strand.
AATTCATATCTTCTAACAGGCCGTCCGAAACTTCCTTCGGGCGGCTTCTATTTTCCCTAAGCAGACTGCTTAATTGGTAGGATGTGAGGCCACGGCAGGTATGTTAGAATAAAGGAAAGTAAGCAAGTACAGATAGAAAGGTGAAGCCGCATATGCAGATGGGAACGATTCTGGTGGTGGACGACGAGCAGCCTATTGCTGATATTTTGAAATTTAATCTTGAAAAAGAAGGCTATGAGGTCATTTGCGCCTTTGATGGTAATAGCGCAGTAGAGTTGGCTTTGTCCAAACGGCCCGATCTCATGCTGTTGGATCTCATGCTTCCCGGCAAGGACGGGATGGATGTATGCCGGGAGGTACGCTCGGCCCATCTGGATATTCCAATCATTATGCTCACAGCCAAGGACGGGGAGATCGACAAGGTGCTTGGGCTGGAGCTGGGAGCCGACGATTACGTAACCAAGCCGTTCAGCACGCGTGAGCTGCTGGCCCGGGTCAAGGCACAGATGCGGCGGCAGCACAAGCCCAGTACGGCGGAGGCGCTAAGTAACGAGCCTCCCGTTGCCAAGCAGGGCATTCACCATTTCGATTTGTTTATAGATACGGATATGTATATGGTTTATAAAGAGGGAGAAGCGCTCGATCTAACACATCGGGAGTACGAACTGCTCTATTACATGATCCGCCATGCCGGCAAGGTCATGACCCGGGAGCATTTGCTGCAGGCCGTTTGGGGTTTTGAATACTTCGGAGATGTGCGGACCGTGGATGTTACGATCCGGCGTCTGCGGGAGAAGATTGAGGAGAATCCCAGCAAGCCGGAGTATATCTTCACCCGGCGCGGTCTTGGTTATTTGATGCATAGCCCTAAAAACGGTGGGTTAGGATGAAGGGACTGTCCTTTTTCCGGACGATTCAGGCCAAGTTCATTATCATTTATGTCCTGCTGATTCTGATTGCAATGCAACTGATCGGCGTCTATTTTGTCAGTTCGATGAAAAATTCACTGACAGATAACTTTACGAAGGACCTTAAGGCAAGAGCTGAGATGTTGTCCATCCTGACTGCCGACAAGTTCGGTAGTGAGGCCGGTACCATAGATGAGGAGACAGCGGTAGAGAGTCTGCGCGGCATGGTGAACAATCTCTATATTAACGGTGCCGAAATACAGGTGCTGGATGCCAGCGGCAAGATTATCACGACATCTGTCCCTTCACAGAATGATTATGTGGGTCAGCGAAATACGCAGACCGTAGTTAGCCGTGCGCTTCAAGGCATCAGCGACAATGAGGAATATATTATTGGCGATGACAATGTGCGGAAGAAGGTCGTCGCGAAGCCGGTGCTCTCTGGTGGGAAAGTCGTTGGCGCTATCTACATCGCCGCCGATATGAAGGATCTTTATGCCACAATGAGCCGGATTAACAGCGTATTCATCTCCGGGCTGCTGCTGGCACTGACTCTTACGGCGGTGCTGGGCGTTATCATCGCCCATACGTTCACTCAGCCGATCAAGGAGATGACTCGTCATGCTACAGCAGTCGCTGAGGGACGCTTCAACCGGAAGATGCCTGTCTTTGGCAATGACGAGATCGGCCAGCTGAGCCAGGCCTTCAACTATATGACGGGCCGATTGCATGAGGCGCTGTCACAGAACGAGGAAGAGAAGGAGAAGCTGGCCTCTATTCTGACGAACATGAGTGATGGCGTGGTAGCAACCGACGAGAGCGGCGTGGTCATCCTGATGAACCGCCGTGCCGCGCTCATGCTGGGCGCCGAAGGGCCGCTCCCGGAGGGCGCGCCCTTGAATGAACTACTCGGCTTAGACTCAGAGCAGGCCGGGGCCTTGCCGCGCGACAATGCACACTCGGCCATGCTTCATCTGTCGCCGATGGGCGGTGGTGACCCTAATATTGTGCGGGTCACCTTCACGCCGATCCATCGCCGGGAAGGCGGAATCGCGGGAACGATCGCCGTGCTCCAAGATGTCACGGAGCAGGAGAACCTGGAGGAATCCCGCCGTGAGTTCGTGGCGAATGTATCGCATGAGCTGCGTACGCCGCTCACGACGATCAAGAGCTACGCCGAAGCGCTGGATGACGGCGCGCTGGATGATCCGCAGCTGGCCGCTCGCTTTGTCGGAGTCATTCGCAACGAGACAGAGCGGATGATCCGGCTGGTAACGGATCTGCTGCATCTGTCGCGGCTCGACTCCAAGGAGGCTCGCCTGCGTATACAGCAGACGGATGTGGCCGAAATGTTGGAGGATGTGGCCGACCGCTTCTCCTTCCAGATCCGGCAGAAGCGGATCAATATCAGTACGAGAGTGCGCAGGGAGGCTGCTTCTGCCTGGCTGGACCGTGATCAGATTGATCAGGTGCTAGGCAATTTGGTGTCCAATGCACTCAAGTACACGCCTGAGGGTGGCAGTATTGAGCTGGAGGCCCTACAGAATGAGGACGGCATGCTATCAATTTCTGTGCGAGATTCCGGAATCGGGATTCCGAAAAAGGATATTGAGCGCATTTTTGAACGCTTTTACCGGGTAGATAAAGCCCGCTCACGCAATATGGGAGGAACCGGACTTGGACTCTCCATTGCCCGGGAAATTGTGAAGGCGCATGGAGGCTCAATTTCCTTACAATCTGAAGTGAACCAAGGCTCGAAGGTGACCTTCACGCTGCCTCTGAACGAGCAAAGGGGGAGTGAAGCGTGAAGGAGAGGGTAAAGTCATGGATTCTTGCGCTGCTCGTCCTCAGCAGTCTTGTGGAGAGCTATTATCTGATCTATCGTCTGCCGGGCAGCGACTCGGCGGTGATGTCGGAGAATTTGTATGTAAAGACAGACAATATGGGACCAGAGGAAAAGGTAGAGAACTTGCTCTATCCCGACAAGATGATTATTCATATGGGCGAGGACAAGCACACGCTGTTCTATCCCAGCTCAACATTCTACAATTTGATTATCAACCGCTTGAAGGGGCGTACCTTCGAGAGCTTCCAGCGGCGGTCGGTGGATGACTTTGACTGGAATAAGATCCGCAAAGAGAACCCGGGGATCGAGCTTTCCTTCGGTGCGGGAATTCCCGTAACGCTGCTGCAACGGGTGATGCAGCTTTCGCCCGACTCCCTGTTCGCGGGGGAGAGCATTGACCGAATCTGGATTTACAATGTTAAGAACGATTCCAAGGCGCATGCAATCTTCTTTAGTACGAGAGGAGACATCGTCTATGAAGCGGCCAAAGCCGACCTGACGGTGCAGGATGTTCAGCAGCATGTGGACTTCGGCAAGAACTGGACGCCGTATACAACAGCGAACGGGGATTATTATGTGCCGTCAGACAAGCTGTCGCTAGTGCAGGTCGAGATTCCTTCAGGTTTGTATACCATTGAGCAAATGCAGAGTAATCTCTTCTTCGATACTAGCAGCACGCGATATATTCGTGAGAAGGATGGATCGGAGATCTATACGGACAGCAAGCGCAGTCTCCAGGTGGATCAGGAACAGAACTGGATGAGCTACAGTGATCCGGCCGCTCTGCCGGCCGGGGAGAGCACGCCTGCGAAGGATGCGCTGGAAGCCGTAGATTTCGTGAATCAGCATGGTGGATGGAATGGAACTTACCGGCTGGCTGCAGCGGAAGACGAATTGCAGGATCAACTACCTATCGGGGACGGCGGCAAGGAGCGACGGGTATCTTTTCAACAATATTATGGTTCTTACCCTTACGGCTCCTACCCGATCCTGAACCGTCCGCAGCTGAAATTCGGCGTGATTCATCTGGAGCTGCAGAAGGGCACAGTCTCTTCTTATGAGCGTTCCCTATTGTATCTGAACGAGAATCAGGCGGTTAAAAAGGTGGCCGAACTGTCGGGTGGCGACACGCTGCTCAGCCAACTGGCCCAAATCAGCAAGACCTCGCCGGTCCAGGATTTGACGCCGGCCTACGTCCCTTCTCTGAAGGGAGAGAAGCTGCAGCTAGTGCCGGTATGGAAGGTTACGCTGCGTGACGGCAGTGTGCTTACACTGAATTAAGCTATTCAATTGAAGGAGGAACGGGTATGGATTGGGGAAGGGCCAAAAATGTGCTGATCTACGCTTTTTTACTGTTGAACCTACTGCTGTGTTATCAGTTGTGGATTGACCTGCGCGATCAGGTCAGCGCCAATCTGGATTTCACTTCCCTCTCCGAAACCACACAGCAGGTGATGGAGCAGAAGGGAATCCGTATTCTGTGCCCCATCCCGGCGGCAACGCCTCAGCTTCCTGGGATTACATACCGCTACTCCGGGGATGAGCAGAGCGAGCAGCCGGTGCTGCTCAAGCGGCCCATAGATAGTAAGCTGATCTTTACGTTCTCCGAACTTAGTCGTGAGCTGCAGAGTGAAATTCCGGATATCTCAGATTATCAGTTCGATCCATTGGAAAGCGAAGCGGGGAAATTCGTGCTGCATCCACTGGTGAAGAAGGAGTGGCCGCTGTTTAGGGTCAGGCTGGAGCTTATTTACAACAATCAAAAGATTGTGGCGTACCGTCGCCCCAATATTCAGATAGGACCCGGCAACAATGAGGATGTCCAGAAGGTGCTTCCGGCATCCAATGCCCTAAGCAGCCTGATTGAGAAATATTTTCCGCCAGATACGGCAGTCAAGGAAATTGTACTTGGTTATTATGGGGAGTTGTTCAATTCCGAAAGTCAGGTGGCTGCCCCGATGTGGCGGTTCATGCTGGAGAATGGCAAGTCCTATTATGTGGACGCCATCAGTGCGGACATCATTAGTCCCAAGACAACAACAGATTAGAATATCGTGATTTCAGGATAGAAGGAGTAGTAAACATGGGGATATCTTTTTCAGTATTGTCGAGCGGGTCTACAGGTAATGTAACTGTGGTACGTAATGGGGAGACGACGCTGATGATTGATGCGGGTCTTAGTGCGAAGCGGATTGACGAACTATTGGGCATGCGTGAGCTGACTGGGCGCGATATAGACGGAATTCTGGTGACCCACGAGCATTCTGATCATATCAAAGGACTCGGGGCTATGGCCCGTAAATATGAGCTACCTATCTACGCCAACACCAATACCTGGGGGGCCATCGAGAAGGGCATCGGGAAAATACCGGACCATCATCGCATTATTATGGAGACCGGACAGCAGAGGGATTTCGGTAGCCTGCGCGTGGAGTCGTTCGCAATCTCTCATGATGCAGCAGAGCCGGTGGGCTACAATTTTTATGATGGCAAAGAAAAGCTATGTGTGGCTACAGACCTGGGATATGTCAGTGATAAGGTAAGGATGGCGATTGCGGATTCCGATGTGATGGTGCTGGAGGCTAATCATGATATTGAGATGCTGAGGATGGGACGCTATCCGTGGAACACCAAACGCCGTATTCTCGGCGACATGGGCCATCTCTCCAACGAAGCCGCAGGCGCAGCTCTGAGTGAGATTTTGACCGGCAGGACGAAACGCACCTATCTGGCGCACTTGAGCCTGGATCATAATATGATGGACCTAGCTAAGATGTCTGTACGCGGTGCCATGGAGGACCGGGGTTGCTTCTACAAGGACAGTGAGTTCAAGCTATGTGAGACTTATTATGACCGCCCTACGCCATGGGATATGGTGAGCCAGCCATAAGCTGATCCAGTTCGGCCGTCTTGTGCTCCAACTCCTGACGGGTGATCAGGCCCTTGTCGATCAACAACTCTATGATGGCACTGAGGGCGAGTGTCATATGGTAATGCTCATCCTTCAAATCACCCAGTTTACCGATAAATTGCACCAAATCCATGCCTAGCGAAGAGGATTCCATTTCTTTGCACCTCCTTTGGGGATGAGATAGGGGTTTGGGAAAAATGTGCAGAATAATTACGGCGGAAAAGCCGCGAAAGCGTGCCCGCCTGTGATACAATCAATACAGAGCGTTTAGGCGTAAGTGACAATTGGAGCTTTCTACTATTGTAGTCTTTTAAGTCGTAAAATATTCCCTGATTGAAAGAATATGAGACCCCTACGCTTGGAACCCGCCTATTTGGGCGAATGGATAAAGTGAAACCTTTTGGCACTCTTTGGAGTCTTAGAAGAGTACGAAGCCGTTCGGGTGTTGCTTGGCGTTCAGGTATGAATGCAGTAGCAATAGAGGGGAGAGGATTACCGTTGGGATTGTTTGATGATGATTTTTATTCAACGAAGGTACCACGGCGGAGCAGAGAACAAGACAAATCCAAAGGTTTGTCACGCGGGTGGCGAACTAGCAGATCGCGTCGGAGTCTCTCAACATGGCAGATTTCTGCGCTTAGCTCCGTAATCAGTGCGGTGGTAGCGGTATTGCTGTTCAGCGTGGTGACTGGACATTGGGCGCCGGAGCGAGCAGTAGGATCTACCGTTATTGAGAACGTGACGCCGAGCAGTGGCGATCCTTATGATCGTATTATTCAGGCGGCGGCGATGGTTCGTCCTGCCGTAGTAAGCATCGTTAACCACAAGGAAGATAACAAGGAACAGAATATTCTGGATCAGTCCTCACTGGGCTCCGGAGTTATTTATAAAAAAGATGCGAATAAGGCCTACATCATAACTAATAACCATGTCGTTCAGGGTGCAGGTAAGCTGGAGATTGTTACGGTGTCGGGGGAGACCCGCAGAGCGGAGCTGGTCGGTGCAGATAAAGTAACCGATATTGCTGTGCTTTCGATTGATGCCAAGGGCATCAACACCATCGCTCAGATCGGTGACTCCTCCAAACTGCGTCTCGGGGAGACCGTCATAGCTATTGGCAATCCACTTGGCCTTGGTGATACGCTAACCTCCGGTATTATAAGCTATACGGAGCGGAAGATTCCCGTATCGCTCAACCAGGATGGTGTGTACGACTGGGAGCAAGAGGTCATCCAGACCGATGCGGCGATCAATGAAGGTAACAGCGGTGGTGCGCTGGTTGATCTCAACGGCAAGGTTATCGGGATTAATACGATGAAGATTTCGGATACCGGCGTAGAAGGGCTTGGCTTTGCCATACCGACCAATCATGTTATGGAGACGGCGGAGGAGCTAACCAGCAAGGGGAAGATCGCACGATCCTATCTGGGTGTCTACACGGTCGATCTGAACAACCCTTATGTTCCACTGGCCGAAGACCAGCGCAAAGAGCTGAATCTGCCTGTGGCTGTTAAAGACGGTGTAGTCGTGCTCGATGCTGTTGGACCGGCAAAGGTAGCGGGACTCCAGTTCAACGATGTTATCACAAAATTTGACGGAGAGCCCATCACATCTACCCTTTCACTGCGGAAGTATTTGTATAATCACACTAAGATCGGTGATGAATTGCAGATTACTTTTTATAGAAACGGGGTTCTAAAACAGGTATCGGTAAAACTTTTAGAGAAGCCTGAGGAATAAAACCTTCACAAATGGTATATAATGATATAGCAGTCATGACCAGCCAGGCTGACAGCCCTTACATTGGGAAGTCAGCCTTTTGTGGGAAAAAACGGAGATATTCGGATGGGTCAGCTTGCCTTTACTTCGAAGGTGTGGTACTATGAGAACAATCAGACATTTGATACTAATCCTCTTATTGAAAAGGGCTGTCAGGTCAAGCGATATACAACCTTTTTCAATGTGTGAATTTTTTCTTTGTTTGAAGATAAAAAGAACATATTAATTTAAATTTGTGGAGGTTACACACATGCAAACAGGTACAGTTAAATGGTTCAACGCTGAAAAAGGATTCGGATTTATCGAAGTTGAAGGCGGTAGCGACGTATTCGTACACTTCAGTGCGATCACTGGCGAAGGCTTCAAAACTTTGGACGAAGGCCAACGCGTTGAGTTCAACGTTGTTCAAGGCAACCGTGGTCCACAAGCCGAAAACGTTGTAAAACTGTAATAATAGAAGATACCGTCCCCGCTTGTTGAAAGTTGGGACGGTCTTTTTTTAACAGAATTCAACAACCTTTGTAAGGGCTCCGTACTGGGGCTTTTCTTATTATTATAGAGGTGTAAGCATAAATCTTAACATTTTGGGGTATCATGTATCGTTAATCCACTTGTGACATAAAGGAAGGAGGAACGGCAATGAACTACCGGAAGAAACCCGTGGAGGAAATCCCGGAAGAGAATACCGCGATTTGGGCCTGTACGAACGAGGGGTGCAATGGATGGATGAGGGACAATTTTGCTTTTGACACTGTGCCTTCTTGTCGTCTATGCAACGCTCCAATGGTCCGCAGTATGAAGATGCTGCCGCTGCTGCTCAATTCCAACGGTGATCTGAAGTCGCTGAAGAAGGGTATTTCCATTACGTGACCGGCGCCTTTATGAGCCAAGCTTAGTATAGAATAACGCACAAACTCCGAGACGGTTAAACCGTCTTATTTTTTTTGCTTTTTTGTCACTACTTTGTGATATTTGTCACAAAATTATTATTTTTATAGCAAAAATAGAGCGTATAATGTGATTTACATCACACAGTTCCCTTAAAATTTTTGACAAAATAGACGTATTGATAAGGGAGAGGGAAGGGGAGAAATATGGATACAATCATGCTGTCACGTATTCAATTTGCGTCGACGACAATTTTTCACTATTTCTTTGTGCCGGTGTCTATTGGGCTAGCGCTTTTAATTGCCATCATGGAGACCATGTATGTAAGAAAAGGCGATGAAGAGTACAAGAGAATGGCGCAATTCTGGGGAAAGCTATTCCTCATAAATTTTGCAGTCGGGGTAGTTACAGGTATTCTGCAGGAGTTCCAGTTCGGGATGAACTGGTCAGATTATTCACGATTCGTCGGTGACGTGTTTGGTGCACCGCTGGCCGTGGAAGCTCTACTGGCTTTTTTCCTGGAGTCTACGTTCATCGGGCTGTGGATCTTCGGCTGGGACAAAGTCTCTAAGAAGGTGCATCTGCTCTCGATCTGGATGGTGGCTTTTGGTACGATGATGTCGGCTTTCTGGATTCTGACGGCTAACTCATTCATGCAGCATCCGGTGGGTTTTGCGATCAACAATGGACGTGCAGAAATGAATGACATCTTTGCCCTCATAACGAACGGACAATTACTGGTGGAATTCCCGCATACGGTGTTGGCGGCCTACGCTACAGGCGCATTCCTTGTAACGGGTATCAGTGCCTATAAGCTGCTGAAGAATCAGGAAGTATCTTTCTTTAAGAAATCTTTTCAAATTGCGGCGATTGTCGGCATTATCTCTTCTGTGGGTGTAGCCGTGGCAGGACATGCCCAGGCACAATACCTGGTAGAGACTCAGCCGATGAAGATGGCGGCTTCCGAAGGACTATGGGGTGAGAGCGGCGATCCTGCACCTTGGACGGTGTGGGCGAATATTGACCCTACGAACAAGACTAACAGCGGTGAATTCAAAATTCCGTATTTGCTTAGTTTCCTGTCTTACAGTAAGTTCTCTGGTGAAGTTAAAGGGATGAACCAATTGCAGGCAGAATATGAGCAGCAGTACGGACCTGGGGATTATATCCCTCCGGTACGGACTACGTTCTGGAGCTTCCGGATCATGGTCGCTGCGGGTACGGCAATGATCGTGCTTGGTCTGTATGCGATTTACTTGATTTGGCGTAAAAAGATGGACCGTCCGAATACCTGGTTCATGCGGTTCATGTTCTGGGGACTGCTGCTTCCGCCAATCGCCAATACGGCGGGCTGGGTGATGACCGAATTTGGCCGCCAGCCGTGGACGGTATTTGGTTTAATGCAGACCAAAGACAGTGTATCGCCTAATATCACAAGCGGACAGGTGTTGTTCTCAGTGATTTCTTTTACAACGATCTACTTAATTCTGGGTCTGGTACTGGTCGGCTTGTTCATCAAAGTTATCAAAAAAGGTCCTTATGCCATGGATAACGATCACGGCGATTCCCATGATCCATATAACAAGGAGGGATCCCATGCTTTCTCTTAATGAATTGTGGTTTGTATTGATTGCGGTTCTGTTCATCGGGTTCTTCTTCCTGGAGGGTTTTGACTTTGGTGTAGGAATGGAAACACAGTTCCTGGCCAAGAATGATACGGAGCGCCGGGTGCTGATCAACTCCATTGGACCGTTCTGGGATGCCAATGAAGTATGGCTGCTGACGGGTGCAGGCGCGATGTTCGCGGCCTTTCCGAACTGGTATGCGACGCTATTTAGCGGATTTTATATTCCCTTTGTGTTCGCGCTATTGGCGCTGATTGCTCGGGGTGTGGCATTTGAATTCAGGGGCAAGCGTGATTCTCTAGCCTGGAAAAGAACTTGGGATGTCTGCATCTTCCTCGGCAGCTTCCTCCCACCATTCCTGCTGGCTGTCGTATTCGCAAGCTTCATCAAAGGCCTGCCGATTGACGCGAACATGCAGATGTATGCCGGATTCACGGATATCGTTAATATCTACACCGTTGTTGCCGGGATTACAGTCGTTCTGCTGTGTCTGGTACACGGCCTGATGTTCACGACATTGCGTACGATTGGAGATCTACAGGTGCGGGCCCGCAAGCTGGGGCAGAAGCTGTTGATTCCACTCGGCGTACTACTTCTGGGTTTTGTGGTAATGACCTACTTCATGACCGATATCTTTGAAAAGCGTGGAACACTGCTTCTGAGTATAGTAATATTGGGTATTATTGCATATGTACTGGCAGGCTACTTCATGTTGAAGAAGAAGGACGGCTGGGCATTCGGAATGACCGGAGCAGTATTCGCCTTGTCGGTGGCTTCCATCTTCGTGGGACTGTTCCCGCGGGTGATGATTAGCTCCATTGATCAGGCGTTCAACCTGACGATCACAAATGCAGCTTCCGGTCATTATTCACTGAAGGTTATGACGATTGTGGCGTTGACGCTGCTGCCGTTCGTGCTAGGTTATCAGATTTGGAGTTATTTTATCTTTCACAAACGGGTTCACGAGAAGGAGCATCTTGAATACTAATGGATAAAAATTTGCTTGGGTACAAAGGAGTTAAGCCGGTCTTTCTGATCGTCGGCTTCCTGACCCTGGTGCAAAGCCTGTCCATTCTTCTGCTGGCCAAATGGCTGGCGGAAGTTGTCTCTGCGCTGTTTGCGGGAGCACCGCTGAAGGAACAATGGGGTACTTCCCTGTTGTTCCTTCTTGCGTTTCTGGTGCGCCATGTGTGCGCCCTGCTGATGAGCCGGGTATCCTACCGGTTCGCGGAAGCGACCGGAAGCAGCATGCGGCAGCAGATGATGGATAAGCTGTTCCAGCTAGGGCCGAGATTAGCAGGCGACCGGGGCACCGGCACGCTGGTTACACTGGTATTGGAAGGCGTAACGAAGTTCCGCACTTATCTGGAGCTGATCATTCCACGGATGGTTGGAATGTCAGTCACACCGCTAATGCTGCTCGTCTATGTGTACACACAAGACACGACAAGCGGCGTAATTCTCACCGTGACGATGCCGATCATTATTGCCTTTATGATCCTGATTGGTATGACCGCACGCAAACAAATGGATCGTCAGCTAAAATCCTATCGGACACTGTCGAATCACTTTGTCGATTCCCTCCGGGGTTTAGAGACGCTGAAGTTCCTCGGCCGCAGCCGTAGTCACAGCGAGAGTATTGCCCATGTGAGCGACCGTTATCGCTCAGCTACGATGCGTACCTTGCGCGTGGCATTCCTGTCATCCTTCGCACTGGATTTCTTCACCATGCTTTCGGTAGCTTCCGTGGCTGTCAGCCTCGGTCTGCGGCTGGTCAATGAGCAGATGACACTGGTCACCGGGTTGACCATCCTGATCCTGGCACCGGAGTATTTCCTGCCGGTCCGGCTCGTGGGTGCGGATTTCCACGCCACGCTGGATGGGAAAGAAGCAGGTGAGGCCATGAAGAGTATTATTGACCGGGAGACCGTGCAGGCGGTGAAGTTGGAGGGGAGTGGAGTTGGTATAACTGCCCCAGGGTTTGCTGTAAAAGGGACTGTCACGGGTACTATGGCTGGTGATGTAAGTAGTGCTGGACCTATTGATGGTGCTGATAGTGCAGGCAGTGTTGGTAGTGCTGATAATGCCAATAGTGCTGGTCGGGCTGGAACTAATAGAACTACCGGCACCGCCCCTGTGGCGAAGCCCTCCGCTGCTTCCGACTTTGTTTGGACTAACGACGCCATTCTACAATTGAATGGTGTGGGTGTTAGGTATGAAGAAGGCGGATTGTCCTCGTTGGAAGGGGTCAATTTGCAGTTCGCAGGGGCGACCAGGATCGGTATTATCGGGGAGAGTGGAGCAGGGAAGTCCACACTGGTGGATATCCTGGGCGGTTTTCTGCACCCTACGTCTGGCAGTATTACCGTGGGCGATAGCACGTTCAGCTCGTTGACAGACGAAGCTTGGCGGAAGCAGACGGCTTATATCCCACAGCGGCCATATATCTTTAGCGGCACGCTTGCTGATAATGTACGCTTCTATTACCCAGAAGCTTCATTGGACGATGTCCGGAGAGTAATCGGCGAAGCCGGATTGTCGAGATTGGTAGATTCTCTGCCAAACGGACTAGACGAAATGATTGGCGGCGGCGGTCGTTCCCTCAGCGGGGGTCAGGAACAGCGGGTGGCACTGGCCCGTGCCTTGCTAAGTAGCCGTCCAATCATGCTGCTGGATGAGCCAACAGCCCATCTAGATATTGAGACGGAGTACGAGCTGAAGGAAACGATGCTTCCGCTATTTGCCGGGAAGCTGGTCTTTCTCGCGACACATCGCTTGCACTGGATGGTAGATATGGATCTCATCGTCGTGATGAAGCAGGGGAAAGTAGCTGAGACTGGCACTCATCATGAACTGATCGCCCGTAAGGGTGCCTATTATGAGCTTATTCAATCGCAACTGGAGGGAATCCATTGAAACGAGAAGGATGGTTCGCCCCATATGTATCTTCATACTTCTGGCGGTTTGTGCTGATTATTGTCCTTGGTGCACTGACGGTGTTCTCGGCTTCTTCTCTGATGTACACCTCGGGCTTCCTAATCTCTAAGGCGTCTATCCCACCAGAAAATATATTAATGATCTATGTCCCGATCGTCGGTGTACGCACCTTCGGAACAAGCCGGGCCGTGATCCACTATGTGGAACGGCTCGTCGGTCATGACACGATCCTGCGGATTCTGTCCAAGATGCGTGTCCGCCTGTACCATATACTGGAGCCACAGGCGCTGTTCTTGTCCTCACGCTTTCGGACAGGTGACATCCTCGGTATGCTGGCCGACGATATCGAATATTTGCAAAATGTATATCTACGCACTGTCTTTCCTAGTATTATCGCGCTGTTGCTGTATGGTGCGGCAATGATTGCCCTCGGCACTTTCGATCTGACCTTTGCGCTGCTGATGGGCCTGTATATTCTGGTGCTGGTGATTGTGCTGCCACTGGTCTCGCTACTGTTCACACAAAGACGGCAGCGTGAAGTGAAGCAAGAGCGCAATCGGCTCTACCAGAAGCTGACGGATGCTGTACTAGGCATGGGCGACTGGATGATTAGCGGACGGCAAAGTCAGTTCGTGGCGACTTATGAAGCCGACGAACGGAAGGTAGCCCACACTGACGGCTGGCTGCGGGGCTGGGCCCGCCTGCGAATGTTTATTGGGCAGGCGATTGTCGGTATCGGCGTGCTGTCCATGCTTTACTGGGCAGCGGGGCAATACGCAGGCGGAGCCATTGCCGGAACGCTGATCGCAGCGTTCGTGCTGGTGGTCTTTCCGTTAGCGGATGCCTTCCTGCCGGTATCGGAAGCGGTGGAGAAGATTCCACAGTACCGAAACTCGCTGGAGCGGTTGTCCGGGGTGGAGGATAGGGATGGGGCGCCTACTCAGGGTGCTCGAGTGAAACAGAATGGGCAGGGAACCCGTGCGGTAAGTGCTGGTGTATTGGAAGTAGCGCCAGTGGCTGGAGGCCGTACAGAAACATTGGATGAAGTACGTACGCAAAGTGCTGGAATAGCGAAAATCAAAGTGACTGTTGCTGGGCGCGACATTTCGACTACTACGGGGCAAGCTGGTAATGAAGGCCACAGCCAACATGATATTGCAATACAAACACACATCCGGCTGGAGAATGTCGGCTACCGGTACGGAGCCGATGATGATTGGTCTGTCCGCGATCTAAGCTTAGATCTCCCACAGGGGAAAAAGATCGCGATCATCGGCCGCAGCGGAGCGGGAAAATCGACGCTGCTGAAGGTCATTCAGGGTGTGATTCAGCCGACGGAAGGTTCGGCTGAGATTAACGGGCGGGCCGCCGCGTCCTACGGCGACGACATTCCTTCGCTGATTGCGGTACTCAATCAGCGTCCGCATCTGTTCGACACCACGGTGGCGAACAATATCCGGCTTGGGAATCCGCAGGCTTCCGAGGAAGAAATTCGCGCCGCTGGCGCGCTAGCGAAGCTCGACAGCCTGATCTCTTCCCTGCCGGAAGGCTATAACACGCCCGTGCGTGAAGCCGGGCAGCGCTTCTCCGGCGGCGAACGGCAGCGGATCGCGCTGGCGCGTATCCTGCTGCAGAACACGCCGGTCGTCGTGCTCGACGAGCCGACCGTGGGTCTCGACCCACGCACCGAGCGCGAGCTGCTGGCTACGATGTTCCAGGCGATGGCCGGAAAATCGCTGGTCTGGGTTACGCACCACCTTGTAGGTGCGGAACTGATGGACGAAGTGATTTTTATGGAGAATGGAACTGTCGAAATGCGCGGCACTCATGCTGAGCTGCTGGAGAAGGAGCCACGTTACCGCAGGTTGTATGAGTTGGACCGGCCGGTGGAATCCCTTGGTTAGTAAGAAGGCATATAGATTTGGATCATGACAGAGATTCAGCGTGGAACTTTAACCGAAGTGGAATAAGTGGAAGATAGATAATGACAAAGCCCCGCCAGACAAAAGTCTGACGGGGTTATTTTTTCACAATAATAGAGGACAGGGTCACCTTTTTATAGTTCCGTACATGAATGTCAGCAGGAGAAGTAGAGTGCACCCCACTTTTAATTCAATGGGAGCCTTAAGGGTAAGGCCTACTATTAGATATGAGAGGAGTATTCCTATATGCTCTGTCTGGTACTTGGTGAACTTTTGTTTGATAGTCCGGAATATAAAGACGCCTGCAGCGAACAGGCTGAAAGCAACATACAATATGGTTATGAGCATTGAAATCCTCCGAGTAGTATTTGCATCTGCATCTCTATATTATCGGATATAATTTCCAGTATTGCACCTGCTTCTAAGGAAATGACAGGAATCGACGGTGGGGAGTTCCCTTTTACCTGGAAGTGTGGTAGAACAGTAGAAGGAGTATTACGCCGCAGCGGCACAGAAAGGGATGCTTGGTTGAATGTATGTAGTGTGTAAGGAACACGTGGAGCTGGCCATTGACAGGTTTGTGGACGAGTACGAAGACGCACCGGATGTAGTGGATCTGAAGGAAACGGAGTTCTCTGACTGGGACCCGCCGGCGAAATGTGCGGAATGTGAGAAGAATGCTGAGTATTTGGTCGTGTAAGCGATCTATAGTTAAATGATAAGATGATGAAAAGGACGTGAGTGCTCACGTTCTTTTTTTAATGCTCAATATAGGTAAGCTGTAGACATCTAGCTTTGCAACCTCCTGAGGATATCGGTATCTATGGAGGGTTTGCTGTTTGAGTGAGATGAGCAATGTGCTCTCCCCCTTTTATTGTGATTTTTCTATTTTATCAAAGCGGTTTCGCTGAAAAAAACTTGAGCTATAGCTTACTAAATAATAAGATTGCTCATTAAGAGTACTGATGTCAATTTTAGAAGGCACTCTCACCATTGTTTTTTCGCCAAGCGCATTTATTACAACAATGCTGTCTTTAGATATCTCTGAGAGTTGAACAATAGCGGATGTACGAGCTCTACTGAATACTAAGAAAAATAGGACAACCCCTAAAATGATCAGTATAGCGGGTATGTTTTTCTTTATTTTATTCATGTACCCTCCCCCTTACTGGATATTATATACAAATTGTGTTCGTTAGTCTTATTTTAAATGTACTTTGCACTGAATAAGTGATAGAAGAGCTCCCACCGATGAGACACTAGCAAGTGGCTCTTTTTTTTCCTCTAAGGCACCTGATGTCGAACTTTCGCCCATGCCCCTGCATAGCATATAGCACCTATTGAGTTACAGGTGAGAAGGGGGCGCACGACATGGGGACCCAGCTATCAGCGATCCACTATGTGTATCTGGTGTTCATTGTGTTCATTCTTGGGCTGCTGATCCGGCGGCGGGATACGACGATGATCTGTGTGGTTGGGATTTTTGCTTTGGGTCTGCTCGCGACGAATACGCTTAGCGGTTCGGTGTCGGGGATCTTCAATTCTTTTGTATATGCGACAAAAGAGCTGCTCGGTACGATCATGATTATCTCCATTATTGTAGCGATGAGCCGGATTCTGATTATTACCGGGATCAATGAGACGATGGTTGCGCCGCTCAGCCGTTTGATTCGTACGCCGTCCATGGCTTACTGGGGAATTGGGATCATTATGATGGTCACTTCCTTCTTCTTCTGGCCTTCGCCGGCGGTCGCTTTGATCGGCGCTGTATTGTTGCCTGTTGCCGTTCGTGTCGGTCTGCCTGCGCTGGGAGCGGCCATGGCGATGAATCTGTTTGGTCACGGTATCGCGCTATCCGGGGATTACATTATTCAGGGTGCCCCCAAGCTCACCGCAGACGCAGCCGGACTTCCGGTAAGCAGTGTGATGGAGGCCAGTATTCCGCTTGTGATTGTCATGGGGCTGGTTACGACAGTGGCCGCGTTCTGGCTGATGCGCAGAGATCAGAAGAATGGAACATGGCGGAATGGGTTGGTCACGGTAAAAGGGGGCAGTTCACTCACGGAGGTGGGAGAACAGCTAATAGGACCATTGCTACTTAGCCCTCGTGTCAAAAAAACGCTGGCGATCGTCATTCCGCTTCTATTCCTGCTCGATGTCGTCGCGATGTTCGTTCTGAAGCTGCAAGGCGGGGATGCCACAGCACTCGTGGGCGGTACGGCGGTACTTATTCTGATCGCTATCACCATGCTGGCCCACCGCAACCGGGGACTTGAAAAGATCACATCCTATTTAATAGAAGGATTTGTTTTTGGATTCAAGGTGTTCGGACCGGTGATTCCGATTGCGGCTTTTTTCTATCTGGGCGATTCGGCGTTCACCGAGTTGTTCGGAAAAGTGCTCCCGGAAGCCTCGCACGGCATCGTGAACGACCTCGGTGTCGCTCTGGCGGATCATGTTCCGCTTAACGGTGCAGTGGGCGCGGTCACCATGACCATAATCGGGGCGATCACCGGGCTGGATGGTTCGGGCTTTTCCGGAATTTCACTGGCTGGTTCCATCGCGCAGCTGTTCGCATCCGCCATTCATACCGGGGCAGCGACGCTGACCGCACTGGGGCAGGTGGCCGCAATCTGGGTTGGTGGAGGTACACTGATTCCATGGGCGCTCATTCCGGCAGCCGCCATCTGCGGGGTTAGCCCGTTCGAGCTGGCCCGGCGCAACCTGAAGCCTGTACTGCTGGGGCTGGCGGTGACGACGATTGTCGCGATGTTCCTGGTGTAGTGGGATAGGCTTGCCTGTAAAAAGCATCCGCGGGTAGCGGGTGCTTTTGTGCGTATATGTACGGCTGTCTTGAATGGCTACACATTGTGGTACACTAAAAGAAAAGTGGAATTTCAGCGGGACTCCGCCGTGTGATCATCCGGGAGTGGGTCACAGGGTGAACTGAAATATGGACCTGATCGCCTGCTCGGACGTATACCTTTAAAAGATAATGATTTGACCGGTGGCAGCTAAGCCCCGCAACATAAGGGAGGTTCTCAAGATGGCGCATCCACAACATCCGTCTGCACAGTTAGAGACACTGGAGCAGCTTGATGCCGCACTGGCTGAAGTCACGAAGTGGGAAAAAGAGCAGAAAAAGCTGATGATCTGGGACCGCATGTCCCGCCTGCCTTTTAAACTGCTGGATAAGATTACACCGAAGATTATTCACGATAAAATAGGCCAACTGCTCGACGAATTGGGCGGCTATATCCAGAACGGTGGCAACTATCTCGTAGCGGGCCGTAAGGTCGGAACCCTCGTGGCTTCCCAAAGTCAGGCCGCTGGAGGTTCTGAGCGAGGCCCCTATTCCTTATCTGTTATGGATGCGTCAGCACTTCAGCTTATCCAGACTGGACGGGAGACAGCGACCATTCAGGGAGCGACCACTGGAGTTGGCGGTGTATTCACTCTGGCAGTAGATATTCCGGCCACTCTGGGCCTGTCTCTGAAGGTCATTCAGGAGATTGGCTTGTGCTATGGCTATGATCCGACCGATAAGGCGGAACGGATATTCACGGTAAAAGTGATGCAGTTCGCTTCCTCGGACATCGTTGGTAAGCAGGCGATCCTGGAAGAGCTGAACCTGCAAACAGGTGGAAGCGGAGATATCCTTGAAGGCACAAACGCAGCCTTATCCAAGATTAAGGGCTGGCACGAAGTCATCACCGTATACCGGGATAACTTTGGTTGGAAAAAGCTGTTGCAGATGGTCCCGGTGGCGGGGATTGTTTTTGGCGCTTATACCAATCGCAAAACGATTGAGGATGTAGGTGAGACTGCACGCATGCTGTACCGGAAGAGAAGGATTCTGGCGCGGATGACGGAGATGCGGGGAGCAGCCGAGTAAGTGGAGATAAGCGCTTGAAGCTGTAGGAGTAAGAGTGCCAGATTTGAATCGGTAGAAGCGGTTAATAAAGAAAAAGTTTGGGATAAGAGCGACCGGAAGTCCAGACATGCTACCTTAGTGACGCCCGGGCCTTTCGCTGGAGCTACACCCCATGAAAGAAGATAGATTTTAGACATAGTATTGTAAGCAAACAGATGGAGGGTTTTATGTTAATTCAGATTATTGGCGTAGGCAAATTGAAGGAAAAGTATTTGATCGACGGCATCGCGGAATATGCGAAAAGGCTGACGCCTTACCTCAAATTCCAGGTGATTGAGGTAGCGGATGAAAAAGCACCGGACTCGATGAGCGAAGCAGAGGTGGTGCAGGTGAAGGGGCGCGAGGGCGAACGCATCCTCGCGCAGATCAAAAGCGAGGCGCATGTTATTGCGCTCGCGATCGACGGCAAGCTCTGGAGCTCGGAAGAGCTTGCCGGAGAGATTGACCGGCTCGGAACCTATGGGACGAGCCATGTCGTGTTCGTCATCGGAGGGAGCCACGGGCTCTCCGACGATGTCATGCGCCGCGCCCAGCAGCGCATGAGCTTCGGGCGCATGACGCTGCCTCATCAGCTCATGCGCCTGGTGCTGGTCGAGCAGATTTATCGCGCGGTGAAGATAAATCGGGGGGAACCGTATCATAAATAACGGCGAAAAATTTGCTGTAGAAAGTTCGGTTCAGAGCCGAATTGTAGAATGCACAAGTTGCCTTTAAGCCCGGAACGCCGCGGCACACCTAGGCGTATTTTCGCTGCTTAACTCGGGCTAAAAAGGCGGTAATAATGTGAAACGGTGCTTGTTCATTTCATTAACGGGAGGAATACAGCATTTTTTGTCGAAGATATGCTTATGATAACCAGAAAAAAATTTCTTTTCAAAGTCGGCTGCTTTTTCCTAATCCTAACGGCAATGCGAATCATATGGATACTTTTTCAAACTACTCCTGATCATCTTCATGCCATTAAGGGTGAATTGGATTTACGAAATTGGGATTTCACGGACAATCGTACGCTATCACTCGATGGGCAGTGGGAGTTTTATCCTCGTTTATTGCTTCAACAGAAGAACAATAGCGAGCACTTCATCCCCGATGATAAAGTGTTTATTGATGTACCGGGAACCTGGAACAACGCTATAGATGACGATAAAAATCCAACCTTCGGTTACGGAAGCTACCGTTTACGGCTCCTGATCGATCCTGATAAAGACCAATTGTTTAGTATCCGTATGCCCAGTATCGCTTCCTCCTCTAAGCTTTATGTCAATGGACGCTTATTGGCCCATTCCGGTAATCCTGCCGCTAACGCAGAGCAATATACAGCTGGCAATGTGCCTTATACCGCTTCTTTTGCCACCGATCAGAGCGAGATCGAAATTATTATAGTTGTAGCAAACTATACCGACCGTTTGTCGGGAGGTCTGTTTTTTCCTGTTAAATTCGGCACTGATCGTGCTATCGACAAGGCTGTCGGATTTTCAGTAGTCGCACAGGTAGCGGTTTGTCTTCTCCTTCTGATGCATGTCACCTATGCATTAATCTTATATTGGATGGGAACTAGACAGAGAGCACTGCTCTATTTTGTGATACTGATGCTTTGTGCTATTATCACAATCCTGATCGACGATGATCGGTTATTGCCGGCTTGGTCTGCTGTAAACTACCATTGGACTTTAAAGCTATATTACTTGGCATATCTTGGCGTCGCCGCGTTTATGACTCAATATATCAAATTGCTTTTGCCCGAATATGCAACCTATAAGAGCTTCCGTTGGTATTCAATCCTATGTGCAGTTTATGCCTTATTTGTGCTGATTCTGCCGGTCAAAACGATCATGCTTGCTGATACTCTTCATACATTTATAATCGTTGTCCCTTTCTTTGTGCTCCCAGTCCTAATATACCGTTCAGTTAGAAAGGGCAATGAAGATGCGATTTATTTATTATTCGGTTTAACGGGTTTAACAACGAGTTCGATCTGGGGCGTTATTAAAAATACAGGCATCATTGAAATGAACTTCTACCCTTTCGATATGGTCATTAGCAGTGTCGCCTTTGGTGCCTTCTGGTTTAGAGGTTATGTTCGTTCCAACTTGCAGAGAGCAAAGCTCACAGAGCAGCTTCAAAAAGCGGATAAGCTGAAAGATGACTTTCTGCTTAATACCTCTCATGAGCTGAGAAACCCATTGCACGGCATGCTCAATATAGCCCAGACCGTCCTAAATAGCGAAAGCAGATATGATGAAGATAAAAATAAAGAACATATGAAGCTGCTTATTTCTGTAGGAAAACGGATGTCCTTCTTGCTGAATGATTTGCTGGATGTAACGATGCTTAAAGAGAGCCGTGTGCGGCTTCAGGTCGAGAATATTCAAGTGCAAACCCTTGCTACAGGTGTATTGGATATGCTGCGATTTATGACGGAAGGCAAATCCATTCGACTTATTCATAACATCCCGGATAATTTCCCCTACGTTATCGCAGATGAGAATCGCCTGATTCAGATCCTGTTTAATCTGCTGCATAATGCTGTGAAATTCACTAATGAAGGCTCTATCACAATAGGGGCACAAATTATAGATCATAAAGCCCACATACATATCACGGATACTGGAATTGGGATGGATCTGGAAACACAGCAAAGAATTTTTCAACCCTATGAGCAAGGTGAAGGGGAACAAACCGCAAGTGTAGTTGGACTTGGACTGGGATTAAACATCTGTAAGCAGCTTGTAGAACTGCACCATGGAACGCTTTCTGTCAGCTCCACACCAGGTCAAGGCTCCTCTTTCACTCTAACCTTGCCTTTATCTGATATTTCTCGTAATCAAGATGATGTTGATTCTGTTGCTCTGCTCTCTTCAGGCTATTTAGAGACCGCAGCAGCTAGTTCAAGCTTAATTTCCGAAGCTAATACTACATTAGCTGAAGATAGGCCTAAAATTTTAGCTATCGATGACGACCCAATTAACCTGAGCATCTTGGTCAATGTTCTGTCTATAGAGCGATATGATATCGTAACAGCTACAAGCGGGGCTGAGGCATTAGCTTATCTGGATTCTCAAGAGTGGGATTTAATTATTACCGATGTGATGATGCCCCTTATGTCCGGTTATGAGGTTACGCGGGCCATACGTGATCGTTTTTCTGTATCGGAGCAGCCAATCCTGCTGCTAACTGCACGCAATCGGCCCGAGGATATTGAGGCCGGCTTTCTGGCGGGAGCTAATGATTATGTGACAAAGCCTGTTGATGCGATGGAGCTGAAGTCACGTGTGAGATCATTGACCGAAATCAAAAAATCCATCAGCGATCGGTTGCGGATGGAAGGAGCATGGCTTCAAGCACAAATCCAGCCGCACTTTCTATTCAATACTTTGAATGCCATCGCAGCTTTAAGTGAGTTTGACTCAGACCGCATGCACAATTTGCTTGTTGAATTCGGTAAATATCTCCAGGGAAGCTTTGATTTCCGCAATTCTGAGCGTTTGATCCCGCTGAATAATGAACTGGACCTTGTTCGATCTTACCTGTTCATTGAAAAAGAACGTTTTGAAGAACGTCTTCAAGTAACTTGGAATATCGATGAGAGCATGGAGCTTCTTATTCCCCCGCTTTCGATCCAACCGCTGGTTGAGAATGCCATCCGCCATGGCATCTTGAAGCGTACCGAAGGCGGGAGCATTCATATTCAAATTCTGGATCTTGGCTCCTACGCTGAGGTGTCAGTGGCAGATAATGGTGTTGGGATGGATAATCAGACCCTCCAGCAGCTGGAGGGTAAAGAATCCAGACGAAAATCAGGCATAGGTCTGACTAATACTAATCGCCGCCTAAAGCAGCTTTATGGCAGCGGTTTGCAAATCCGAAGCAATCTCCATCAAGGCACTACGGTTACCTTTATCGTTAAAAAGTGAATAGGGAAGAAAACTCGATAACAGACTGATATAAGGAAGGATCTATGGGTTTGTAGATCTGCTCCTGACCGACATGATTCATAATCGATTTTTGAAACCGTGGAGCTTTGTTTAATTTTATGAGCAAAACAGTGGAAAATCCTATGCAGTGGCATACTTAGGCCGATTTTTCGCCGATAAACCCGTTAAGCTGAGCCTTATCATAAGTAGGGCGAAAATATTGGTGTCGGATAGGGACTAGAAGCCTGTAGTAGTGATGGAGCAAGGTAGCGAGAATTTGAGTTAATACGACTTCAAGATGATCTATTTTTTAATATCTATCCTTACGAATATCAGGATAATATAGTCATAAGTAGAGTATCCCCTTATGGTAAACAGTGAAGAGCATTCATGAAGTATTGAACGCTAAGCTGTTTCATTAAGGGGATATTTTTTGCGTTCAGAGGAGAGTCAATACCAATAGTAAGTGCGAAGTTAAAGCTTTCTTTAGGTTCATAAATTCGCTAATCCTTCATGATAAAATAGAATTATTTAAATTAGCAGTTTGAAAGCGAAAGGGGAGGACGGGGCTTTCGCGTCTAGAATACATTTTTACTAATTACAACATCATGAAAAGCGGAGGTACATTTATGCAAACAAGTAAGCGTCAATTGAAACCGAAGAGACTGATGTGGATCTGTATGCTGATCTTCACTCTGATTTTTTCGTTGTTGCCTGTGAAGCAGTTGACAGTTCAAGCAGAGGGTTTCAAGATATGGCAAAAAGTAGGAGATAAGGGGTTTTCGTCTGGTAACGTGGAATATACAACAATAGCGCTAGACAGTAACAATACTCCTTATGTTGCCTATAGCGATTCAGAGCATGAAAATAAAGCGACTGTGATGAAACACAATGGAAGCAGTTGGGAGACTGTAGGTAATGAGGGTTTTTCAGCAAGTGGGGTTAGTTACTTATCGATCGTGATCGATCGTTATGATAGCCCTTATGTTGCCTTTACAAACACTACAAACAAAGTAAGTGTGATGAAATATAACGAAGAACAAGGAAGCTGGGAGTCCGTAGGAAGTGAGGTGATTTCATCCGGTGCGTCTTATTTTCCAACGATTGCGCTAGACAGCAATGGTACCCCTTATGTTGCCCATGAAAATAATGGAAGTCTCGGCCAATATAAAGTCACCGTAAAGAAATACAATGGAAGTAGTTGGGAAGCTGTAGGAGAGGAATTTTTTTCGAAAGGTATATCTGTTAATCCAACAATAGCGCTGGGCAGTAATGACATCCCTTATGTTGTCTATTCTGATGCAGAGCACGACCTTAAAGCGACCGTGATGAAATATAACGAAAAAGAAAGCAGCTGGGAGCCTGTAGGGAATGAGGGTTTTTCGTCTGCTGACGCGTACCGTCCAACAATAGCGCTAGACAGTAACAATACCCTTTATGTTGCCTATATCGATGTTAAGGAGAATTATAAAGCGACCGTAATGAAGTACAACGGAAGCAGTTGGGAACTCTTAGGTCGTGCGGGTTTTACGAACAATTCTATTGACTCTCTGTCGATAGTGCTAGACAGTAACAATATCCCTTATATTGCTTTTAAAATGATAGGTAAAACATACGTGATGAAATACGACAAAAATGGAAATGATTGGGGCACACTGGGAGGTGGGATAGTGTCATCCAATTGGAATAACTCTTCGTCGATAGCACTGGACAGCAATGATAGCCCTTATGTTGTCTATCGTGATGAGGAATACTCCAATAAAGCAACTGTGATGAAATTTACTAAGGCACTTAAGTTTTCTGTGAATGCAGTGGCCGCCTCGACGACACCTGAAGTTGGAGCGGATAATGAGATCACGCTGACTGTAATGGATTCAGAGAACAACATAGATACGACGTTTAGCGGAACATATCATGTGACAATTTCTGGTTATACAGCAGCATCTAACGGTTCTTATGGCAGTATTAACGATACGGAATTGACGGCAGATCCAAGCACGATTAGTGTTACGTTTGAAAGTGGTGAAGCCACAGTGGACCTGAATCTGAACCATGCAGCCGCACAACGGGTCAAATTCAGCGTGGAGGATGTATATGAACCAGATGTTTGGATGTCAATTAGTCCTGTAGCGGGTAGTTCGATAGAGATGAAGCTGACGGCAGACATTATAGCACCTACAAGGAATGAAGGTGCGTTTGCGCAACAACCGGTTGTGACGTTGTATGATGTTTATGGGAATATAAGCAAGGGCGACAGCAGCACGGTTGTGACCGTATCGAAGAAAGATGAAGGTGCGTGGACGCTGACAGGAACACCGACGGCCACAGCAAATAGTGGTGTTGTAAGCTTTAAAGACATTGGTGCAAATAATAAAGAAGAGGTATTAGAAGCCCAGCTCGCATTCGATGCGACAAATTTGACTCAGTTGACGAGCCAAACGGTAACACTACCGCGTAGGCCCCCAGTCGTGTCGTCTGAACCAGTGGAAGAACCGGTAACACTACCGAGTAGACCTCCAGTCGTGTCGTCTGAACCAGTGAAAGAGGAGAAGGAGACACCGGTAACACCAGAGCCTAAGGGAAATGTATTTAATAGCAATGTTGTTCATGAGGTCCATTTATTAAATATGATTGAAGCTAAAGTAGCCGAAGCGAAGAACGCAACCGATATTATTGATTTTACTGACACGAAAGATCACTGGGCTGAGAATACGATTCATACGTTCATTAAGTTGCAGCTGATTAATGGATACCAAGATGGAACGTTTAGGCCGAATAGTCCTATTACTCGTGCAGAGTTTGTAACGCTTTTGCATCGTGCATTTAATATTCAAGGTGGCAGCAATACGAGTATTGTATTAAAGGACATTGGTGATAGCTGGGCTAAACAAGCGATTGAGAATCTTGTAACGGTAGGAGTAATCCATGGCTACTTAGATGGTACATTCAAGCCGGATAACACGATTACACGTGAAGAAATGGTCACCATCCTATCCCGTGTGGTAGAAATGAATAACGTAGTAAAAGATACAACAAAAGGAAACTTTAATGATTTGAATAATGCTTATGCAGCTGGCGAGATTAAAGCAGCAGCTCAAGCAGGTTTTATTAGCGGTAAAAGTGATGAGAGATTCGACCCAAAAGGTAATGCGACACGTGCTGAGGCGTTGCAGATTATTTTGAATGTGTTGGAGCGTAACCCACAGTTAAAGACGTTGCTAGAATCACTTATCTAGTATTTGTAGGCACATTCCGAAAAGGGCTAATGGCAGTATTATAGTCGTACAACAAGTAGATATTAAGAGGCTATCTTCAAAGAGAAATCTTTGGAGTAGCTTCTTTTTTCTGCTTTAACAGTTAACCTAATAATGATTCAGCAGTTTTAAGCCTAATGCATCATTTCTAAGTTCAGGATGTGCATTTTGTGGGAGGTTGATATGTCGACCATCATACAAAAGTAGGGGAACAGTCTAAGCATTCGCATTCCTAGCCAGATTGCCGAGCGTATTGCGTTAGCCAAGAATCTGAAGTTGACTTGGTGGGGAGTTATGATCATACGCTTATCGTAATCACCCATACAATTCGAGGGGGGGGGATGAAGTATTGCTCCCCGATGGTTTGTTGTTTAACGGGGGGGGATTTTGACGGATCACATTAAAAAATCTTGATTGGCGAGCTAGACTCTTCGATATTGTTGGAAAAGCCCCGAATGAAGTAGTTAATAAGAGCTTAGATAAAATACACACATTTTTATAGCGATTATTAATCTAATCATAACGCCTATAAAGTTACTGATAATTGTAAGGAGCTTGGTCGTTTGTTCATTAGGCTCTTTTCGCATTTAAAATGATACAGGGAACCTCATTATAAATAGTGGTAAAACAGAGGTACGTGTTAAGGGTAGAGGCGTGGATGTTAAATATCCATGTAGGTATTTAAGGAAGCAGCATCCGTACAACTTATTGCATCAGCAAATAAACGAAAGGTCCCGACAAAAGCGGCCTGGAAATCCGTTACCGGTTCATATTTGAATTCATACTGCGGCAGGAGCTTATCGATCTCGACAAGCGTTTCATAATCGTAGCTTTGCCACTTCCCGGATTCATCCAGAGTAGCGATTCTAGGATCATAATATTACCAAGACAAATTAAAATCAATACTAAAATAACTAAGAACATTACCGAAGTAGTGTAATATTAATTCTTAGTAAAATGATTTATAATAATGGTAAAGGAGTTGGAGGGAAGAAATGAGCACAAGAGGGGCAACCAAAGAAGCTATTTTGACCGCAAGCATCCAGTTATTTAATAAATATGGATTCGATCAAGTCACGGTCAATCAAATTTGCCAAGAGATCAATGTGACCAAAACCGCGTTTTACTATCATTTCAAATCCAAGGATGAGTTGATTTCCGAGGTTTTTTCGTTTGACAATATGATCTCCAACAATGATGTACTGGACATTCTGTCCGTCACCGATTATGCCGATCAGGCGATAAAAGGCATGGAGATTTACGTGAAGCACATGGTTCGTTTGGGAGTCGAAATGACGAAGGAAAATTACAGGGTCCACCTTCGGAACCAGACCCTTCCGCTCGATAAAGGCAAGTCATCACTATTGAGCAGCGTTATTCCCACGTTGGTTCAACGGGCCAAAGACGCGGGACAGATCAAAAATCCGGCGAGCGCAGAGGATTTGCTTGATTCGATGTGTATTATAGCCAATGGAGCCATTCTGAATTGGGCCATTCTGGGCGGCAGTTTCGATATTCTGGAAGAAACCAGGAAGCGGTTTGAAATTTTATTGGTCGTGTAAGGCGAATAGGGGTTATAAAAGGTAACGCTTCGCTCAAAAGAGGGAGCGTTTTTTAGTATTTTATTTTCTTTTTTAATCTTAAGTTCAATAAAACTTTACCGTGGTATTTACTTTGTTTTACCTCTGTAATATAATTCGAATATTCCTTCGGATTGGAGAGGTTAGATATGGAACCCAACAAAGCAAGATTGATACTGGTTATAGGTGGTACAGGAACACAAGGCGGCAACGTAGCTCGCGAGTTGTTGAAGCACGGTCATCGCGTACGGATACTGACCCGGAACCCGGAGTCGGCTGCTGCTCAAGCGATAGCGGCTAAAGGTGCGGAGTTGATCCAGGGAGACTTGGCCGATGCGGCATCGCTCGAACCTGCTATGGACAATGTATCGGCAATCTTCTCAGCGCAGTACGCTGATCCCTACGATCAGACAGTTGAACCGCGAAATGCCGCAAATATGGTGGAGGCGGCAAGAAAAGCCGGAATCGAACAAGTCGTGCATACCTCGGTCGCCGGCAGCAATGTGTTTCCACGGTGGGATAAATACAAGTATTTGACTAAGACTTGGGAGAATAAATACGAAATCGAAGAACTCATCCGCAATGGAGGTTTCCAAGCTTGGACGATTTTGCATCCTTGCTGGTTTATGGAAAATTTTGTAGAGCCCAACTCGGCCATTATGGCGCCGGAATTGAAAAACGGGGTTTTATTTGGCACGTTGAAGGGAGATGCTCCTCTAAAATTGAATTCCGGGGAGGATACGGCCAAATTTGCGCGCGCAGCTTTTGAGAATCCGCAGAAGTTTCATGGAAAGGATATTAATGTCGCAAGCGACGAACTTTCCATGACGGAGATTGCGCAAACGCTGAGTCGCGTTCTCGATAAAAAAGTGGTCTTCGAAACCTTAGGCGATGAGGAAACCCGGAAACGCGGAATGTTGGAAGGAACGGTTTATTTTATGGAGTGGTTAGAAGAAGTGCCCGGTTACGGCTTCGATATTCAGGAAACAAGAGAGTATGGCGTTGAGCTTAAATCTTTTGCGGAATGGGTTGAGGAGAACAGACATAGATTTGAAATTAACTAAAACAGGAAAAAACTCAAGAAGCCAGATTTTATGGCTTCTTTTTTGCGTTTGCTGGTGGAGCGTAACAGCCTCCCAATCACGATCCTGAATGGAATATTTTGAAGCAAGATCTGAAATCAGAGCATCAAGTTTTTCAAAGAGATGAATGATTTTACGCTTTCTTGCTGAAGGGGATACCCTTATAAACACTGTCGATTCTACACCAAATGAATCACGGGGAGCCGTACCATAAGTAAGACGAAATTTTTCGCATTAATCGATGGCTGGGCGAGGGAAGCTGCCTGGCTTATTTTATTTAGTAACTCTAGATTAGAAATCAGATATAATAGGGAAAGGATTAACACAACCAGATTCGAGGTGCCCTTCAATGATCCTGAGTACCAAGCTTCATATCCCGCAGACGCGGCGCGATGACCTTGTTGAGCGAGCGACGATCACCGAGCTATTAAATAAAGGATTAAAGAGCAAACTTACATCTGTGACGGCTCCCGGAGGGTACGGCAAGACTACAGCTTTGAGTCAGTGGCTGCAGCAGTCCGCTGTACCTGCCGTATGGATTTCCTTGGGCTCTCAAGATAATGATCTGATAGAGTTTTGGAGCTATACGATCGCTGCAGTCAATAGTAAGAACCCCCAATTTGCGGAAACGGTCACCCCGTATTTGTCATCCTTAAAGTCGGGAGCGTTCGAGCCGTTCATCTCAGCTATGATTCGCGAGCTTGATAGCTACTCAGATGACTTGGTCATTATTTGGGACGATTATCATGTCATTGATCTTGTTCCCATTCACGCATCGGTGGCATATTTTCTTGCTTATTTGCCTGCGCATATCCACCTCTATATCATAAGTCGAGCTGAAATGCCCTTTCCTACGGCAAGGTTGCAGACGACTGACCAAATGGTAAAAATCACGATTCAGGAGCTACGATTTCAACTTGCGGAAGGAATTCGTTACTTTCAGGATTGCATGGGGTTGTCACTGTCGGGAGAAAAGATAGCTGTGCTGGTCGACCGCACGGAAGGATGGATTAGCGGACTGTATCTTGCGGCCATTTCGCTGCAAAGAAGTAGCAATTATTCGGATTTTATCCGCGCCTTTAGCGGGGAACACCGCAACATATCCGATTTTTTGTTTCAGGAGGTTTTTAGTCTCCAGTCTAGCGAGATTCAGTCCTTTCTATTGGAAACTTCGATTGTAGACAGGCTGAACGGCCCATTGTGCGAGTCGATTACCGGACAAGTGAATTGTCAGGAGCTGCTGGAAATGCTGGAGCAGCATAATTTGTTCATCGTTTCTTTGGATGATCAGCGGGAATGGTATCGCTATCATCATTTGTTTTCCGGGTTTTTACGGAGGCTTTTCCGGCAGAGGTATGCGGGACAATCGAAGGAGTTGCATGTCAAGGCAGCCCGCTGGTTGGAGGAGCACGATTTTTTGGAAGAAGCGGTTGAGCAACTATTTATGGGTGGGTTTCAACTCGAAGCAAGCGCTTTGATCGAAAAGCATCTGCAAAACCTTCATGCGAAGAGAGGTGTGCTTTATCGATGGTTGCGCGATCTACCGGAGTCCTGTTTTACTGGAAAGCCGGGAATTCAATTTCTTTTTGTCAAAGTGATGGTGGAAACTAATGAATTGGAGTTGGCACAAGCAAGACTTCGCCTAATGGAGGACAAGCTATCGGATCCGGAATGGAAACCTTACGCAGGAACCGTTCATTTTTTGTCCGCGGCCGTTTCTTTTTACCGAAGAGACTTTCGGCGGGCGAATGAATATTTTGAGATATTTGATCGGCATACGCCTGAGGGAAGCTACGTTCAGATGATCGAAGCGAACTCGTATTCGATGTATTTTGATACCTTATTGAGCTTTTTCAATGATTTGCATGATGCAGAGAGATTCTTTAATAAATGGACCAAAGTATGGGAAGAGAGAGACAATTACCCCTACGCCGGGTTTTTCTACAATACGTACAGCTTGCTGTTATATGAGTGGAACCGTTTGGAAGAGGCCGAAGCTTATGCAGAGAGGGTACTGAGGTCAACGTGCATGCAGCCTTATGCTCTTATTCTGTTAGGCGCTTCTGTTAATGCTGCGCGGATCTGTCAGGCCAAGGGGGATTCGGCTAAAGCGTTCCAATGGCTTGAGTGGGTTAAACCTAAGATCAATTCGGTGGACAAAACCATGTTTATGAGGAGGATAGAGGCGGAGAAGGCAAATTTGTCGCTGGCGAACGGCTCTATGGATGAGCGTTGGCTGCAAACATGCGGCATCAAGCATACTGATACGATCCCGCTCGGTCCGATTAAAGAATATCTTATTTTGGCAAGCGCGCTTATGGAACGCCGGGAAGTCGATGAAGCTTTACAACTGCTAGAACAATTGTACCTGCTTGTCGATAAGGCTGATCGGACCTGGGATAAGGTCAAGGTGGTCATTCTACAAAGCATGGCTTTTTATCGAAAAGGAGAGTTGACGAACGCTGTAATGAAGCTGGAAGCGGCACTCCAATTGGCGGAACCAGGGAAATACATCCGCAGTTTCTTGGATGAAGGGGTAAAGATGGCCGAATTGCTGCGTGAATATATCCGGCAAAGGCAGATCAACACAAACCGTAAGTCTGCTAGCATGCTCTACGCCAGGGAATTGCTTCTGATTATTTCGGATTATACGAATGAAACTGCAGGCTCGGGAGTCCCTATCACGAAACAGGAGTTAAAAATATTACGGATGATCGACATGGGACTGTCGAATAAACAGATCGCCGAACAACTTCAAATCACATCCGAAACGGTCAAGAGCCATCTGAAAAGTATGTATAGAAAACTTCATGTGAACAGCAGAGAACAGGCACTGAAGCAAGGAAAAGAATTAAAATGGTTGTGAGAGCTAATTATCGCAATTAAGGAGAATCCTTATTGTACAATAAATATTGGCATGAGGGATATCCCCCATTATTTTAACGTTCCTCCCCCTTAAATGGGGGATTTTTTTTTTTTTGAAATTCTCTTATATTAGGACAACAATGGCAATGATCGACAAGAATGGCGAGGGAATGTTGTTATTTGTCGTCTATAGTCATTTTGTATCGCTGCATCGCCGGTTGCAATCATTATTACAAATAAAGAGGTGTATACGAATTTATGAAACGATCGACATCAAGACTCAAGAGGTGGTCTTCCCGATCAGGGAAGATCGTTCTGGCATTTGTACTCGTCTTGACGCTCATCCCATTCATGGGTGCAGGAACGGCAGTCCATGCTGCCTCGTCAACTTGGCCAGCGGTGGGACAAAGTGTACAACCGTCCAACGTGCAAACTTTGCTCAAAGTGGACAGCACGTTGTATGCGGGGACGGGGAATTTCGGCAATGACGTATGGTCGAACAGTAATGGTACTTGGACACAGATGAGCGGCTCGCCGTCCAATGTGCGAAGCTTTCTCGTTGATGCGGATGGCACGTTGTATGCGGGGGCTTGGGGTGACGGCAATAACGTATCAACGTACACGGCTAGTGGTGGATGGAAGCAGATGCCCGGCTCGCCGAGCAATGTGTATTCCTTGATCGATGTAAACGGTGCCATTTATGCGGGGGCTTCGAATGGCTCTAGCAACGACGTATGGACGTACACGGCTATTGCCGGTTGGACGAAGATGATGGGTTCGCCGGGCGATGTACAAGCCTTGACGTATATTAATGGCACGCTATATGCAGGGACTGGAAGCAACGGCGTATGGTCGAACAGTAACGGTAGCTGGATGCAGATAAGCAACGGCGTTAGCAATCCCAAATATATAGCTTCGTTGCTTAATGTAAACGGCATGCTGTATGCGGCGGGAACTCAATCTGGAGACAACCGCAGCGTTTGGACGTACAATAACAGCAATGGTACATGGACGCCAATAGCCGGTGCGCCGGCCAGAGTGAAAACCTTGCGCTTCGTGAGCGGCACGCTGTATGCGGGAACTGCCTCCGGTGCCGGTCTCGACGACGTATGGACGTACACGACTGGCGACGGTTGGGCGAAGATGAACGGCGCACCGGGCAGTGTATATGCCTTGCTCGATGACAACGGGACGTTGTATGCAGGGACGCAGACCGGAAGGAACGACGTATGGACGAACAGTAACGGCATGTGGGCACAGATGGGCGCTTTGCCAGGCAGAACCAACACCTTGCTTAGTGCCAATGGCACGCTGTATGCAGGGACGGATGACGACAATAACGCCGTATGGGCGTATACGACCAGAGGCGGATGGATACAGATGAGCGGCTCGCCGGGATATGTGTATGCCTTAATTGATGTAAACGGTACGCTGTATGCGGGGACTTCTAATGACGACGATGACAACGATGTATGGACATATGACACGTCTGCTACTACTCCAAAATGGACGCAGATGACAGTAAGCAATGCACCAAGTAACGTATATGCCTTGCTCAATGTAAACGGAACGCTGTATGCGGGGACGAATAACGGCGACAATGACATATGGACATATGATACTGCCGCGACTATGCCTGAATGGACGCAGATGACGACCGGCAGCGCGCCGAGTTACGTAAATACGTTGCTTAATGTGAACGGCACGCTATATGCGGGGAATGCTGCTGGTGGCAATGACGTATGGACATATGACACGACTGCGAATACGCCCGAATGGGCGCAGATGACGACCAGCCATGCGCCGAGTTATGTGACATCCTTGCTCAATGTGAACGGTACGCTGTATGCGGGGACTAGTAACTTTGACAATGACATATGGACCTACGATGCTAACGCGACTATACCCGAATGGACGCAGATGACGACCAGCCATGCGCCGAGTGGTGTGAATGCCTTGCTCAATGCGAACGGTACGCTGTATGCGGGGACAGATAACGATAGCAACGACGTGTGGATGTACAGCAACGGCATATGGGAACAGGTAGTTGGTTCGCCGAGCCAGCTACATGCGCTGCTGGAAGTCGGGGGAACGCTATACGCAGGGGGAATAAACGGTGTAGTACAACTAATCGCTCCCGAAACACCTGCGAATTTGCAATCCAGCAGCACCACATCTGTATCAACTATCCTTTCGTGGGATGCCGTATCAGGAGCGACCGGTTATTACCTCTACGAGAATGGAGACAATCCGGCGATTGCCACTGTATCCGGCACCACTTATACGGTGAGCGGACTGACACCGAATACCTCTTATACGTTTACGGTGAGCGCATTCAATGCAATTGGTGAATCGGAGCAGAGCGATGCAGTCCCTGTTCAGACACTGAGCGCAGACGCAACGCTGACCTCGACGATAGGAACGGTAAGCACAGGCGGAACAGCGGAGGAAAGCATCACGAATGTTCCGTACGCCACGACGTTGAATGAGTTCAAGGCAGCGATCACGCCGGCAGAGAATGCATCGTTTGAAGTCTATGATGCAGACGGAACAACCGTAGCGACGGCTTTGGCAACCGGCAAGAAGGTTATTGTTACTGCGGAGGATGGAACTACGAAGGTAACGTATACGGTAACGGTGAACATAAGCAGAGCCGCAACGTTGACCTCGACGATAGGAACCGTAAGTACGGGCGGAACTGCAAATGAA
>NZ_JBHVPB010000010.1:80850-340657 GCF_042887565.1 Paenibacillus sp. NPDC057934
AAAGCATCACGAATATTCCGTACGCCACGACGTTGAATGAGCTCAAGGCAGCGATCACGCCGGCAGAGAATGCATCATTCGAAGTCTATGATGCAGATGGAACAACCGTAGCGACGGCTTTGGCGACCGGCAAGAAGGTTATTGTTACTGCGCAGGATGGAACCACGAAGGTGACGTATACGGTAACGGTGAACATAAGCAGAATCGCAACATTGACCTCGACGATAGGAACCGTAAGTACGGGCGGAACTGCAAATGAAAGCATCACGAATATTCCGTACGCCACGACGTTGAATGAGCTCAAGGCAGCGATCACGCCGGCAGAGAATGCATCATTCGAAGTCTATGATGCAGGCGGAACAACCGTAGCGACGGCTTTGGCAACCGGCAAGAAGGTTATTGTTACTGCGCAGGATGGAACTACAAAGGTGACGTATACCTTAACGGTGATTTCGGCGTATACAGTGACGTATAACGGTAACGGCGCTATATCTGGTAACGCGCCGACCGACAGTGACTCCTATGCGCAAGGAGCTACCGTATCGGTTTATGGGAACACCGGAAATTTGGTGAAGACGGGCTATACATTCGCAGGCTGGAATACGGCAGTGGACGGGAACGAAACGAGCTACGCCGAAGGGTCTTCTTTCATCATAGGCACATCCAACGTGACGTTATACGCAAAGTGGACGATTAACACTTATACTGTCAGCTTCAACAGCAACGGCGGTCCGGAGGTGGGCAGCCAGCCTGTGAACTATAACAGTATGGCCACAAAACCAACGGATCCGACGAGAAGCGGGTACACGTTCGGCGGGTGGTACAGCGACGGAGGGTTGACGGCCCTGTTCAATTTCATCACTCCGATCACGGCAGATACGACTCTGTATGCAAAGTGGACGGCCAACAACACGGGCGGCTCTTCCAGCAATGGAGGCACTCCGTCCTCAACGTTCCCAAACCCTACAGTGATCTCGACAGACGGAAAGCTAACGCTTTCCATCGGCAAATCCGGTGAGGTTAGTCTGGGAGATGATGTAAAAATTATTATTCCCGCTGATGCTTCGGACAAAGAGTTGAAAATCACGGTAGAAAAAGTGGCAGACACACAAAAGCTGCTTACAAGTAAGGATGTTCTGGTCAGCTCGGTATTCGAAATTCTAAAAAACTTTCCGGAAAATTTCAGCAAGGAGATCACGCTGATCTTTACCTTCGATCCGAAAAAACTAAAGGGTGATCAAAAACCGGTTGTATCTTTCTACGACGAAATAAACAAGGCATGGGTGGAAATCGGCGGCGAGGTCAAAGGAAATACCATATCCGTCAAAGTTAATCACTTCACGAAGTATGCGGTATTCGCAGCAAGTCAAGGCGAAGACGCAGCACCAGGCACGAAGCAGCCGATTAACTTCAGCGATATTTCCGGACACTGGGCTGAGGCGAGCATCAAGCAAGCGGTAAGTTTCGGAATCGTCAATGGTTATCTAGACGGTACATTCAATCCGAACCGTACCGTAACGCGTGCGGAATTTGCGGTTATGCTGATGAATGCTCTCAAGCCGCAAGGGGACGGAGCCCAACTGACGTTTGCTGATAAAGGTAAGATCGCAACATGGGCACAGAAATCGGTCGCGCAAGCGGTACAAGCAGGCATCATTAATGGCTATAAAGACGGCACCTTCCGACCGGACGCCGAAATTACACGTTCGGAGATGGCCGTGATGATCGCAAAAGAGTTGGGGCAGTCAGTTGAAGCTGCAACGGCAACAGGCTTCGCAGACGACAAAGACATTCCGAACTGGGCAAAAGGTGCAGTTGGGGCCATGAAAAAGCTGAGTATAATTGAAGGTAAAGGCGCAAATGCATTTGCTCCGGGCGATAAAGCAACAAGAGCAGAGTCAGTAACGGTTCTTTTGAAATTGTTGGAGAAAAAAGGGGATTAAAGGAATATCAAACAAGGCTGCTTTGAAGTCAAATTCAAAGCAGCCTTGTTTTTTTTGTGCCCGGCATGGGCGATAAGTTAATATTACAACTCTTAATCTTCAAAATAAGGGGAGGCTATAGAATAGGCTCTCTTACAAAGAGTATATTTTATAGCTCGTTTGCCGTACTATCATTAAACAAACCCTCCACACAGCATTGGTACCCGATCCGATGCTAAACCTAGATAGGGAAGTAAGAACACTTGTCACATGTTGATTGTTGCCCATTAACTGGGAAGCGAAACTAATTGTGGTGAGATAAATTGGTGTAACTTAAGAGAGGTATTGCCTCTCTTTTTTTATTCTCTGAGATATTAGCGACGAAATGCGACAACTTTTTTGATGACTACGACAAAATAACTAATATATTGAATTATTGACTAAATATTTAAAGGGGTGTAGTGAGTGAGGCTATTTATTGTAGGTGTTCAGAATGACCGCCTTGCCCGGCTCATTAACGCTACCCTGCCTTTTGTCCACGACGGCATTTTCATTTGGCACAGCTGTCGTGCACGAGGTTCTGCTTGTTCTCTATTCCTTATAGCTGTATCTAAACTGGCAAACAATCCGTATCACTTGACTTAAAAATAAGGTGGTGTCGATACAGCAATCACCAACGTCTCGCCTTTCCACGTATTCTTATAACTATGTGGTATTCTAGCATCGTAATAGATACTGTCCCCTTCTTCTAGTGAGTACCGGTCATTCCCAAGCATGAACTCCAAACAACCCGATTGGACATATAGAAATTCCTCTCCTTCACTGTGACCTACGCCTATATCACCAGAATTTGCACCTTCTTCAAGTACTCCCAAGATTGGGCCCATCTTGTTCCTACTTCCCTGACTAAGCGAAAACCACGTAATACGTGAGCCCTCCGAGTGTACCAACGGTTTGCGCTCGTTTTTTTTTACGACGATGCTTTGTTCTTTTTCCCCAAATAAATCCGTGAAGTTAACGTTTAACGCATTGGCGATTCGTTTCAGAACGCTTATAGACGGATTCGCTTTGTCCCGTTCGATTTCACTGAGAAAAGATAACGAAATGGATGCAACTTTTGTTACCTCTTTGAGCGTTAATTTTTGTGCTTTACGGGTATTTCTGATGATCTCACCAATCGATTTCATCTGTCATTCTCCTATGTTTGCAAATTATTTCGCTGTCAGCGAAATTTATAACCTGATCGTAATTCAAATAACGAGCAATAGCAAGCCCTCATGCATTGGCGCCATTTCGGTGCAAAAACGTTGATTTGACGCCATTTATGGAATATGCTTTTAACATGGTTGATGTGCAAATACGATCCCGGGACATTTACACATAATTCAGCTCAACATACAAATTCATCTTCAGCGAAATTTCAAAGGAGGACGACGAGCCACATGACTAATCATTCAAAAATTTACAGTGTAGGCGATACTACCGTTACCCGTGTTACTGAAATGGTAATCAGCGGCGTTCCACCACAAATTTACTTCCCAGGCACTTGGAACCCCTCTTTTTTGGAAGAGAATAAACAATCCCTCCCCGAGGGTCTAATAGACAACAACTCGCAGCTCATCGTAAGTATTGGTACTTGGGTCGTAAAAACCCCAAAGCATACAATTCTTATTGATACAGCTACTGGAAACAATAAAAATCTTCCATTGAATCCGGATCTGGCCAATCTTCAGCTACCCTATCTAGAGCGGCTTAAAGAAGCTGGCGTTTCCCCAGAAGAAGTTGATTACGTATTACTGACACATTTACATGTGGACCATGTCGGTTGGAATACAAAGCTGGTAGACGGAAAATGGATACCTACTTTTCCAAATGCAAAGTATGTTTTTCCTATTAAGGAGCAAGAGTATTACTCCAGTGAAGCTAGTCATAACAAAGAAAACGAAGCGAACTTTAATGTATATGAAGAAAGCGTACTTCCTATCATAGAGGCTGGCTTGGCGGAAACCATCGGCCCGGAGGGCGGCAAGTTCCTAGATATATTCACATTCATTCCGACTCCCGGTCATAGTATTGGGCAGATGTCCATTCGTCTTGCATCGGGAGGAGAAGAAGCTTTGTTTGGTGCCGATATCATGCATCATCCGTTTCAGGTCCTAAAGCCTGAATGGAATTCCATGTACTGTGAATTCGGCGACCAGGCACGAATCTCGCGCCGCTGGGTATTGGAGTATGTAGCCGACCGCCCCATTATTTATTTCAGCACGCATTTTCCAGAGAGTTCGGCCGGTTATGTCACTCGAAGCGACGACGGTTTCAATTGGCGCTTTATCTAATTCAACGAAGAGAGGCGAAACTAATATGTCTAACAACACATTTGACCCATCTATTTCGATCGTGACGGAAAACATTAATATTGCCAGTGATACGCCTGGTATTGAGCTATCTATCCGCAATAAACGCCCAGATTCCATGAACGCCTTTTCGAATGAAAAGACAATTCTTATGGTCCATGGTGCTACTTATTCAATTAGTAGCTTGTATGATGTAGAACTTGATGGCTTCACCTTCCTTGATTATCTGGCCAGCCATGGTTACGACGTCTATGCGGTAGACGTTCGCGGCTATGGAGGATCGACTAGACCACCCGAGATGGAGCAGCCTGCCGATCAGAACCCTCCACTCGTCCGCACCGAAACAGGGGTTCGTGACTTGGGCTCGGCGGTAGACTACGTCCTAAAACGCCGTAACCTATCGAAGGTCAATGTACTCGGGATGTCTTGGGGCGGTACGGTGGCTGGAGCTTACACAAGCCGCAACAATGACAAAGTGAACAAGCTCTCCCTCATCGCTCCACAATGGTTAAGCACCAAACCGATACCAATCGATACGGGCGGTCCGCTCGGCTCTTATCGTCTTGTACCTGCAGGCAGCACAAAAGAACGCTGGTTAAGCGCTGCTCCTGAAGGAAAACGGGATGGTTTGATTCCGGAGGGCTGGTTCGAAAAATGGGTTGACGCGACTCTGGCTTCCGATCCTAATAACAAATCCATGCATCCCGAGCATATTCGGGCTACCAACGGTCCCATTCTAGACATTCGCGAATATTGGACGGCAGGTAAAGCCTTCTATGACCCTAATGCGATTACCGTACCTGTACTCCTCGTTCACGCGGAGTGGGATATCGACGTACCTCTAGATTTGGCGCAAAGCTTCTTCACTTCCTTAACGGGAGCCGCTTATCGCCGCTGGGTGGAAATCGGAGAAGGTACACATATGGTATTGCTTGAGAAAAATAGAGTTCAAGCTTTTCAGGCCATTCAATCATTTCTTGAAGAAGTATATACACCAGCAGGTCAATAACGACGCAGTATCAGCGGATTTCATTGCGATCTCCTAGATAGAAAGAGACCCGCAGCTCGTTGCTGCGGGTTCTTTATTGGACGAGGTAGACGACAATCCTGATTAACTCTACAAGGAGCTGTCAAAGTTGAAATGCTGAGAATGAGCAAGAAAACAGGAGAAAATAATACTTTAAAGCAGGAGGCATATAAACCATGAATCATACCGCTATAAAATCCGCAAAAGCACCGGCGGCAATCGGTCCTTATTCACAAGCCATTAAATCCGGAGCTTTTATCTATACATCGGGTATGCTCCCAATTGACGTCGAAGGCCAGTTAAAGGATGGAATTCTTGCTCAAACCCACCAGATTATGACGAATCTACAAAACGTATTGTCGGAAGCCGGATTTACTTTGGAGGACGTTGTAAAAACCTCCGTTTTTATGACGGATCTTGATCACTTTGAACAAATGAATGACGTGTACAGCCATTATTTTGGCGTACATCATCCCGCAAGAACAACCGTACAGGTAGCCAAGCTGCCGCGGAATGCCGAGATCGAGATCGAGCTGGTTGCTATCAAAAGTTAGCTTAACTAATTAGGTTAATTCTATAGACACATTTTGAAAGAAGGCGCATCTGCTTGCGAACATATCTGCATCTCTTGCTTTGCGCAACTCTCTATGGAAGCAATTTCGTATTCGGCTCCCTCCTGCTGAGGGAGTTTCCCGCTTTGCACTTATCCGCATATCGGTTGGCCGTTTCTTCCGTGTTCCTAATCGGTTATCTCATCATTGCCAGGCGTATGACCCGATTGTCTTCACACGATATCGTCTATCTGATTCCGCTCGCTATAATTGGGATGTTGTTGCACCAAGTCACTTTCTTTACAGGATTACAGACAATAGACGCAACGACTGCTTCGCTCATTTTATCGCTCTCTCCAATCTTCACCGCCATGCTGGCGCGGCTTTTCCTAAAAGAATCATTCACTCCGCGTATGGCCGCAGGCTCACTGTTTGCGCTTGCCGGCGTATTCTTCGTAGTCAGCCAAGGCAGGGGGCTGCATATCACGCTCACAACTGGCATGGGAATCATCTTTATTTGTATGCTCGCCTTCTCCGGATCTACCATCCTTATGAGAAAGTTGACGGAACGAATGGATGCTCTTAATGCGACCGCATATTCAACTTTTCTCGGCTGTATACTTGTATTTCCAGTTGCCGTATGGCGAGAGCCACACGAACAGAACTCTCATTCCTATGAATGGTGGGTGCTCTTAATCGGCTCAGCACTACTAATTCAGGGCTTATGCGCAATTATTTGGAACAACCAAATACGTAAAGTCGGTGCCGCCAAAGCATCCGTATTCTTGAACCTTCAGCCATTCGTTGCCATGGTACTTGGCCATTTCATGCTCGGAACACCAGTTACGTTTACACAAGTTGGAGGTTCCATCCTCATTGTATGCGGTGTCGTCCTTGCTACTTTGAGTGGGTTGCAGAGAAAGAAATCGCATGGCGACGCTATTTCGCTATCTTCGGCAAAGAGGTAACCCTTTTATGGGCCTCCGTATTCGAATCTCCTTTCAAATTCAGATTAAAGGAGAAACAGAAATGAACTATCGCATTGTCGAGGAAAAAGGCTTCAACAGCAATCGGCAAGGTTATCATCCAGAAAGACCCTTTCACAGAGATACCGGCTTTCATGGAGGTAATTTGGAAGAATGACACGCATGACCAGATTAACGAAGCTGTTGGCAGGCCTGTAGGTTCTCTGTTAAACGGCAATTACTTTGATTTCAGCGAGGATGGTAATAAGAGCTATATGACGGGTGTCGAATTGCCAGAAGGAAGAGGAGTGCCGGATGGGCTGAACATCCTTCAGATTCCTAATCCAAGCTACGCGGTGTTCGATAGTCGAGGATCGATTCCGGACGACATGGAGATCGGGTTAGAAATCCTAAATGTCTGGAAACGAATGTATTCGGAGTGGTGCCCATCTACGAATTTGGTAAATGATGATCACACCGAATCGATTTGCGAAGTATGGATCCCGGTTAGAAGAAAGTCGTGATTTAATTTTAGGCCGCCATTATGGCAGTCTTCATTATATAAAAGATACTTGCCGTTACAGACAGCGCGGTGAACCTTATCATAAGTAGGGCGAAATTTGACGCAAGACAATGGTTGTAACGATGAGAAGCTTTGATCGTGACCAGGGGCTCTTTCCTAACTAAGAAATAGCCCCTCCTTTTTATGTTCAGAGGGAGGTTGGCGTGAAAAGCGATTTTTGTGTAGATGTTTATTTAATCACCACAATCGTTAATAGTTTTTGAAGATCCGCTCTGTTTTGTCCAGTGTGTCGTGTTGTTGCTAGAGAGTGGGGCGAGACCACATGAAGGTTGTTGTTATAGTTCTGACAGCGATAGAATCAACGATTGGCGCCTGACTAAAGGGCTTTTTTCAAAGAGCGGATGACCTTGCACGGATTGCCTACAGCCAAACTATCGGGCGGAATGTCCTTCGTAACGACACTGCCCGCCCCAATCACGCTGTTCGCGCCGATTGTCACTCCTGGCAGGACTATAGCGCCTGCACAGATCCATACATTATCACCAATATGGACTGGATGTGTGTATTCCAATCCCGCTAACCGTTGCTCTACATCCATGGCATGTTCTTCCGTTATAAGACAGACGTTGGGCGCAATAAATACGTTGTTACCAATTGTAATTTTCCCGCTGTCCATGAGCTTGCAATTAACATTGAGAAAAAAATTGTCTCCTACCGTGGTATTGTACCCATAAGTGCAGAAAAGCGGCTGCTCCACAACGCAATTATCTCCTGTTTTTCCCAGTAGTCCGCGAATGGCAGTCCGTCGTGCTTCGTGGTCTAGCGGGTGTATATTGTTATATTCGTATAGCTTTTTCACGGTATCCGCACGGTCTGCGACAAGCTCAGGATCGCCAGGTTGGTATAACAGACCAGCATGCGATTTTTCTTTTTCGTTCATAACATCAACTCCTCTATTCAAAGTATTTTATTATAAGGGATGATAGGGTTCAACTATAAGATTACGCCATTGGTATTATCGAAATTGTGAGGCAGAGACGGCAGAATGGTAAATCAATTTGCAAAAAAGGCACCCTAATCGGGTGCCTTTCGATTTCTCACTTTTGCCTACACTCGCGGCGCCGATGAATGCTTCCATTGACTGACTGGCTCCGAGAAACTCTTAATGGGGTATCCGTATAACTGAAATCACACTACCAGCTCATCTTTAATAGCGACTCTATTAGTACCATTAATCTTGGCGAGATACATGGATTGGTCTGCCACGCGGATGAGATCGAGTTCCGTCATGCCCTCTACCCATAGCGTACAGCCGACGCTAGTGGTCATCGGTAGTTGAAGCTCCTTAATTTGCATTGGTGACTCTAGTTGCCCGATCAAGCGCTTAGCAACCTGCACCAAGTCGTCGTAGCCGTTTTGCAGCCATGCTGCCACCAGGAATTCATCGCCGCCAACGCGTGCTAATAAATCCGCCTCCCGAACGGCTTGCTTGATTCGCTTCGCGAACTCTACAAGTACGAGATCACCAACTTCATGTCCGTAAGTATCGTTGCATTGCTTGAATTTATTCAAATCGAGGTAGAACACTCCGAATAAGCCCTCTTGGCAACTAGCCCGATTAATCCAGCCTTGGATACGAGTGCTAAATCCTCTGCGATTCAACAAGCCCGTCAAAATGTCGCGCTCTGTCAATTGAATAAGCTCGATCTCTAGTTCTTTACGTTTTTCGATCTCGGCTCTTAATTGAATCAATAATTGTTCATAATCGTTAAGTACACGAATTTTGTCATCGTAGTTGATTTGTTTGCCTAACTCTGAGCCTAGGGCGAGCGATAATAATTGTAGCGTTTCAATATCGCGGCCAGAGAAAGAGTCGGAACGGCCGGAGATGACTTTCAACACGCCGATGGCAGCGCTGGAGTCGAACAGGGGAACGCAGACCATGCTCCGTGCGCCGACTCTCATAGTAGCTGCCTTGTCGACGCGATCGTCCTGCTGTGTATCCGGCGAATACAAAATTTCTTTCTCTGTCACGCACAAACCCGACAAGCTGCCGTTCTTTTTTATTCGAATTCCAAGATGAGGCTGCAGGGTACCGCTGACAGCGGCATAAACCATTTCATCGTCCGCCAGCATTTCTATGGTAGAACCGTCGGCATCGGTTAATAGGCACATCCGATCGCAGATGGTCTGCATAAACAACTTCAGATCAAAGTTAGATAACAGCATCTGCTGTTGGACTTCCATTAAAACTTTTAGGCGATGGTTTTCAAGCATCTTCCCAATTCCTCCATACTATGCGTGTAATTATTCGTCATGATTAGATAATATGCTAGCACGTTTAATAAAGTTTGTCAGCCAAGTGCTAGGTTTGACGGTAAGCTGGGATCGCTTCATTTTTTCGCGATATTTAGTGTGGAAATAAGTCCATTCGGGCGGTTTTATATTTTTCTCCGATACCAGATCGTCATCGACGCTGTTTCATCCGATGTGTCAAGATAACTCTAGTGAGTAGGATACGTAGGGCCGAAGGCAACAGAGGCCGGAAAATGGTTCATCTG
Source organism: Paenibacillus sp. NPDC057934 (assembly GCF_042887565.1). Classification (NCBI taxonomy): domain Bacteria; kingdom Bacillati; phylum Bacillota; class Bacilli; order Caryophanales; family Paenibacillaceae; genus Paenibacillus; species Paenibacillus sp. NPDC057934. The sequence continues at coordinate 90,754 of NZ_JBHVPB010000010.1, forward strand.
GCACCTGTCCGGCTCGTTACTGCAGATAACTCCGTTCATTTTGTGTCATATGACATTATGAGACTGGCGGATTTGACATCAAGATCCTTAAAATACATCTACTACTTAGAAAGGATGTGGGCTCTTTGATGGCGAGAACCGTCGTTAGCTTTATTCAAAACGGCTATTTCCTGCTGCTTACTTTCGTCACAGGAATGTTTTACTTCAGTTTTTATCTGGTCGCTCTAACCTTGGGGTTGAGCCTTTCGTTTACTGTCGTGGGCGTTCCTCTCCTGACTCACGTTTTGCGGACGACGACCGCCTTCCTGCAATTTGAAAGAGTACAGACTAAGATCTATACGGACATTACCACCGAGCCTTGCGTTAAATCCTCGAGACCCGATGTGTCGAGCTGGCTTCAAGCGAAAAAGGAGCTGCTGAACGTACGCAACTGGATCGCAATGGGCTGGCTGCTGTTGAAATTCCCGATAGGGATATTAAGTCTGATCAGTGCGGCCTTGCTCTACGCAGCGCCGCTTGTATTAATTGCGGCTCCGTTCCTCTATCGCTTTATCAACCTTTCCTTTATGGGGGTAGATACGATTGCCAAAGCTGTGATGGTGTCGGCCACAGGGGTCGTATTGATGGTGTTGAATTACTGGCTTGCGGGTCGCTTGGCGTACTTGATAGGCGCCTACACACGTCTGATGATCAAGCATGTAAACCGGTAGGCCAAGCCGGGATTTGCACCGTAGGCCGTCCGATGGTAGTTTACTCTATAGCAGTTTATTCAATACTAATTACGTAATGTCATACTGAAGGTCGTTAGGGGTTGATGAATTTGTTCGATATGGTCAAGCAATGGTACTGGTACGACTGGCTCATGTTCATAATCCGCCTGATATGCAGCATTTCGCTCGTGTTTACGACTATAGGGCTGCAAGAATATTTCACGCTGCCTATAGGGGTGCTTATACTGTGGCAGCTGATTGCTTTTTCCGTTCCATGGCTTTGCTTGCAGCTCGGTTACAAATACTACCTGTTTACCGAAATCGTGATCTCGGGCGGGTTGTGTTTGTATCTGGCTGCATTTTTTCCGCAGGCCTATTTCTCATTCCTGCTGTATGCCTTTTTAATTGCTGCCCACAGCGCGCAAAAGACCTATCTCTGGTCAGGGCCTGTATCCATATTGCTCCTGCCCGCCATAATCAAGCTGCTTGCAGAGCAGAGTGAATACTGGGTCATGGCCGTTCACATCGGGCTGGCGTATGTCTTCGGATTCTCCTTCCACTTACTCGCGCTCAATTCTCGTCAAGGCGAAATTATCCGTGAGCAAAATGGAGTGCTGGAGCAGTACCTGTCCCAAATCGAGCGTATCACGCTTGCTGAAGAGCGGAACCGGCTGTCCAAAGAGCTTCACGATACCGTCGGTCATGCCTACACTTCGCTCATTATGGGATTGGAAACGTTGCGTCCTGAGCTGACAACGGATACAGGAGCGGAAAGGCTTGACTCCCTATTGAACCTGGGCCGCAAAAATATGGATGAAGTCAGAAGCTACGTGCATCAAATCGAATCGCCGCATGAGGCGCTTCCGCTGCTTCAGTCTTTGAAGAAGCTGGCGGAGGAGTTTCAAGAGCATGCCAAGGTGACGGTCCGTTTCCATGCCTACGGGGAAGAATACCCTGTAACGAAGCAAGCGAAGACAGCACTTTATCGCTGCCTGCAAGAGTCGTTGACGAATGCTGTGCGTCATGGAAACTCGACAGAGATTAAGGTGTCCGTACAATTCGAGCCCCAGCAGACGAGACTGGAAATCCAAGATAACGGCCGCGGGATGGAAAATGTGAAGGAGGGCTTCGGCTTGAGCGCCATGAAGGAGCGGGCGATGAATTTGCAAGGCCATGTGGCCGTCTATACGGAGCCGGGACAAGGCACTCTAGTTACCTGTACGCTGCCCAGACAAACGGAACTTAAGGATGAAGTCATCCGACTGTTGGTCGTCGATGACCAGCCCTTTATCCGTGAAAGCCTGCGGACTCTGCTGGAGGAGCAGCAGGATTTGCAGGTTGTTGGAACAGCAGAGGATGGTGAGCAAGCGATCGAGCTGTGCAGGCAGGTTCAGCCGCAGCTGGTGCTTATGGATCTGGAAATGCCGAATATGGATGGAATCGCCGCATCTCGTACGATAAAAGAATTGTGGCCCGACATCCGCATTCTGATTCTCACTACGTTCGAGGATACCAGACAGGCTCTCGAGGCAATGCGAAGCGGGGTGGACGGATACTTGTTGAAGTCCATGCAGCCGTTAGAGCTGGCTGAAACGATACGCACCGTCTACCGCGGGGGTACGCTGATCGATCAGGGAATGTCGCACAAATTGTTTGCCCAGCTGGAAGCGGACAATAGCGGGGATGATCCTTCGTTAGTCAAAGAAGCGTCATCGGCCTATGAGTTAACGCCGCGAGAGCTTGAAATTTTACAGTTCGTCTCCAAAGGACTGCGATATAAAAGCATTGCTTCCAAGTTGTATTTATCCGATGGTACGGTTCGAAACTATGCATCATCGGCTTATATGAAGCTGGGGGTCCGCAACCGGGAGGAAGCGGTGCAAAAAGCCAGGGAGGCCGGGCTTTTGGAATAACCCTAAAGGTATGTATTATGGTGGCGGATGCCTGGCATACGGAGTGATAATGCTTCGTATGCCGGCATCCGCCATTTAGATTTTTAAAGGCTTTTATACTTATTCAGAATTAGGGTTTACGTTCATTACCGTTTGACAATTGGCAATGTGTAGTAATCAAATGCCAGATCCAATAAGGCACTCGCTTCCTGCCGCTTCAGTGGCTGCTTGGAACGGAAGTTGATGGAGCCGTCCTTATTGATCTGGGTATCCGGGTCCATGATGCCTTGGGATACAAGGGTTGTGATGGCTTTAACTGCCCAGGCATCCGTTTCGCCACGCAATGTAACCTTCTTGGTTCCAGGCTCAGCTTGTCTCAGGTTTTGGATCATCACTGCCGCCATCTCTCTGGTGATAGGAGAATTAGGCTTATAATTAGGCACTCCGGACAACATCTGCTTCTTGTTGTCTTCAATCGTATAAGGCATGCTTTCCCAGCCATGGGCGTGTAGCAGCAACGCCGAGAACTCACCTTGAGTTAACTTTCCATTCGGATCGAAGCGGGTAGCTGTCTTTCCGTCCATGATCTGTAAAGCACGGAGATTTTGAATATAAGACGCATACTTGCTGTTCGCCGGTACATCAGTGAATCGCGTATCCGTATTTACTTTTTGTGCATAACCCACGTAGTGCGGAAGCGTCATGTAATAGAAATAGGTGATTTTGCCTGCCCCATTTTTTTGAAAGGCTATTTTATTGCCGGCTTCATCCTCAAAGAGTAACGTGTGGATCATTTTCAGCGTACTCTTGCCTAGATCTCCTGTCTCTATAACCAATTTTCCGTTTGAATAGGAAACGTGTGATCTCATGGATCCAAGACGCGTGTTTTGGTACAATCCAACGTAGTCCTTGGCCTGCTGCTCACTGATAGCCGAGTAGGATGGCTTTGGATCCGCTGTTTTTTTAGGATAATAATGATTCATAAATGCCTCATACACGTCGAGACTCATCATGGAGTCGTTATTGTAGGACATGTAGAGCGCTGTATTTTTCTCCGGCAGAAGAACAATCAAGGAAGAATGCCCAGTCACATTTCCCCCTTTGATAACCACATGTTGACCATTCATCTTCTCTTTGAAGTAGCCTTCGAATCCGATGGTTGTGACAGGGATATCTTTGTCAGGGAACACCTGGTAGGTGTGCATTTGCTTGATGCTCTCGGGACTTAAGATTTGTTTTCCTTCATATGTTCCGTTGTTCAGATGCATCATAAGGTACTTCACCATGTCATCTGCGTTGGATACCATGCCGCCGCTAGGCCGATCGGTTGGTATGAATCCCTCCAAGGGGATTAGCTTGCCTTTAGGATCATAATGGGCAGCCATTCTGCTGAGCAGTTCGGGTTTAAACCGCACATTCGTCGAGTTCATGCCCAGCGGTTTGAAAATATTGTCCTCCATATACTGGGCGTATGACGTGCCCGCTACTTGCCCTACCGCATACCCCGCCAGTGTGAACCCAAAATTATCGTAGGTGTAAGCTTCCCCCGGAGGTCTGACCACCGTCGGCATATTCGCTTCAAGAGCCTCCTTCATCGGGTAGAATTGCTTCACATATTCCGGCTTCGATCCTGAGAGGATATCCGGTTTGTCAAAGCCGCTGGTATACGTAAGAAGATCGTACATCGTCAGTTTTTTGCCTGTTTTATTCGGTACCTTCATCCCTCCGAGGTATTCCTGGATATCGTGATGCAAATCAATTTTTCCCTTATCGACCATCTGCATCGCTGCCAATGCCGTGAACTGCTTCGTCACAGAACCAATTTGGAAAACGGTGCTGCTGTCTACCGGAATTTTATTTTCCCTGTCGGCATAACCGTAACCCTTGCTTAACAGCACTTTACCATTCGAAACAACCGCGAAATTAGAACCAACCGTATTATACTTTTTCATCGCGTCCTTAAAAACGCCATCTGCAAAGTTCTCCAGTTCCTTGGAATCCCGCGGTCCCTCCAGTTGCTTAGCATCCTGCGGCGCCTTCAGGCTGGTAACCTCAGATGTAACTGGCGGGGGAGTCTGCGGGGTATTGGCTGCGTTCCCTACTCCCGTACAAGCGTTAATGACTGTACCCGTTAACACCAGAACCGTTAATAGTAGAACTGCGCGATTCTTGCGAATCCATTTCCTCGTACTCTTCGTATTCTTCGTATTCTTCATAAATGATATCTCCTTAACTATTGGATTTGCCTTTTAACCATCGGCTGAGCCCAGTATCGCAAAGGAGTTGTCACACCAACAAGTTGCATTTCGTCATCTATGACATTCAGCTGCTTTGAAAGCGTCATGTGACAATTCGGCACTAGGTTCATTGACAAGGGAGGCATTAAGATACCTGAAAGGGCGATCAATCATTCAGGAGACGAGGACAGTCTCGCTTGCCCAAAGCCATTAGAACTGGAGTGTGGACATCATCGCTTTCATACAAGATATCGTTACCCAGTACGGTTATATTGGCATCTTTCTATGCCTTACGCTTGGCATTATTGGTTTACCTGTGCCTGATGAAGTTCTCATGACGATTGTTGGCTATTTTTCTTCCATTGGGCTGCTTTATTTTCCGGTATCCCTTGTGGTCAGCGTCCTTGGGGCTATGAGTGGTATGCTGTGCAGTTACACCCTTGGGCGGAAGTTCGGCAAGCCGTTGCTGTGGAAGTATGGAAAATGGGTCAGGCTCACGACCAAAAGGTTAGAGAAAACAGAGAACTGGTTCCAGCGTTACGGCCCCTGGGCAATATGCATCGGCTACTATATTCCAGGATTTCGCCATCTGACTTGTTATCTGGCAGGGGTGAGCGCCATGAACCCACGGAAATATATACTCTTCTCGGGCCTCGGAGCCCTATGCTGGTGTGCGATTTTTATTTCAATCGGGTATTTTCTAGGGGGAACTATTGATCTCTCGAATGCTCATGGTTCTTTTTTGGGGTTGTTTTTCTCCAGGCAATAGAGGGCACTCAAAAGAGCTAAATACTTGGCAGAAGAAGATGTAGAGGATAGAGTCAACGTTTCCTTAAGAAAGGAAGGTCCATACACTTGGATAAGCTGGGTTTTCAGGACAAAATCGAACTGCTGCGCGGCCAGTTACACGATTTGGCGAATAGATCAGGAATTACTTCAGGAGTAGTTCTGTTGAAGTCTCAAGAGTTGGACAAGCTGCTGAATGAGTACAGCTTGATGTTGGGGAAGGAAGAGTAAGTGGGGAGTTCGGGGGCCATTGGTGGAGTGTGAGAATAAGGAAGGACTAACCTTCTCGCAGCAGCCTGTATATCATTTAGACCATAGTTTTAGGTAGGGCTGCGATAATAGGCTCCTGTGAGTTTCTTCGTATTACAGAGTGATTCGCTGCTTCGACAAATCATGCACCTATCTCTCTTTACTGTTCTAAAAAAATCCCTTAATAGGTGATTGAGAATTTATGGTAAAATATTACTGAGTCTTTACGTATTATGATCTATTCGCTGCAGTATACGATTATTATCTACAGTTTCTATTGAAAGGAAGAAATTGTATTATGTTCAAATCCGAAGCTTCAGAGATGAAACTAAAAAAAGAATTGGGACAGATGCTCTGCGCTAACCATCTTACAAAGCGGGAGGTTGAGTTGCTATTCTACTGGATTAATGATCATGACTATAGAGAAATCGGAGACATACTCTTAATCAGTGAAAAAACAGTTCGTAAGCATATCCAGAATATTAACCTCAAACTTGGTACTCACTCCAAAAGCGGCATTCTTATGCTTATCGTCCTTTATTTGCTGGAGAATATCGTCTAGACTGCTCAGTGTCTTGACAGAATTGGTATGAATCTAAACATGTACATAGAATTTTATAATATTAGTTTTCAAAAACATACTGCATATGTAGTATGTTTTTTTGGTAAAGAAAGTATTATGATGACTTATGTAAGTTAAAAAATGGTATTTTTGTAATGGTGATATCTACTACTCTATTAATTATAAATGTAGTAAAACCTCTACACATCATAAATGCATTCTTGTTTTGGACAGCTGGCCAGCTTTCAAATAAATAAGTTAAAACTATACGATAGGAAAAGAGGATTTATATGCGATTTAATAAAGCAATTTGTTTACTTACACTAAGCTCAGTACTGCTAGTTCCATTAGTAGCAAATGCGGAAGCTGAAAATAACAATATTGAGATCCAGACTCAAGGCATTCAGCCAGTCCAAGAAAAGTTGGATTCATTTATTACAAAAGCACGTGATTTGTCTGTTGAATATTCAGCATCAAATAAACTGAAAACAAACAGTTTAGTATCTTTGCCTGAGACTTTTGACTATACATATGTGGAAGGAGATACTGGATATTTTTACGAGAAATCTTCGTTAGATAGTAAGGAGTTTGTGATAACCTACCCTGTAGATAGAGTAGACAGCGCAGAAGAAGCTGAAACCTTATCTAACCCAATGAATCTTCAGACAGCTGCTGCCGATGCTATCCCTAGTGGTATTGGCGGACGAGCTACTATTCAAAAAAACGGTAGTATCGGTACCTTTGTTATGCATACTCCAACTTCAACAACCGGTCCAACATCGCGGACTTATATTTATAGTGGCTTCTCCGGCGCAGGGAAAAATAAGTTGGGTACAAGTGCAAGATCAATTGAAGCCGATATGGGACTGGTATACTCCAATTACTATGGGGTCAACAAGTGGCAGCCTATTATTAACTACTACTGGGGAAGTGAGGCGGATGGGCATACAACTCCAGGAGATCGTATAAGTCCATATAATGAGATTTGGTATAAGAATGGATATGTGCCCGGGAAGGATGTTAATGTAACCATCTATCGAAATCTAAATAACAATACCAGATTATCAACAAGTGGGTATGCAGTATTTGCGGACCATGAGGGTAACGGAACAAACACATATCTCACTGCTGTGACAGAAGTAGCCAACACGTATGTTTCTAGCACCACTAGTTGGAAGTACCTAGTGACAATTGCCGATACAGTAGTCGATAAAGTGCCGCAAGGCGATGCTGCCGGGGCAGTCACAGGCTCATTCGCAAATATTCTTATAGACAATGTCGCCTCCACCCCTGTTCTCAACGCAACAGATTTCGCTAATGTATCAATTAGCGGCAATAATGCAACGATATCCGTTTCAAAATAATTCAATATACATGTATACTACAGATACAGGATAATCAGATTGAAGACACCTTATATAAATGATAACATTTGAGTATTTTCAGGTATTATCGCTAAGGTGTCTTCTTTCAGTATATTACCGAAAGGTGGTCGCTTTGATTATGAAACGAAAGATGATCTTCGGTCTAGTGCTCGCCCTTTGTTTATCCATGCCTTTGAGTGGTATGGCGTCTGCGAAAGCCGCAACGGTAACTTCACCCATCCTTTTGAAAATTAATCAATACTACGTAATCTACACCGCGCCTCAATCACCTTATCTTGATCAGAATAATCGCTTGATGGTTCCCCTGCGGAGTCTATCCGATTTATTGGCTGCGGAAGTCACTTATGATGCCGTGAACAAAAGCGCAGTAATCTCCAGAAAGAACTACCTCCATGAAACAGAGGAAAACTATAGCTTAAAGATGAGCATTGGTGTAAAAGACATTGAAATTAATGGTACAGCATCCCAAATGGATACCATTCCGGTCTTGATTCAAGGGAGTATGTACATTCCGCTTAGTGTAGTTACCAAAGCTTTTCATCTGGATACAAAGTGGGATTCGAAGCAAAGAATAACACATCTATATGAAGATCCTGCTTATCTTCCTCCCGGAATCGTAAGCGACGAAGAGCATGTTCTGGGCCAACATTCCGATCCTTCTGTTAGACCCATACAATCCTTCATTCAAACTGATAATAAAGACGGAATCCCTCTTATCAAAATGAAGCTGACTTCTCTTAATGAAGGAAAGTCGACGGTAGGGGATAATCACTATTTGCGTTTTTATGTTCAAGACTCCAACTTTAGCCATTTTGACGTCTATAACCAAGTCCAAACGAAGTCGGGTACCACCTTCTCCGTGGAGACTACAAATACCATTTTGGCTAAATCGCTTCGGTACGTTCTGGTTGATGCATGCGTGGATTAGACTCGATCCCCATAATCACGAAGCTCAATATCTAGCCGCTTGTCCAGCGAGCAGGCCCACACGAGTGATAACAACAAAACAGGCGAGGGGGAAGCTGACACTCCCCCTCGCCTATTCATATTTACACAGTTCTTCTAGTGTCCCGTCACTTCTAGCTCTCCCAGTAGCAACACGCTCCTACTAAGGCCTAACCAAATTACTCCGGAGTCCCCTGCGTCACCCCATGAATATAAGTCAACGTCGGGCTATCCACCGCCCCTTGCCCCGGATTATAAGTGAAGAAGTACTCGACGGTATCTCCTTGTTGCAGGTTATTTACAGGATAGGTATAGTTACCGTTCCCTACCGCGGTCATGGCTACGTTCTGCTGCCCGCCGTTATTGATCTTATAATGTAAGTCGGCAAAGGTTGCACCATTCACATAGAAGGTCAAGTTATTGCCGGTTTTCTTCAGGCCTTTCACCGCGTCGCCGACGATGATCGTACCGGATGATGATGACGGTACAACAGTGATGGTGGAGACGGCTGTTTTATTGCCATCCGCTGTTGTAGCTGTAACGGTTGTCGTACCTGGAGCGAGGCCGGTCACGGTACCGTTTTGGCTCACGGAAGCGATGCTGTTGCCTGACACGCTCCAAGTGACCTGTTTATTGGTTGCATTGGACGGGGCTACACTCGCGTTCAGCTGTACAGTCTTTCCGACTTCCACCTGTGCGTTGGTCTGATTAAGCGTTACACCGGTAACCGGTACGTTGTTACCCGGATTCTCGCTGTTTCCTTCTTTATACACACGTACATAATCGACCTGCATCGTTGCAGGGATATCAGACGGATCTGGGGTATTTAAATTATCAAAGTATCCACCGATCGCCAGATTCATAATGAGGTAGAATGGCTTATCGAATGGGGCGTTTGGACTGTTGGGTGCGGCTGTGGAATACCATTGATCTCTGCTGACTTTGAAGAAGAAATTGCCGTCCACGTACCATTTCATGTTATCTTCTTCCCAGACCATGGAATACACACGATAGTCATTCGCGAAGGTCTGGCCTTCAGGGAAGTGATATTCACCCGCAATATATCTGTTAACCGGCCATTGTCCGCCAAAGTGTATGGCGCCGCTGGTTGTGCCTGGCAAACGTCCTTTGGCTTCCATAATATCAATTTCACCGGATGCAGCCCATGCACCATATGCGGAATCTTCTGGGAGCATCCAAAGTGCTGGCCAGACGCCATTGCCTGTAGGCAGCTTGGCACGAATATCTACTCTTCCGTACTGGAAGGACAGATGATCTTTGGTGTTGATTTTACCAGAGGAGTATTGTGCGAACCGGTTAGGGTCCTGTGGAAAGGATTTGGAATCGTGCAAGACTCTGATGTTCAGCTTTCCATCTTCTACAAATATATTTTGTGGACTGTCTGTATAGTGCTGCAGCTCCGCATTTCCCCAACCCCAGCTATGAGGATCGTTGCTGATGTAATAGCCTTGTTCATAATTCCATTTGCTCATATCGAGCGACGTTCCGTTGAATTCATCCTGCCAAATAAGATTCATGCCGGCGATCGTCGGATCGGTTGGTGTTCCGATGACAATGTCATCATGGTCGGATACATCCGGACGTGGGGCATTTGGATTGCCAATAAAGGTATAGTAGACGAAATTATTTCCCACACTGCCGCCCGCTTGACCATTCAATGGATAGCCGATGCGGATCTGCATATCCTCCTGGATCGGTTGGAACCAGAGTCCGTAGATATAGTCAGCCCAGTACCCCCATTGATTGGCATCGGACATGTGGTTGTAGCCATTCGCGGCGTATACGAATCGGCTCTGACTGGAGTCACTCATAGCCACCCATTGTCCGTTAATGTTAATCTGGTATACGTATTTTCCAAGCTCGGTGCCGATTGGCGCTCCTCCATCAATCTTGGGCAGTGGTACGCCTATGACGCCGTTTACATCTGCTGTGTAGGTTGTTCCATCATAGGGAGTAAGCACATACGAATTTCTTACAGGTTCATTAAAAGTGATCGTATAAACGACGTTAGCCGAGGAAGTTTTCGACTCTAATTTGACGTTCATAGACTCCGTTACAGTAAACCAATAGCCACCGCCGCCTTCGGTGAATTGTCCAAAGTTGTTATCATAGATCCAGCCGCTGGCTGCGTTATTGTTAATATCAATCCATGTACTGCTGTTTACAGGTTTTACGAACACCTTCAAATCATCAGCCACAGCTTGATAGGTTATGGACGGATCATTGTTGAAGGTGGGATAGGTAAAGCCTGCACTGCCTGTGAAACCTGCTGTAATCTGCGGCCCTTGTGTGGGTGCCATGGCAGTGATATTTGTTTTGTTTATGTTTTGAAAAACAAGGGTGTAATCAAGGGTAACTCCAGTAGCTTTGGAGAATAACTGAATCTCAGTTGTTGCGGAGAGAGTGAACCAATAGCCGTTCAAGCCGCCGTCGCTCCAGTGCCCCCAGTTTTGGTTATAGGTGTAGCCACCGGCGCTATCAATATCAACCCAGTTGCCAGCTACTTTCACATTTACGCCTACATCATCTGAAACAGTATTCCAGGTCGCAGAGCCTCCATTGAATATAGGCATGACAAAACCGAAGCTAGCTTGCCCAACCCCTGATTGGGAGATGACAGGTCCGTCTGCTGCTGAAAAATAATCCATAGAGGTAACGGTCGTTCCTGCTGCCTGAACCTTTGAAGTTGGCAATAGGCCGACGCCAGCCAGCAGTACTACTGCTAAGAACAAACTCAATATCTTGTGCATCAACCTGTGTTCCGTTTTGTAAAGTCTCGTCATACTTATCCTCCTGTAATAAAATATTAGAATTCGAAACCGCTTTCAATTAGTGACATCTTTATTCTATCGAATGTAATAATGGGGTTAAAGGTACAATAATTTTTGTTATAACCCATTTTTTTGGCTTTTGATGATATTTGCTCGTTCCAAGCAAGGATACCGCCCGATTTATAGAGCTGTATCCTGGTATTCTCCTTCACGATCATACTTGCGACGCATCAGTTGCCGATATTCTGTGGGTTGCATGTCCATGACTTCCCGAAAGGTCCGTGTAAAGCTCTTGTAGCTTTCATACCCGACCATGGTGGCTATCTCCACGATTTTATGGTCAGTTTCGGCCAGCAGACGCCGTGCTTTATCGAGGCGCACATCGCGCAGGTATTCTGCAAAGCCTTTACCGATATTCTTCTTGAACAGGTTTGAAAAATAGGCATAATTAAGCGACACGTGGTTGGACACCATCGCGAGGTCTAGCGGTTTATGATAGCTTTCGTGTATAAAACGTATGGCTTCATTCAAATCCTGCGTGTTGCGATAGCTGCACTTATATTCATAATAGAACTGGTTCAGCCGAAGCAGCTGTTGTTGCAGCGCCTGAATATAATCGCGAATGCCATGATAATCAAATAGATTACGCAAGCATTCGATGTCCAGCGTTTCTTCCCCCATATACGGTCGGATCACTCGCACATATTCCTCCAGCATCTGTACAATGGCACGCGATAACTGCTGTGTGTAGCGAATGTGATAGCGTTGTAGGGTATCTTTGTGAAACACCTTGGAAATGCCCTGGGTGATTGTACCGCTGTTCTTGGTGCCGATTAGCTGAAACAGGGCATATAGCTCCTCATAGGGAAGCTCCCATTGCTGCTCTAGCCGCTCCATATGTGTTGGCAGAATGCAGTTTCGTTCTGGAAAAAGGTAACTGTGGTGATATAGCTCTAAAGCTTGTGTATAACTATTAGGCAGCTCTTTTAATCCTAGCTGCGGACCGGTCATGGCAGTAATGGCATCCTTCTGCGCTGCCTTGAGGGCGGCGGGGAAGGATGCTGGATCTACAGCCGCATCCACTGCGAGGATCAGGTACGGGCGGTGTTGCAGGCATATACATCCCTCACTGCCATATACACGGTAGGCAATGGATTCTATGCTGTGGCTACTGTCGGCTCCCGGTTGATTAATCCATAGCTCCTCTCGCAGCAGACACAGGCGGTAATTCTGCCACAGCTCTGGATTCTGCCCCTGGGTCTGGAGCACCCATGCCTCATCGCTCATCGCGCCCTGCATGTACATACTTAGCTCTTTGCGGTCTGTTTCTTGGGCGCGGCGCGAGATATGCTCCATATTGCGCGAGAGCGCCTGCCGTGTTCGTATTTCCTGCTCTACATGCTCCACGGCGGTCTGCAGATCTTCGCGTTTCACAGGCTTGAGCAGGTAGCCTTTGGCCCCAAGCCCGATGGCCCTTTGCGCATAGGCAAAATCGCTATAGCCGCTAATAATCAGGAAATCGACCTCGATGTGCTCCTCTTTGGTCTGCGCCATTAGCGTCAGTCCATCCATATCGGGCATTCGGATATCGGTAATCACCAGTTGGATGACGTGCTGACGCAATATTTCCAGTGCCTCAATCCCGTTTACGGCACAGTAAATGTTATCAAGCTGCAGAGGAAATTGGCGCAGCATGGCCTGCAGCCCATCGCGAATATGCTTTTGATCGTCCACAATCAGAATATTGATCATGCTCTACCATCCTCCAAGATTCACATTTTCCCATGGCAATCGTATAGTTACACAGGTATAGTCGCCCTGCACGCTGTCAATCCAAAGGCCACAGCCCTGGCCGTAATGAAGCTGTAAACGCTTATGCACGTTCTCCAGACCCAGTCCGTTTTTGCTAGTAACGATTGGTTTATCAGATTCGCCGCGTAATACAGCCTGTAAGCTGGCTAGCATCTCAGGGTCAACACCTGCGCCGTCATCTCGTATCTGGATTAGCAGCAGGCTGTTATTTTCTACGGATACGGTAATTTGGATGTGTACACTGCCGCCCGAAGGCGCTGCGTGATGAACGGCATTCTCGACGATGGGCTGCATGCACATTTTAGGAATCGTATAGCGCAGTACCTCCTGAGGAAGATCCGCCGTCAATACGATGTTGCCGCCTTCCATAAAGTTTATGAAGCGGACATAGCTGTGTATGTTGGACAGTTCTTCGCTAAGGGCAACTGTATCGCTGCGCCACTGCATGCTGTATCGTAGCTGCGAGCCTAATGACACCAACGCGTCGGCGATTGCTGGTTGCCGCTGAACCTCTGCCAGCATTCGGATTGATTCCAGCGCGTTATACAAAAAGTGAGAGTTAATCTGCGAATGCAGCGAGTGTAGCTGTGCGTTTTTGGCGATTAGCTGCTTATCCACCACCTGTGTCATCAGCTGTTTGATCTCATCTAGCATACTATTGTAGCTAACGGCCACCTCGTCGATTTCATCGCCGGGTTCATTTTCACCAAGGCCGGTATTAATTTTTGCATCCAGTTGACCTTGTCGCACCTTGCGCATAGAAACCAGCACCCTGTCTAACCGGCGGAAAATGCGCCGGGTGGTATGCGAAACGAGCAGCAGCATCAACAGCAGCACACATAATGTGATTGCTACTACGAGTAGATACCAGCTTCGCGGACCCTTCATCAAGTCTTGATGGGAGGCGATATCCACCACATAGGCGTTCAGTGGAGCGATGTAGCGATAGAGTGCATAGTAAGTATGATCCCCTACACTGACCTTAATAGGGCTATTCTGCTGTAGTACATCCAGCCGCTGGTGGATGCTGCCAAGAATCTCGTTTAGCTCGTTCCCAGTCGTTTGAGGAAACACATGCCGGGGATTATATACATTCCGAGCAGGATTACTTCCGTCCATCACCACAGAGAAAAAATCTCCGCCGTTCTCCTCGAAGAGGTCGCTGAAAAACACGCTATGCGGGGTGCGAACCTCCATAATAGTGGGGAGTTTCTGCTGTTGCCCCTGAAGGCGTACCAGCCGGTAATAGGACAGCGTATGCTCGCCATTTTTAAAAGCGAATAAGCGGTGTGCCGCGCCGCCTTCCTCCCGTAGCGTCACCCAATAGTTCTGCGGCCAGAACTTGTCATAATGATAGATTTCGGGCCAAATCTCAAACAGATTTGGGTTATCGACATAGAAGCTGAGTTCACTGATCATCTCATGGCTTTGAATAATATTATGCATCTGCTCAAATTGATTTTGTCTGAATTTCACAAGACGCAGGCCATCCCCGCGCATGTTGGAGTGAATAAAATCTACAAATGCCTTTTGATTCAGCGCAGTAGAGGAAGCGCTCTCAATAATGCCCAGTCTGCTGCGCAGCTGTTCGTTAAGCCGTGAGACATGACTGCTGCCGGTGGCCATTGCATCCTTGTATAACTGGTTCTCCTGTGTGCGGATAAATAAAAGGGATACCAAAATCCCAGGGATGACAATCAGCATACTAAAGGCTAGAAATAATTTCTTGGATATACGCGAATTGCGGTAAAGCTTCTTCACTTTGGTCAGCAGATACGTCATTCAAATAGCCTCCCTACTCTTGTAATATACCATATATTACAAACCGTCCGGTAGGTAAATAGGCTGTGTGTCAAATGGTTAGAACCCCAGAAGAAGGGAATACCGGCCACCATTCCGGTGACCGGTAGCAATCTTAATACAAGCATGTTACTCTGCCATTTTGGCCTTTCGCGCGTCTAATTCCGTCTGCCGGTGTTCCATCACCTTATCAAAGCCATAACTGCTACGGCGGTCAAGGAAATTATCAAAAACTTTATCAAACTCAGCCTCATTCTTGGCCGTAATCAGCTCAGGCATCACTTCTTCCCAATTCTGAGCAATACGGGCCCAGGACACGGCTACATCAGAATCGCCTTGTGGATCAAGACCTTTGTAGATACCGCTATCAATATCAGCCCGCTCATTGGCGAAGTCTTCCATTTGCTTAAGGACAGGAGCTTTCGCCGGTCTCCACTGATTAATGATTACAGGGTTACGCATCATCCAATAGGTATCCAGAATGCCATACTGCTTCTCCATTTTCTCGATATCGTTTTCCTGCAAATCAACCATTTCAGCCTTCAACTGCGGCTTGTCACCCACCATCTCCCATGTTTCGCCTTCTTTACCAAGGAATAAATCGCGCTGGCCTTCTTCGCTGGCCAGATAGGTCAAGAAGCGGATAGCCCGCTCAGGGTTTTTGGTAGATTTGCTAATCATCGTTACCATCCAGCCGTCCATGTTGCCAGGGAATAGCTTAGGACTGTCACCCTTGCTGTTCTTAGGCCCATCGACTGCGATGTAGTAGGAGTCTGGATTGGCGCTTGCAGCCAGCGTCGGGTTGACTGCTGCCATCCCGTTCCACTCGCGGACCATCATGAAATAACGGGCGTTGTTTGTTTTTTCCTCTACCTGAGTATCGGAATCTACCAGGAAATCTACGTTAATCAGCCCGCGCTCGTAAGCCGTGCGGAAGGTTTTCAACCAAGCGATATAATCGGGATCGGTAACACGGTCGTTTACTTTCCCGTCTTTCTCATGCGGGACGGCCAACAGGTTCTGCAGAAATTCAGTCATCCCGTAAGGGACATTCCCTTGTGCGAAGAAGGGGCTGATAGGCTGACCTTTATACTGTGGATACTTATCCTTTAACAATTGCAGTGCGTTCAAAAAGCCTTCCGGGGTACTCAGATCCGGGCTGCCCATCTCCTCATATAGATCTTTCCGTACCAGGAAGGTCTGGTTGGCAGCAGTCATGCCGGTTTCATGCATCAGAGTGGGGCTGTAAGAATCATTTGGCACGGCATAAGTATTGCCATTCTCTTGACGATACCACTTCAGTGATCCTTCGCCAGCTACCTTAAAGAAGTAGGGATCATACTGATCAGCCAATTCATTTAAGGCATATACATGATCCCCTTCCCATAGCTTTTTGACAGCGTTTTCCCAAGAACCCATAGAGATTAAGTCTGGTAGCTTGCCGGAGGTCATCATCAAGGTAACATGCTCATTCGCTTCGCCGGAGGGTACTTCCAGCTTGATGTTAACGCCTGTCTTTTCCGTAACATACTTGGAGGCTAAGCTATCCCCCCAGGTTTGACCGTACCAGTTAGCACCTACGAACCAAGTCAAATCTACGGGGCTGGTATCCAGCTCCCATGCAGGCTCCTCGGGATTGAGCTTTGTTTCACTCGGCGGCTGCGTACTATCCGTGGGTTGTGGGGTCGGGCTGCTTTCGCTCGATGAATTGCTACACGCGGCCATACTTAGCGCTAAGGATGTAGCTAGAACAAGGGTCAAGCCTGGCTTGAGAAAATTGCGTTTCATGACAGGATCATCCTTTCTTTTCTGCTGAATTTTTGTATTTTACCTACCCTTTAATAGCCCCAATCATCACGCCTTTGACCAGATAGCGTTGAATGAAAGGATACACGACCAGAATAGGCAGTGTGGCCACCATCATGGATGCAAATTTGATAGAGTTGCCGGGCAATCTTGCGCCGAATTGTGCCATCGCTTGCTGCTGCATGAACGACATGGAATTCTCTGCAATGATTTTGTACAACATAGTCTGCAGCGGCAATAGGTTCTGTGAGCGGATGTAAATGACACCCTGGTAATAATCGTTCCAATGATAGACGGCTGAAAATAGCGATATGGTCGCAATAACAGCCATGCTATTGGGCAATACGATTCTGAATAAGACGCCATAGTCGGAAGCGCCGTCTACCTTTGCGGATTCCTCCAGGCTGTCAGGAATGGTGCGGAAGAAGCTCATGAAAATGACCATATTAAAAAAAGTGTACATGGAAGGAATGATAAACACCCAGAAACTATCGTACAAGCCCAGCTTCGTCATGAGAATAAACGAGGGGATCAGCCCGCCTGAGAACAGCATTGTAACCAAAGCGATTTTCATATACGCCTTGCGGCCAATCAAATTGGACTTGCTCAATCCGTAAGCGATAATGGCGGTAAACAGTACATGTGTCGCTGTCCCGACCACCGTGCGCAGAGTAGTGATGTAAAAACCATTCATCATCGTCTTATCATTGAATACAACACTATAGCTGGCCAGCGATAATTCTTTGGGAAACCAATTGACGGTACCCAGCGACGCCTGCTGCGGCGAGTTAAGCGAGTTAACGAATACAAACCACATCGGATAAAGTGTTAAAAAGCAAACCGCCAGCATCAGCAGGGTGTTGCAGACCTCAAATAATCCAATATGCCGAAACCTTCTGCTTCTTTCCATTCCTCTGTCCTCCCCCTTTTAAAAAATGCTATCGCCGGTAAGTTTTTTGGCAGTAGAATTAGCCAAAAATAGCAAACCTAGCGCCACAATTGAGCGGGCGAACAGGACGGCTGTTGAGAAGGAATGACGCCCGGATACCAACCCCATGTTGTAGATGTACAAGTCCAGGCTCTCCGCCATTCGCATGTTCATGTTGTTCTTCAACATAAAGATCTGCTCAAAGTTACTGCCGAGTATTCCGGCAACAGCGAGGATGAACAGAATAGCGATGGTGGGACGTATGCTCTGAATGGTGATATGCCACATCCGCTGCCACCGATTTGCGCCATCTAGCTCGGCCGCTTCGTACAGCCCCGGATCAATACCGGATATTGCTGCTATGTAGATAATGGCGCTCCAGCCTGTTTCTTTCAGCGTATCAGTGAAGAAGGTAATCCACCAAAAGTACTTAGGTTCGCTGTTAAATAGAATTTCGCGTTCCTGGACTCCGATTGCCATCATCAACTGATTGATCACACCACCCTCGCCCAGCCAGTTGAGCGCAATCCCCCCAAAAATCGTCCAGGCAATAAAGTGCGGCAGGTACGAAATGGTTTGAACCGTACGCTTAAATCGAAGGCTCCGTATTTCATTAAGCAGTAAGGCAAACAAGATAGGAATGGGAAAGCCCAAGATCAGCTTGATGCTGCTCATCCCCAGGGTATTACGGATTGAACGCCAGAAGCGCTCATCCGACAAAAAATCCTGAAAGTGCTTCAGCCCGACAAACGGTGAATCAAATAAGGGCTTAGCGATGCTGTAATCCATAAAGGCAATAATGAGCCAAAACATGGGGATATAACAAAAAATAAACATCCAGATGATTCCCGGAATGACCATGCTTTGCAATTGCCACTGCTTAAGAAGCGCTTTCATTTGTCCCGTTCTGTATTGGAACATGTTTCGTCCCCCTTTCTATTTCATCGTATGAAAATGTGCATAGGAAAAAAAGCCCATGATTATGGACCCTATCCCATTTTTTTAGATTTGGTTGATTAGGCGCAGAAAATAAGTATGCTGTGATTAAATGAAGGGAGTGTGCAAAAGATGAACAAGCTTGTATGGGAGCAGAATTTCTTAAGGCAAAATGCTGATTTGAAAGAGTGGAATATTGCCATCGGGAATGACTTGCTTGATGACCATGGCAATCCTATAGATACGGGTTGGGGTAACAACGAGCAGCAGTTTTATAGTGATCATTCCAGCAATCTGTATTTCGATGAATTTGGCTTGAACTTGTGCGCGCGTAGTGAAAGCATAGAACTAACGGGACGGCAGTTTGCATATACCTCGGCCCGTTTGGATACAAAGGACCATTTTTCTTTCTGCTACGGTAAGCTAGTCGTACGTGCAAAGCTTCCTGTAGGGCAGGGGATATGGCCTGCCATCTGGCTGCTTCCGCAGCATCAGGCTTACGGACCTTGGCCCGCCTCTGGTGAGATTGATATTCTGGAAGCGAAAGGTCGTTTGCCCCAGCAAATCTTCGGCACGCTGCACTACGGCAAGGACTGGGAACATAAAGTCGTCGAGGAATTTTCCCACCAATTAGAAGACGGAACGATTAACGAGTTCCGTGATTATGCGCTAGAATGGGATGCTGATAAGATGCGATGGCTGGTAGACGGGCATTGTTTCGCGGAGCATCGACTGGAGCCAGGCGTGACGCCTTTTGACCAGCCTTTTTATCTGCTACTTAACCTTGCGGTGGGTGGCTGGTATGACAATGTAGCCGTAGATGAATCTGTGCTGCCGGCGGTTATGACCGTTTCGGGGATTTGGCTGTATCAATAACTAAAAGGCCCGATTAGCTGGTTATACAGCTGATACGGGCCTTATTTATAAGAATAATGACGACCAGTGTCGTTTGTATAGTAATTAAATCTCAGTACGCTATGAATGTCTAAGCCTGCTCAATCATTTGTAGTAATCTTGATAACGCACTGGAGAAGACGGAGTCCCGGCGATGCACAAACCATACCTGCAAATCCCGGTACCCTTCGGGCAAACGGTGGGAAGCGATGGCTCCCGCCTCTTCCGCCTTGGTAATCGACGACTCTGGTAGCATAGACACGCCTAGTCCAGCGGCCACCCCACTTAGAATCACTTCTAGCGTTCCGAATTCCATAATCTGATAAGAACTTATCCCGCTTTCGTTAAGGAAGCGCTCAGCCTTTGCCCGGTGTGTACATCCAACGTCGAAGAACAACATCGGCTTCGTAAGTAATTTGTGCATGTCGCTCTTGCCCGGTTGCGAGATCAGCACCAACTCCTCGTCGAAAGCCACAATATGATCTATATCAGGCTGGTCAATGGGTCCATACACAAAGGCTCCATCTAGTTCGTAATCAAGCACCTTTTGTAAGAGACCATGCGTTTCACCAGTTACCAGGGATAGATTGACATCGGGATATCGTAAATGATACTCGGTCAGAAGAGGGGTCAGGTGAATAACCGCTGTCGTTTCGACAGAACCTAAGCGGAGAAGGCCCGCCGGATGTTCCGAGTATTGTGTAGATTTCACAGCCTCGTCCATCAGCGTCAGTATTTTATCTGTATATTCTAGCAGGTTCTTACCTGCCGCTGTTAGTGTCATCCCCCGATTAGATCGACGAAAAAGAGGGAGCTTCAGCTCAGCCTCAAGCTGCTGAATCCGGCTCGTCACATTGGACTGGACATAGTTCAAGGCTTGCGCGGCCTTGGTTATGGTGCCCTCGCGTGCAACGGCTTGAAATATTCTCAAATCTCCACTTTCCATTTCCATGCCACCTGCCTGGTATGATTCTTTATGATAGTCGCCTTCATTTTTGATCATTTTACTGGATTATATCCTCTATGTACAATTCAATATATATTCATTAACAACGATTAAAGGAGCAATCAAAATGAAAGCAATTATACACGCTGGACAAAGTGGCCTGAAGGGCTTGGAATATAAAGATGTTACAGACAAACAGCCGGGGGCTGGAGAAGTGAAAGTAAGGATAAAGGCTGCAGGGCTGAACCATAGGGATTTGTTCATTATGGCAGGTCGGACAGAACAAGATGCCCCTCTGATTATTGGTTCTGATGGCGCGGGCAGAATTGAAGCAGTGGGTAAAGGAGTATCCAACCATACAGTGGGTGCTGATGTCATCATTAATCCATGTCTCGGATGGGAATCCGTCGACAATGTTCCGCAAATTCCAGCCATTGTGGGCGGTCCTACAGAAGGCACATTCGCCGAGTCTATTATCATTCCTGCGGAAATTGTCATCAGTAAGCCAGCGTACCTGTCTTGGGAAGAAGCGGGCGTGCTACCTCTGTCTGCCTTGACCGCCTATCGCGCTCTATTCACGAAAGGCCGCTTACAGCAAGGGGAGCACGTCCTTATTCCTGGCATTGGTGGTGGCGTTGCAACTTATGCCATGATGATGGCTTTAGCGGCGGGTGCACGTGTCAGTGTCACATCACGTAGTGAGGCGAAAAGACAAGCTGCCCTGTCACATGGGGCTAACCATGCATTTGACAGCAACGGTGATTGGAAGGAAAGTTTAAATGGAGACACCGTGGATCTCATCCTCGACAGCATCGGACCTGCGACATTCCCGCATTACTTTGATATTATTAAACCCAATGGACGTATTGTCACGTTTGGCGCAAGCTCGGGAGATCGAATCGAGATCCCGGTACGGTCCATATTTTTTCCGCAAATTAGTATCATCGGTACCTCTATGGGAAGCGGTGAAGAGTTTGCTGATATGCTTCAATTCATGGAACGCCACTGTCTTCGGCCTATCATTGATCGAGTATATCCTTTACAAGATACTGCCGAGGCATTTCACAGAATGCAGCAGGGAGAGCAATTCGGTAATATTGGAATAAGAGTAGATTGAGCTGATAACCGTGTACACGGTTACGTTGGGTTAATGAAATATCAGCTTTAAAAGCTTCACTGACAGCAGATGTCAGTGAAGCTTTTTTATAATGATGATAATCATTGATCACCGACGGAGGGTTGGTATCACTGAATGAATTGTAAAATAAGGAGAACTTGAAAATGAATCATACGGTATATCTTTATGTATTTGACACAATGGCAGATTGGGAGATCGGTTACTTAACAGCCGAACTGAATTCGGGAAGATATTATGAAAAAGGGCTGGCCTCATCAAAAATAGTTACCGTGGGCATTGAAAAGACGCTGGTAACAACAATGGGCGGATTGAAAATACTGCCTGATATCAAGCTAGATGAGTGCAGCATTGAAAGCACAGATATCTTGATTCTACCCGGTGGAGAGACATGGACAGAAGCCATTCATGAGCCCATTTTAAAAATCGCCGAGGGGTGTTTACAGGAAGGTACATTAGTTGCAGCCATTTGTGGCGCTACAGTGGGCCTTGCCCAGATCGGATTACTGGACTCACGTGGACATACAAGCAATGATCTGGGATATCTTAAAATGATATGTCCTACTTACACAGGCGAAATGTATTACCAAATGGAGTCGGCTGTAACGGATGGAAATCTGATCACTGCATCTGGAACGGCTCCGTTGGAGTTTTCTGTTCATGTTTTGAGAGCTCTGGATGTGTTTTCTTCAAATACATTAGAAGCCTGGTACAGTCTTAATACGACTCATGAATCCCGCTATTTCTTTGAGCTGATGGAATCATTAATAGATTGAAATAGGTCGATTCATGTAGTTTTATTACCATTTTAAGAAACTCGCTGATATAATTAATATATTAGAAATTAAATTATGTGGTGAATTCATGAAAGAATTGTACAGTGCGGTGAGTCGAAAAACATATTATATTGTAATGTTAATGATCATCGTTCTTATGGTTGCTGGATTAATACTTTCTACAACAGAGCTCGATAGGATTACTTTTGGATACATTTTACACGTTTTGTGTGTAATCTTTGTATCTGTTTCTTTGTTGGTCTACCCTAAGTATGAAACTCATCTACTCAGAAAGATCATTATTCTATTAGCATTTGCTTATTTCTATCTTCTTTTCTTTTTATACCCTCAGACTTGGACTACCTATATTTTTATTTGCCTCATTCCTGCTCTTTCTATTCTATTTTATGATTTAAAGCTGTTTTATTTTTCTTTTATTTTAAATGGGATATTGATAGCACTTACTTTTAGTTATATCTTCTTGATTGATATTAATAGAGGTAATCTATATGCATATTTACATCAAGATAGCATAGGTAATCTTATTAATATAATAGCCACCCAAGCCTTATTATTTCTTATTTTTTATCTATCATTTAAAAGAATGCGAAGTCAGCAAGTTTATTATGAACAATTACAGCAATCTGAACGGTTAAAGATGGTGGCACATTTAACAGCGGCTGTGGCACATGAAATTAGAAATCCAATAACTGTGGTTAGAGGTTTTTTGCAGTTTTACAAAGCAGATTCTTCATTTAGTGATCCTATCAAAAGCAAGTTCAAATTAATGATAGATGAATTAAACACAGTAGAACAAATTATCTCGCAATTTCTCACACTCTCCAAACCGAATGGAGACCAGACAACAGAGAAAGTCGATGTGAAGGAAGTTCTACAGAGTGTCTCTGGTCTGCTCAATTCGTATGCCATGCTATCTGATAACCAGATTCATATAAATGTAGATGACGATTGCATTATTTCGATAAATAAAATTGAGTTTAAGCAGTTGCTCATTAATTTAATAAAAAATGCTTTAGAAGCTTCGGATGTGGGTAAATCCGTAACTGTTATAGCCAAGAGAAATAATAATTTTGTCGAGATAAAAATCATCGATGAAGGCAGTGGAATGTCAGAAGCTGAGGTTAAGTTGTTAGGCACTCCTTTTTATTCAATAAAAAGTAATGGAACAGGTTTAGGGTTAATGATCTGTTTTAATATCGTGGCAAAATATGATGGAGAGATTCTTTATAAAAGTTCTAAAGGTAATGGAACAACAGTTAATATTCGCTTTTCAGCTAAGAATGACCAGTAATATTAGACTTTCTCACAATGGAAAAGTGGATTGCCTCAGGCTTTACGGCCGATAGGCACTCCACTTTTTTTGATAAATAAGGAGAGGTTCTTACCACAATGATGGCACCCTATCGCGATTTCGCTGAATGGATAATGGGCTTTACAACGACTGCTACTCACTCCATTTTCTTGGCCCAATAATCTGGAATAGCTGCTGTCTATCATCATTTAATGCATCCTCTATACGTTTACATGTGAAATCACTTATCGGTCTAGGAAGATCATCTCTTGAGTAGAATCTACATTCTAAAATTTCAGGTGAACTTGGTTGGGGTGCCCGTTCACTCTCATTCTTGGCAATGAATACGAAATGATGCATGTCATAGTCGGGGTCGTAGTAAATACCTGTTAATCGCCTTATTCCCACGTATAACCCTACTTCTTCATATACTTCTCTTTTTGCAGTTTCCTCCGCAGACTCGTTATCTTCAGTTTTCCCGCCGGGTAATTCCCAATTGTTTTTTCCATAGCTGTGTTTTACCAACAACACTCTTCCTTCGAAATCCAAGATAACTGCTGCTGCACCAATTAACTTAGGCAAAATAATGTCCTCCTTAAGATTATTATAAAAAGGCAGTCCCAAGGAAATTCCCAGCTTTTAAATAACAAATGCCTGTCATATAATAGTAACTAACTTAATCTATAAAATTAAAAGTGATATACTAGGTGCAGGTTATAATTGAGAAGATAATACTAACGTGTAAGGGCGGTAAACATGAGCAGCAGACAAACCGAAACAGACGTTATTTTAATTGGTGCCGGAATCATGAGTGCGACGTTGGGGACATTGTTGAAAGAATTAGTACCTGATTGGAAAATTACAGTGTTTGAGAAGCTGGCTAGCGCAGGAGAGGAAAGCTCCAACGAATGGAATAATGCGGGAACGGGGCATGCTGCACTGTGCGAGCTTAACTACACCACCGAAAAACCGGACGGAACCATAGATATCAGCAAGGCTGTTATCGTGAATGAACACTTTCAAGATTCCATGCAGTTTTGGTCTTATCTTGTGAACCGTGATCTGATTCGTAATCCGCAAGACTTTATTATGCCATTGCCACACATGAGTATGGTACTCGGAGAGAAGAATGTAGCGTTCCTGAAGCAGCGTTTTAAAGCGCTCTCAAACCACCCATTGTTTCAAGGTATGGAGTTCTCCGAAGATCGGGAACAATTGCAGCAATGGATACCGCTTATTATGAAGGACCGTCCATTGGATGAACCGATCGCAGCAACTAAAATCGACTCTGGTACGGATGTTAACTTTGGCGCTTTAACGCGTATGCTGTTCAACCATTTAAAGAGTAAGAACGTTGATATTCATTACAAGCATGGCGTCGAAGATATTAAACGGACCAGCAATGGCTTGTGGGAATTGAAGGTGCGGAATGATAGCGGTCAAGTTGAACGCCGCACGGCGAAATTTGTCTTTATCGGCGGCGGGGGAGGAAGTCTTCCTTTACTGCAAAAATCCGGTATCCCTGAAAGCAAACATATTGGAGGATTCCCGATCAGTGGGCTCTTCATGGTGTGTAATAACCCAGAGGTTGTAGCCCAGCATCATGCCAAAGTCTACGGTAAAGCTAAGGTTGGTGCACCGCCAATGTCTGTTCCGCATCTAGACACCAGATTTATCGATAATAAAAAATCACTACTCTTTGGACCGTTTGCCGGATTCTCACCTAAGTTCTTGAAGACCGGTTCGATGTTTGATTTGCTCGGTTCAGTAAAGCCCAATAACGTGCTAACGATGTTGGCGGCAGGTGCCAAGAATCTATCCCTGACCAAATATCTAATCCAGCAAGTAATGCTTTCGAAAGAAAAGCGCATGGAAGAGCTGCGGGAGTTCATCCCCAATGCCAAAAACGAAGACTGGGATCTACTGGTGTCAGGCCAGCGTGTGCAGGTCATTAAAGATACTGCGGCCGGTAAAGGAACGCTACAATTTGGTACGGAGGTGGTCTGTGCCGGTGACGGATCGGTTGCCGCATTGCTGGGCGCTTCTCCGGGTGCTTCGACTGCCGTTTCTGTCATGCTTGAAGTGATCGAGAAATGCTTCCCGCAACATCTAAAAGACTGGGAACCGAAAATAAAAGAAATGATCCCTTCTTATGGTGTGCCACTAGTGGATAATCCTGAACTCATCCAGAAAATTCATACTTCTACAGCCCAGACGCTAGGTTTAAGCAGTGAACGGCAATCGGTCAGGTAGCTGTGAAAATAAAAATAAGCAAAATAGCCCTCATTCCTGAATTCCATGGATTGAGGGCTATTTTGCTTTTCTGAAATTTACCTGCGGAACGAGTACATAGGGACTTGTATCAGATTTTCTGAATGTAAACTAGAAAAACTCTATTGGACGCGAGGATGTAAGGATGCTACAGTCTTTATAATTCATACTAAAACAACCGGATTATAATGTTTTAGTGAAATCATATGAAGGAGGGATAGCACATGAAATTCGCTTTATTCAGTCTGATGCTTAATCTTCCGAATGCTCTTACGGGTGAGACCTTCACCACACAACAAAAATTTCAGAATGTGCTAAAGCAGGCAGAGCTTGCTGAGAAGCTAGGCTTTGATGCTTACGGCGTAGGCGAACGCCACGGAGCGCCGTTCTTATCCTCATCTCCACCGGTTGTTCTAACTGCAATTGCGGCCAGAACCAGTCGCATTCGCCTGCTTACGACAGTGACCGTACTGAGTGTACTGGATCCCGTGCGGGTAGCCGAGGATTATGCCACGCTGGATCATCTGTCGGGTGGACGGCTTGAACTGATTATTGGCAAAGGTAACGATCCGCGCCACTATCCGCTTTTCGGAATTAAGGAAGAGGAGCAGTGGGAATCCCTTGCTGAGCGCTATGAATTGCTCAAGCGGCTGTGGAGCGAAGAAAATGTCACCTGGCAGGGACGCTACCGGACACCGCTGGATAAAGTGACGACACAACCCCGGCCTTACCAGCCATCGATTCCCGTGTGGCATGGCAGCGCCTCTAGTCCACTATCTACCGAGCTTGCGGCGAAGTACGGGGAGCCGATCTTCTCGTCAAATGGCTTTCACCCGATGGCCAAGTACAAGGCGCTGATCGACCATTACCGCGAACGTTGGGAGTACTACGGGCATGATCCGAAGGATGCTGTCGTCGGAGCGGGTGGTGGCAGTCTATATTTGGCAGATACGAAGGAAGAAGCGATCCGTAGATATAAGCCTTATTATGAGACATTCAGCTCGACGGATTCCGCGAAGCATAATCAATCGCCGTTCAAGAGCCTTGAAGATACGGTAGAGAATGGTCCAACGCTGGTTGGCAGTCCAGAGAGTGTCATCGAAAAGGTGCTGACTTACCACCGTGCTTATGGACATCAGGTGCTAAGCATTGGTGCGGACGGATTAAGCGAATCCGAGCAGCTCGAGCAAATAGAGCGGTTCGCTAAGGATGTTATGCCAGTTCTACGGCGTGAGATTCCCAGCACAGTGTGGGATGGTAAAGCGCTGACTTTGCAGCAGGCGTAAGTGTTGTGCATAGTCTACTAAAACGTTTAAGAGAAAAGGGGAGCTGAGTATGAAGAGACAACGGTTTATTAAATGGGCGACTTATGTATCGTTAACGGCAGCATTGACACTGGTCTTGGCAGGCTGCGCGGCCAAAGGCGGAGAAGCAACTAGCTCTACCGATTCTTCTGCAGCGGCTCCAACGGTTACCAAGCCAGTGGAAGGTGGCGAGCTGACTTATGCGCTGGCGACATCTCCTGACACGCTTGATCCGGGAGCAAGTGGATTTGCAGTATCTCACCGGGTGTTCCGAAATATCACGGATAGCCTGGTTGTTCAGCTTCAGGATGGAAGCTTTCAGCCTTGGCTGGCAACGGAGTGGACGAAATCGGAAGACGGCAAGACATATACGTTCAAGCTGCGCCAAGACGTCAAGTTCCAAGATGGAACGCCATTCAATGCTGTGGCTGTGAAAGCGAATTTTGACCATATTACGACGTCGGCTAGAGGTCAAGCCAAATCCCTGATCGGTCCTTTTGAATCGGCGGAGGTGGTGAATGACTATACCATCAGGTTAATCCTGTCCCAGCCCTTTGAGCCGTTTCTTAGCGGGCTAAGCTCGGCATTCCTCGGCATCTCTTCACCTCAGGCATTACAGCAGTATGGTGATCAATATGGCAAGCATCCCGTAGGCACGGGGCCGTTCAAATTTGTTAGTTGGACGGAGAACGACGAAATCACTCTGGAGAAGAACTCGGACTATAACTGGGGGCCGCCAACTGCAGATAACAGAGGACCGTCGCATCTGGATAAACTGACGTTCAAGATTGTGCCGGAAGAGGCGACACGGATCGGTAGTGTACAAAGCGGGCAACTGCTGGCTGCAGAAGCCGTTCCACCACAGAACATTGCCGCACTTAAAAATGATCCTCAGTTCCAGGTGGATCAGGCGATCACGAACGGAACAGCCTTCTCCCTCTATTTCAATTTGAAGAGTGATATTTGGAGTGATATCAAGGCACGCCAAGCGGTGCAGCTTGCGGTCGACGTCGATACCATCGTCAAAACCTTGTACCTCGGTACATACGACCGAGCTTGGTCGTCCATTACACCAGGGTTGCTCGGATATGACGCAACGCTTGAGAACAAGATCCACCCCGATCTTGCCAAGGCAAACCAGTTGTTGGATGAAGCAGGCTGGAAGAAAGGTGCAGATGGTATCCGTGAAAAGGATGGCAAGAAGCTGATCCTTCGTTATCTTGATGGTTCTCCGAACCGTGAGAAGCGTAACGACATTGCGGCGATCGTCCAGCAGCAATTGAAAGCAATTGGCGTCAATGTGACACTCAACATTACGAAGGATACGAGCACACCACTGAAGGAAGGCAACTTCGATCTTTTTGGAAATTCCCAGGTGAAAGCTGATCCTGACGTCATGCGGAGCATTTTCCAATCCGGTAAGGAATACGCCAAAGGCGGTACGAACTGGTCGAATCTGTCCGATCCTAAAATTGATAAGCTGCTTGATCTCGGTTCAGAGGAGTCTGATCTGGAGAATCGGAAAGAAGCCTACACCCAAATCCAGCAATATCTGATTGATCATGCGGTTATCCTCCCAATCTATGTATTCCCTTATACGGTAGCCCATCCGAAGACGGTCGAAGGTCTGAAATTTGATCTACTCGGGTACCCGCAATTTTACGATGTAAGCATCCATAAATAACCGGGGAGGAGGCCAAGGAAATGGCCGGAACCATTCTAACACGACTGCTCACTTCCCTACTCGTTGTGGTCGGTTCGTCGATGCTAGTCTTCCTCATCATGTATGTACTACCCGGTGATCCGGTTCTACAGATGCTGGATGGCAATGCGACATCGCCTGAGGCGATTGCCGATTTACGCCACCAACTCGGATTGGATCAGCCGTTCTATGAGCAATTTTCCCGCTATTTCATCCATTTGCTGCAAGGAGATTTCGGTCAGTCGCGGATTACACAAGCTCCGGTTCTGCCCAAAATCCTTGAGCAGGTTCCGGCTACGCTTGCGCTCACTTTCGTCAGCGCCGTTGTCTCCATCGTGGTTGGCATCCTTCTCGGCGTCTTGTCTGCGATCCACCGGAACGGCATCATTGATGTGTTGGCGCGGTTTGTCGGCCTGTTCGGCATATCTATGCCGTCATTTTGGACGGGAATTTTGCTACTGTTGCTGTTCTCCATTAAGCTGGGCTGGTTTCCGGCGATGGGCTCTGGAAGCTGGAAAACGCTCGTGCTGCCTGGCATTGCGCTTGGGCTTGTAGGTGCAGGTTTTATCGTCCGGATGGTCCGCAATACGATGCTTGAGATCTTGAGCGAACCGTTCATTCTGACCCTGCGCGCCAAAGGGCTTGCGGAGCGAGCGGTCATGTACCGTCACGCGCTGCGCAATTCCCTAATTCCTGCGCTCACGATGATTGGGGTCATGATCGGCGAGCTGCTAAGCGGGACGGTCGTGATCGAGACGGTGTTCGCCCGGCAAGGGATCGGCCGCATCCTTGCTGACGCAATCATGGCAAAGGATATACCGGTGGTGCAAGGCGTTGTTTTTTTCACCGCAATTATCTATGTGTCAGTGAATGTACTGGTAGACATTTCGTATTCGTTAGTTGATCCGCGCATTCGGCGGTCGACCTAAGAAGTCGCATAGAAGAAGGGAGAAACCGGAATGAAGGATGCAACGGCACTTAAGCCACTGTGGAAAAGCGAAAGAAAACGGCCTGCAAGGTCATGGCATCTCGGCGTATCCGATTTGTTCCTGTACGCTGCGGAATTGGTTGTGCTGTTTCTGGTCGTTTGTGCGATTGTGCCGGGGTGGGTCGCACCCTATTCTCCCACGATGATGGATGCGGCCCAGTTGCTGCAACCGCCCAGCGCTACGCACTTACTGGGAACCGATTATTTCGGAAGAGATGTGTTCAGTCTGATCGTCTACGGAAGCCGGGATTCGCTGCTCATCGGTCTGGCTTCTGTCATCGTGGGTGGCCTGACCGGTGGCGTGCTCGGGGCTTTCTCCGGTTATGTCGGAGGATGGATTGATCAGGTCATCATGCGTATCATCGAGGTTCTGATGACGATACCGGGGATTCTGTTGGCACTGGCGATTGCTGCAGCCATCGGGCCCAGCCTGATTAACGTCGTACTGGCGATAGCCGCAGGGACGATTCCACGCTATGCAAGGGTGATGCGGAGCCAGGTACTTAGCGTTAAGAACCGGGCGTTTGTCACAGCCTCTCGTTCTATCGGGAGCACGGGATTTCGTATATTCCGCAAGCATGTGCTGCCCAACTCGCTGGCACCGTTTCTGGTTATGGCGACGTTAGGTATCGGAACGTCCATTCTAACTGGCTCCGGACTTAGCTTTCTGGGTCTGGGGGTCATCAAGGAAATTCCGGACTGGGGCACTGTGCTGGCGCAGGGACGCGGGTATTTGACGGTGGCCTGGTGGATTTGTACGTTCCCGGGGCTTGCTATTGCGCTATTCGTACTGGCTATTAACATCATCGGAGACCGGCTGCGGGATAAGCTCGATCCGAGAAAAACCAGCGCCTGACTGGCGGAAGGAGGCAGTATATGACTGGGCCCTTGCTGGAAATCGAAAGCTTAAAGGTAGAATTTCAGGCATCCGGCGGCACACTTGTGCCGATCGCGGATGTCTCCTTTGATATCGACCGAGGTGAGACGGTATGTCTGGTCGGTGAATCCGGCAGTGGCAAGACGATTACGTCCAAAGCTATCATGCGCTTGACCGATTTCGACCGGGGGCGCATCGCGGCGGGCAGTGTTAAGCTGGACGGCCAAGAGTTAACGACGCTCCCCCAGAATTTGCTGCGGGCTATTCGTGGTAAGAAAATCGCGATGATCTTTCAGGAGCCGATGGCGGCGTTCGATCCCGTCTTTACGATTGGTGCTCAGCTAGTGGAGACGATTCGTCGCCATGACAAGCGCAGTGTAAAGGAAGCCCGAATACATGCTGAGGAGTTGCTTCGCCGCGTTGGATTCCCGGAGCCGAAACTACGCCTGGCGCAATACCCGAATGAGCTATCCGGGGGGATGCTCCAACGGGCAATGATTGCCATGGCGCTCGCCTGCGGGCCGGAACTTCTAATCGCGGATGAGCCGACAACAGCGCTCGATGTCACGATTCAGGCGCAGATTCTAAAGCTACTGAACGAACTGAAGGCGGAATATGGAATGTCCATTCTGCTGATTACCCACGATCTCGGGATCGCCGCGGAGATGGCTGATCGGATGATCGTCATGTATGCCGGACGGATCGTAGAGCAGGCACCGGCAGCCCGCCTGTTTCAGCAGCCGCATCATCCTTATACTGCCGGGCTGCTGCGTTCCATCACGACGATGGACAGCGACCGCAGTGCGGCGCTGTATACTATTGAAGGAACGCCGCCCAATGTGGCGGAATTCCCTTCCGGCTGCCGGTTTCATCCCCGCTGCCCGCTAGCTACGGACCAATGCCGTACTGAGGTGCCGCCATTGGCTGGGGAGAACGGCCATGAAGCAGCCTGCTGGCATACGGATAAGCTTCTGAACGGTGAAGACATCGATCAGGTGGCGGACCGCCGGACAGTACTACTGGGTGCATGGGGGACGATAGCTGTGCCCCATAAAACGTCGTTCCCAAGCATCGCAGCTGAAGCGCTAACGAAGGCGCCACCGCTTTTTGAGGTTTCCGGATTAACGAAGCATTATCCGGTCAAAGGGCCCTTCGGCTTGACCAAGGCCGTCGTCCATGCTGTGGATGATGTTTCCTTCACGATTCGCAAAGGGGAGACCTTCGGGCTTGTCGGCGAATCCGGCAGTGGCAAATCGACGCTCGGGCGCGTCCTGATTCAACTGGAGCAGGCCAGTGCTGGCCGCGTCTTATTCAGCGGTGAGGATTTGACGGATATGAACGCTGCGAGGCGCCGTGATGTCCGCCGGGATATGCAGATGATTTTCCAGGATCCATATGGCTCGGTCAACCCAAGATGGACAATTGGTGAGACTATTGCTGAACCGTTAGTCGTGCATGAATCGCTGCCTGCTGCACAGCGGAAACAACGTGTGGAAGAGCTGCTGCAGTTAGTGGGTCTGAACCCGGCTTGGGCTGACCGCTACCCGCATGAATTTTCAGGCGGACAGCGCCAGCGGATCGGGATTGCCCGCGCAATTGCCTTACAGCCGAAGTTCGTGCTGGCAGACGAAGCTGTATCCGCACTTGACGTGTCGGTACAGGCCCAGATCGTCAACTTGATGCAGAATCTCCAGAGTACGCTTGGCCTAACCTATGTATTTATTGCGCACGGTCTTAACATCGTCCGCCATGTGTCGTCGCGGATCGGGGTTATGTATCTTGGTAAGCTGGTCGAGGTCGCGCCAGCAGATGAATTGTTCCAGCACCCGGCCCACCCCTACACAGCCGCGCTGATTGCGTCCATTCCTTGGCCGGATCCCAGTCGAAAAAGGGAGTTTGTCTCCATCCAAGGAGAAATCCCCTCGCCGATGTCTCCGCCGTCCGGCTGCAGATTTCATACGCGCTGTCCAGTGGCTACGGCAAGGTGCTGGGAAGAGGAGCCGAAGCTTGTCGACATCGGTAGTGGCCATGCGGCAGCCTGTCATTATCCGCTTTAATCCAATACCATTTTCATCATAAGGAGGCCATCTGAACATGAAATTCGCATTGATGAGCTTGCTGCTCAATACGCCTAACGCCCTGACAGGAGAATCATTCACTACACAGCAGAAATTCCAGAACGTGCTGAAGCAGGCGGTGCTGGCCGAGGAGCTTGGCTTTGACGCCTACGGCGTAGGCGAACGACATAGCGCGCCTTTTATCGCTTCATCGCCGCCGGTTATCCTTACTGCTATCGCTGCGAGAACTTCTCGTATTAGGCTGCTGACGACCGTTACGGTGCTTAGCGTACTCGACCCAGTCCGGGTGGCTGAGGATTATGCGACACTCGATCATCTTTCGGGCGGACGGATCGAGCTGATCATCGGCAAAGGCAACGACGCGAGCCATTACCCGCTCTTCGGTATTACTGAGGAAGAACAGTGGGAATCACTTGCAGAACGGTATGCACTATTAAAAAGGTTATGGAACGAGGAGAATGTTAGTTGGCAGGGGCGCTATCGCACTCCTCTAGAGAATGTCACGACACAGCCGCGGCCGTTCCAGCAGCCGATTCCGATCTGGCACGGGAGCGCCTCAAGCACGCATTCGACTGAACTGGCAGCCAAATACGGCGAGCCCCTGTTCTCCTCCAATACGATCCACCGCCAGTCCAAGTACACAGCGCTGATCGAGCATTACCGCGAGCGGTTGGCTTTTTACGGTCATGATCCCGCGAAGGCAGTCATCGGCTCAGGCGCGGGCGGCGCTATTTTCATAGCCAATACGACCGAAGAAGCGATCAAGAAATTCCGGCCTTATTATGATGCGTTCCACGGTAGACTAAAGGCGCCGCACGATCTGTCGCCTTTCCGGGATCTCGAAGACAATATCGAGAACGGTCCGATTCTGGTCGGCAGTGCCGAGCATGTGATTGAGAAAATACTTCGTTATAACAAGGCATTTGGCAACCAGGTGCTCAGTATCAGCGTGGACGGCTTGACGGAGTCTGAACAGCGCGAGCAGGCGGCACGTTTCGCCGAAGAGGTTGCTCCTACCCTGCGGCGTGAGATCAAGAGCTCGGTATGGAACGATGTGAACCCATCAGCGGAAAAGGAAGCCGTTCAGGAGCCTGCCGTATAGGCCGGTGAATGACGGGAATCTTTTAGCAGAACGAGATGAATCATGGACACGAAGGGTTTTCTGCACATTTT
Organism: Paenibacillus sp. NPDC057934; assembly: GCF_042887565.1. Classification (NCBI taxonomy): domain Bacteria; kingdom Bacillati; phylum Bacillota; class Bacilli; order Caryophanales; family Paenibacillaceae; genus Paenibacillus; species Paenibacillus sp. NPDC057934. The sequence goes on from NZ_JBHVPB010000010.1 coordinate 125,050, forward strand.
ATAGAATTGTACTTTAATAAAATGTGTAGAAAGCAGGTCCCAAATTTGATTACTTTAGAAGTCGTTAGCGAACCAATGTCGCCAGAGAATATTGGAATTCAAACGTCAATGATGAACTCTCAGCCATCTTATAATCTTGTGGTTATGGGTAAAGCGTCATTAACGAATGAAGAGATATTGGAAGAGAATACGGATATACATAAGGATTATGAAGGTCAAGGGATCGGAAGACAAGTAGTGGAGTTAATAGAGTGTAACTTGCGGGAGGAGAACGTAGACAAGGTAAGACTTTGTGTTCAAAAGGGAAATGAAAGTGGAGCTCTATTCTGGAGCAAGAATGAATATATCATCATTAGCAGTAGTATGGATCACCGAGGTAATCCAATAGATATCTATGAAAAGAAACTCTAGAAAAATGTATAGCCCCATTGAGCTGCCGGATCTTAAATATCCGGGCAAAGCCAATGGGGCTATTCTGTCTTTTATAATATTTGCTCGAATTCAGCAAGCGGGCGTAACAGATTCTGCTTCACGATGCGGGCAGCGGTGTCTGAATCATGCTCTTCCAAAGCCTGAATAATTTGCTCATGTTCTTTCGCTGCGGCCAGCGTTTGGCCCAGAGGCTGTTTCAGGAAAAAGTATTTAAATCGACGGATATGGATTTGCAAGGAAGAACAGAAAGAAACAATGTAAGGATTATCGGCAGCTTCCATGATTAAGTTATGGAATTCTTCATCATATTCCAGTGCTTGATATAGATCTTTATCTTTGATGCACTGTGTGAACAAACGATTCAGCTCACGCAGTTGTTGGATTTGCTCAGGCTCAATCCGCTGGGCAGCCGTTTCGACAGCCAGGACATGAAGTACCCCAAGGGGGGCATACAGCTTATTGATATGATCCTTATCAATAGTGGTTACGCGTGTATCTTTGCCTGGAAACATCTGAACTAGTCCTTGTGCCTCAAGCAATTGCAGGGCTTCCCGCACCGGTGTTCTGCTCACACCAATTGCCGCGGCGAGCGCAGCATCGTTAAGCTTCTCATCCGGCTGCAGTGTACCTTCTATAATCCACTTCTTCAACTGGGATAATGCCAGGTCTTTGGCCGTGGAGCGGGTTGGTTTTGGATAATCGGAAGGAATAGGCATCATATTTCATCCTCTTTGTTGTAATGACAGATGTGTGCTAAGTAGCATCTCTGTCGGTTGGTTTTTAATATATCGCATACTGCAAGCGAAATCAATTCAAGAACCGTTCTTCTTTCAATGATCTCGCCAACGGACAGGGATTGTTTCTACCTCCGCTTGGTAACAATGATTGAGAGGAGGAATGAATAACATGCATGCTTATTTGGACATATTATTCCGGGCCGCACTTTCGATTTTTGCGCTTTTATTGGTAGCTAAGCTACTGGGAAAGCAGACGATCTCCAATATGACCTTTCATGATTTTGTGACTAGTATTACGCTGGGCTCCATTGCGGGAAATCTGGCGTTTAATGAATCGTTAAAAACATCGTATTTCCTGTTGGCACTTATTGTGGTCACCATCGTTTCCTTTTTGCTATCCTACATTGCTATGAAAAACCGCAAATTAAGAACCTGGATCTCGGGTTCTCCTACGGTACTGATCGAGAACGGGGAGATTCTTGAGAACAACATGAAGAAGCTAAGATATACACTCGATACCTTGGCTCAGGTATTGCGGGGCATGGGGATTTTCAATATGGAAGAGGTGGCTTATGCGGTGCTGGAAGATAACGGGACGGTGTCGGTAATGAAGAAAGAGGAGTACCAATTCGTCACGAAGAAGGATCTAAAGCTGCCTACGAAGACACAACATTTTCCGGTGGAATTCGTGATGGATGGCGTCATCATGGAGAAGAACCTGGAGAATCATGGGCTGACTACGGAATGGTTAGAAAAGCAAGTGAAGCGCAAGGGGAAACAGCTGTCGGATGTGTTCTACGCCGTAAGAGGCACGCGGCAGCAGCTCTTCTTTGATTTCTATGAGGATAATATTCAGAAACCGGTGGATAAGGAATAAGGCAAAATGAACGAAACGAAAGAGACAGTCTTGTATCCTAGTAGTATTAATACCCGTATAAACAGGCATCTGTCAGCAGCAATTCATACCCTGTATGATGTCAGTAGTTCGAATTAGAAAGGTGGAGAAAGCTTTGAAAAAAAGAACGCTTGGAAACAGCAACCTGGAGGTATCCGCGCTAGGTCTTGGTTGTATGGGCATGTCCGATTTCTATGCCGGGCGAGATGAAGCGGAATCCATCCGTACCATTCACCGGGCTTTGGAGCTTGGCATTACCCTGCTCGACACCGCAGATGTCTATGGTTTAGGCGAAAATGAAGAACTGCTCGGACGGGCTCTGAAAGGTCGTAGAGATGGGGTTATTTTAGCGACCAAGTTCGCCGCAGTAGTCGGGGAGAATGGCGCAGTTAGCGTCAACGGCCGCCCTGAATATGTAAAGGCTGCATGTGATGCCAGTCTAAAACGTCTCGGTGTCGATCATATAGATCTCTACTATCAGCATAGAGTTGATCCGGATACACCAATTGAAGAAACTGTAGGAGCAATGGCCGATCTTGTCAAAGCAGGCAAGGTTCGTTATCTCGGGTTGTCGGAAGCATCCCCCGATCTTATTCGCCGTGGACATGCCGTTCATCCAATCACAGCATTGCAGACTGAATATTCGCTGTGGGATCGCGATGTCGAGGAGTCCATTCTGCCGACATGCCGCGAGCTAGGAATCGGTTTTGTACCGTATAGCCCACTCGGCCGCGGTTTCCTGACTGGACAAATTCAGCGCTATGAGGATCTCGAACCAGACGATTACCGTCGCACTTCTCCAAGATTCCAAGGCGAGAACTTCCAAAAGAATCTCGATCTTGTGACCAAGATCAAGGATCTCGCAACTGAGAAAGACTGCAAGCCGTCGCAACTAGCCTTAGCTTGGCTACTCGCTCAGGGAGAGAATATCGTGCCGATTCCAGGAACGAAACGCACGGTTTATCTCGAAGAGAATCTGGGTGCACTGGACGTTGTACTGACACAAGATGACCTTGCCCAGATCGAAGCGATTGCTCCGCAAGGCATTGTCTCCGGTTCTCGCTACTAAGGTTAGGTACAAATATTAGGAGCTGTCTCATCGCATCTTTGTATGCGGTGAGACAGCTCCTTTTGCTGTTCTCACAGAGCGCTGTCTTATTGCCGGCGTTCTTAAGTTTGCTCTGGTCGGTTCATCATTCACGTTTTTTGCTTTTGAAAAAGCATTCGTATATACTACTACCATCCTTAGCTTAGTTAGTTACAGGAGCGCATTTTGGCACCGAAGTTACTACGTACTGAAAGGCTGGTGGGCTTTGAATGAAACATACAAAGCAGCGTCATCACGAGCTTGGGGACTTTCTTAAAACCCGCCGGGCAAAAATTTCCCCCGAGCAAGTAGGGCTGCCCGCAGGAATACGCCGTCGTACGCCGGGACTTCGCCGGGAAGAGGTTGCTTCTCTGGCGGGAATCGGTGTAACCTGGTACACCTAGCTAGAACAGGGACGTCCGATTCAGGTGTCCATACAAATATTGGAGAGCTTGTCCAGAGTGTTGATGCTCAACCGTCAGGAGATTGTGCACCTGTATGCTCTTGCTCAACATGTTCCTCCTTCCTACTATCCCAGCCCTGAAAAGGTCAAGCCAATGCATCAACATGTATTAGATAATCTAATGGAATCGCCAGCCATGATCGTGGACAACCGCTGGAATGTTATTGCCTGGAATCGGGCAGCGGCGCTTGTATTCTGCGATTTCAGCCAATTAGAGTGCAGCAAGCGCAACCTGATGCGAGTTATGTTCACTGATAAACATTTTGCCGGCCTATTTCCTGATTGGGAGATCAGTGCCCAGACGATGCTGGGCAAATTCCGAGCCGATTGCAGCCAATATATTGAAGATCCATGGATTACGCAATTTGTACATGAGCTTAGATCGATAAGCAAGGAGTTTGATCAATGGTGGCCTATGCACCGGATCGACAAAGACCGGGATATGTACAAATTGCTGCATCATCGCCTGGTGGGACAGCTTAATTTTGAGATTACAAGCTTTCTTATATCGGAAAATACAAACCTGAAGATGTATGTCAACACACCGAAGAATGGTACGGATACAAGGCAAAAGCTGAAGCAACTGCTGGAAGCAGACGTCGCTGTTAGTGAGCCGGTTCTTGTGCATCCATGAGTATTTCAATAATAAGCCCAGACTGGATTAATGGTGTAACACGGGTAATGGTGGTAAATAGATGAATATGTAAATAGCCAGGGCACTCTTCGGGGTGGCCTGGCTATTTGTGCGTAGCGGGGCAAGCGTATATTACTGTGATCCAAGCCATATAATGATAGGGCAGACTGTGCAAGCTTGTCCACGCTGGAGAGTGCTGTGCTGGAAATGGTATACTTCTAGGTAGATACTGGAGTTTCTCACAGGAGGGCATGGAAGATGAGCGATGAGTTGCTGGAACAACTGGAAACGTGGCATGAGGAAGATGAATTTCAAGAAATCGTAGATGCGATTATGGAGATTCCTGAAGAAGACCGGGATTATGAGTTAACCAGTCATTTGGGCAGAGCGTTGAATAATTTGGGCCAATACGAAGAGGCGCTTGAGCAGTTTGAGAAGATTAGTGAGGAAGGACTGGAGGATGCGCTCTGGCATTACCGGGTTGGCGTGTCTCATTATTATCTCAAGCAGTATGACGAAGCTCGGCAAGCCTTTGAAGCAGCCGATAAGCTGGAACCTGAAGATGAGGATACCTTGGAGTTCCTGGAATGGATTCGGGAAAAGACCGCGAAGAAGCCGGCCACAACACCTGCGAAGAGTTCGTATAAGCCGGTTGATGCCTCAAATTTTTGGGATGACAGCGAGGCTGCCCTGCAAGAATATGTATCTGAGCCGCCGACAGACGACCTGATTGATGCTGTGGAAGAGCAATTGGTCTTCAAGCTGCCTCCATCCTATGTTGCTTTGATGAAATTACATAACGGCGGTATTCCTAACCATACGAGCTACCCCACAACAGAAGGAAAGTTCATTACGATCGCTGGTATTCGTGGAATTGGACGGGACAAGCCTACTTCATTGTGTGGAGCAGCAGGCAGCCGCTTTGTGATTGAAAATGAGGGTTATCCGGAGATTGGCGTAGTCATTGGCGACAGTCTTGCTCCAACACAAGGGGTGATTATGCTGGACTATCGTTCATCCGGCAATGTCGGCGAACCGGAAGTCGTCCATGTCAGCCAAGAGAAGGATCATAAGATTACAGAGCTAGCGCCTAACTTCGAGACCTTTATCCGTGGGTTGGTGAGTGAAGAGGTTAGCGTGACCGAGTAAGATAATCGTTCTAAAACAAACGAGCCACTAGAATAATTCTAGGGCTCGTTTTGTATATTATCGGGACTTTTCAGATGTTAACCGGCTGCCCAGACATCCAATTCAATTTTTAATTCAGGCAACCCTAAGCCTTGTATATAGGCAACCGTCATGGACGGCGATGTGGGTCCAAATACAGCGTTCCATTTTTCATAGAAATGATCCCAATCAATCTCTTCAGTCGCCCAGATGTTTATTTTAATGACATGATCGGGCGTCAGTTGTTGAGAAGACAAGATGGCGACGATATTGTTCATGGTATTTGTGACTTGTTCATTAAAATCGGCGGAAATATGATTGTCCTGATCGATGCCAATTTGGCCGGAGAAGACGTACAGCTCTGCATTTCGGTCTATTTTAGTGACATGACTGTAGTTTCCAACAGGCTTCGCGATCATTTCGGGGTTATATCGTTGAACTGGAATTTGTTTAATATTCATTGGGTGTAGGTCTCCTTATAAATGGAAAATACATAATGGTTTACGATTATATACTTTCACCGTTTTTTTATAGAATGCTAGCGATCTAGACAGACTTGTCCCGTCAATCTTGATTCTAGAAAAAAACAGCCGTAGAATACCCGATACCAGAGGATAAAGTTTTAATCGCTCTCTTTTTCATCAGGTACTCCTCCCTCATGTTTATAAGTAACTTACCGCTTAATAGTAACATAAGCAGATAAGAAGCACAAAAATGGATGTCAGCTAGCGTCGGGCTACTTGTTGAGAAACTTTACTGTGAAGCTTATCACGGATGAGATACCCTAATCTCTTTACTGTGAGAATCATTATCAATATAATGTAGAGAAACCGTAGTTGTACGGCTGAGGGGATGGTGCACTGCGATGAACTTGGAAGAGCATATTATGCTGTGGAACCATGCTTCGGTGAAAATAATGGATGTACGGTATATACTGCTGGAGCAGGGGGAAACGTCGCTGGAGTACTCCCTTCCGGCTAGTACTTTTGTATATGTTGTTAGCGGCCGTGCAACAATTTGGCTGGATAATTCAATGTATAGCGTGAATCGGTTCCATGTTCTGCATGGAGGGAAAGGCTCGCGTCTTGACATCGTAGTTGAAGACCAGCTTGAATATTATTTGGTATTATACAAGGCTGGGCTGACATGGCCAGCTACTCCGGAACAATCACGGCTGATGGGGCCAAACAAACCGTTTCAGCTTCAGTATTCATTCGTACCGTTATATCCGCTCTCACTGCTCGACCAGGTGGAACTTATGTTTCAAGAGTGGATGAAGTCTGCGCCGTTGGAAAGGTTACATACAAGAACGCTGTTCTATCAATTCGTATACGAACTGTTAAGCCAGATGCAGCAGCAGGGCATCGAACCTATGCGTCCTGACCTGGTGGCACAGGCACTCCGATTCATGAATGACCGCTATATGGAGCCTATAACACTGGAGGTGATAGCGGACCTTTTAGATTGCAGCACGAGATATTTGACTAAGCTGTTCAAAAGCAAAATGAAGGAAAGTCCGATTCGCCTTCTCACACAAATTCGCATGAACAAGGCTGCGCAGCTATTAATAGATTCAGAAGGTACCCTGCAAGAGATTGCTCAGCATGTAGGTTACCCTGACGCACATTCACTAAGCCGCAGCTTCAAGAAGCATTATGGTGTGACGCCTGCACTCTTCAGAACGAAGGAACGCAGTGAACATTTAGTTCCCAAATTGCCCTTTAACGTTTCCCGATCTGCCATTGTGCCGGGCATTCCGATTCGATATATTGATAATGAATATGAGAATAATTATCAATTGTATGGAAAAGGGGATATACATATGTACAAACAATACAAATCAGCCTCTATGGCGACAGCAACATTGCTGTTATGTATGATGTTGTTGCTTAGTGCCTGTTCAAGTGGCAGCTCGAGTACGGGAAATAGCACTTCTGGCACAGGAGGTACTGCAGTATCAGGTCAGAGTTCTAATAATGCATCTTCAGCGCAGTCGTCCCAAGCGGCTTTAACCAGAAACTATACGGACAGTCAAGGAACTGTGGTCATTCCGGCCAATCCACAGCGGATAGTAGATCTGACAGGTAGTTTTACCGGTAATTTACTAGCATTAGGTGTCAAACCGGTGGGGGCACAAAGTGATGCTTTAAAGAATCCCTTCCTGAAAGGCTTGGTGGACGGGGTCGAAGCTGTTGGTGACACATTCTCGCCAGAGAAAATCCTGAGCCTGCAGCCTGATCTTATTATTGTAGTCGCTGCCGATGTGATGGAGCCGACCTTTAAAGAGTTGGACAAGATCGCGCCGGTCGTTCGTCTAGAATATGGAAAGTATTCTTACAAAGATCTGATGCTTGAATACGGGAAGCTTGCAGGCAAGGAGCAGGCCGCAGAGGACTGGGTCAAAGAGTGGGACCGGAAAATCAATGAATACAAGCCGCAAATAAAGGAGATCGTAGGCGACAGAACAGTTTCCATCCTGCAGCCGTATGCCAAGGGGCTTTATGCATTTGGTGATTTCTATGCCAGAGGCGGTGAGATTCTGTACGGAGAGCTTGGCTTGAAGGCTCCTAAGATTATTCAAGAGGAAGCCCTGGACAAACATGAAGGAGTGCTTGACCTGTCTCTGGAGCAGCTGCCGGAATATGCTGGTGATTTTATCTTTACGAGTAACTGGGGATGGGATGACGGTGACCCGGATGTGGTGTATGGCAGCCCCTTATGGAAAGGTCTTCCCGCTGTAAAAGAGAACCATGTGTTTTTTATGAATGCCAAAGGTTCTTATTATAATGATGCTGTATCTATGGAAGCTCATCTGGACTTTATTATCAAGAGCTTCCTTGGACAAGCGTAAGAATAGGCTTAAAGGTTATATATAACGGTTAGATCTGGGGCGCCCATTGGGCGCTCTTATTTTTTGCCAAAAAAGGTTTGTGTGGAAGGGAGCTTGACTTAGTATTTTAGTTATAACTATTATAGTTATAACATAATTAATTACAACAAAACAAACTTATTTGGAGGAGAAACCATGAAAATCACGGATCATTTTATCCCTGTATTTGTGAGTAACTTAGAAGAGGCCGTACAATATTACGAAAGGCTGGTGGGAAATCCTTCAGATAGAAACTGGACGATTCCGGAAGCAGGACTCAGTTTGGCAACTGTGTATCCCTATGTGATCGTTGCGGGCACGGATGAGGCGCTACAGCCTGCGAGACATCTGCGATCTGTTGTATATGTAGACTCTATGGACGAGCTTAAAGCCCTGCTCAAGAAGGAAGGAACGATCATTATCCGTGATCAACATGGACCTATTGGGCCGAGCATATTTGTGGAGCACCCTGATGGAACTTTTATTGAATATGTTGAACCTGAAGGAAAATAAATACCCCGTAAATAAAAAAACAGCCTGAATTCGGAATGACTTCACGACCGAATTCAGGCTGTTGTCTTTTATGGTAACCCTGAGACTATGAGCTTTCTAAGGCTCTTTGCTCAAGCTCAGTAACGATTTGCGCTAAGGAGACAGAAGATAAGCTTTGTTCCAGTGCTAACTGCGCTTGTACCATCTCGGGATGGAGGACCTCTTCAATATGTTTTCCGACTGAACAGTCCATGGCCGGGGATTTATGAAACTTGAATAAATCACCGCCATCTGCTGCCTCCACGGCTCTATAGATATCAAGAAGTGTAATTTCATCTGCACTTTTCAATAGGGATGCGCCACCAACCCCGGCCTTAACTTGTATAAAACCAGCTTTTTTTAATTGAGCAATGATTTTACGGATAATGACGGGATTACTGTTCACGCTTCGGGCAATGTAATCGCCTGTACATTCAGAAGGCTTCAAAGCAATCATGGACATGGTATGCACAGCAATGGAGAATCGGCTGCTAATTTGTTTCATCGGATCACCCTCTTTGTTGTAAATCAGTATAGTTCTAGCAGAGGGTGAGGTCAAGCTGAGTAACGATGCCTGATGGTAAGCATGCTGAATTGAGTCTCTCAAGCTCAGCGCGGATTTATTTTCACCTGCGAGCCTTTGCCGCCAGTCTGAATACCGGTGTCTTTTACGCCGGCTTCCTTCAGATCAGCGACTAGCCGCTCGATCACGCTTTTGGCCGCGGCAGCTTCCTTCGCACCGGAGGCCTTTACGACTAATTGCACCGGCTTACCGGAACGCAGATGCTTATCGGCCTGGCGTAGCTTGGTGTCATAATCATGACCTTCAATATGAGCAGTGAAGCGAAGTTCCTTAACTTTCTCTTTGCTGCTCTTCCCGGAAGCTCGGCCAGCATCTGCTTTGCGTGCCGCTGATGATTCCTTCTGCGCGGCAGCTTTAGCTTTTCCTTTTGCCATCAGGCTACAGGGCGGGGGACTGCTCATCAGCGAGGTGCAGACTAGATCCGCCCCTGCTGAACGCGCCATAGCTAGCGCCTCCTTTGTGGAAATTACACCAAACTTTTCCCCACGGAGCCCTGTCAGGTCGACCTCGGACACCCGTATTTGTTCATTGATGAATACTGCCATATCAATTGAAGCCTCCCTTATGTACTAAAATGATCCGGAATCTCAAACGACACCGTTGTTCCTTCATCGGGCATACTGTCAATGGACAATCCTTGTCCATACAATTGTGCTAATCGCCGATTTGTATTCGCGAGTCCAATTCCATGCTTCCCTTTCAAGGTTGGACTCAGCAGCTGACTCACACTGTCCTGATCCATGCCCCTGCCATTATCGTTGACTTCAAGTACTGTGGAGTGATCCAACCGGGAAATCCGAATACGAACCGTCCCACCTTTATGCCTGCTGAGCAGCCCATGCTTCACAGCATTTTCCACCAGTGGCTGTATGGACAGCGGAGGTACACGCAAGCCACTGATGTCTGGGGCAACATCCCATTCCACCTGTAATCGATCACCAAAGCGTTCCTGTTCGATATGCAAATAAGCTGTAACCAGCTCTAGCTCATGGGAGAGCTCAACCAATTCTCCTGTGTTTAGAAAATCAAAGCTGATACGTAAGAAGGACGTGAACGCCCCCACCAGTTGTTGCATCCTTTGTGTATCGAGATCGCCCAGGGCCATAATCGAATTAAGGGTATTGAATAGAAAATGTGGATGAATCTGCGCTTGCAGATAAGCAGCTTCTATACGCACACGTTCATTGATGGATTGCTTCAGCTCCGTGAGCGCTCTAATCCGGTATTTGAGCTCGACCGCATCGACTGGTTTGGTGACATAATCGTTAGCCCCGGACATGAATCCGGTGTAGATATCGGCGGGCTGACTACGTGCGGTCAGCAGCAGAACCGGAAGCTCGGATAAGGAGTAATGCTCCCGCACCTTCTGTGTTAACTCGTAGCCGGACATGTGCGGCATCATTACATCCGCAATCAGCAGATCCCATTGTTCCTTGTCCAGAAGTTCCAACACCTCACGTGCTGAGTTTGCTGTGGTGATGGTATAGGGCTCTGTCGAAAGAATCCCCATGAGTACATTCAGATTCACGGGATCATCATCCACCGCCAGAATGTTAATTTTCTTCTTGGTCAGCAGAGGCGGAATCTGTATAGGGATCTCCAGCCCGTTCCATTCATTTTCCGGAAAAATCCACCCTGCTAATTGCTCCTGAGCCGCATCCGTAATCGGGTAAAGCGCAGAGGCAGGTGTGACCGCCTGTTGACTGAATGAGTCCGCAAGGGGCAGATCAAAGCTGAATACGGAGCCTTTTCCAATCTTGGAGCGAACTGTCAGAGTGCCTCCATGCAATTCTACCAACTGTGTGCATATGCTTAGGCCAAGCCCGATCCCTCTTCCATCGCTAATCCCATGAGCGCCTTGCTCATACGGAAGGAATATCCGTGCCTGGGTCTCCTTGTTCATGCCCACACCCGTATCCGAGATATGGATTAGCGCCCGCCCATTCTGCACTTCTGTTGAAATAGAGATCATGCCTTCCTCCGTGTATTTGAGGGCATTGTGAACCAGATTATATAGCACTTGCACCAATCGTTTCTCATCGGCGAGAACGGGAGGTGTGGTGTCTGGAAGATTCATGGTCAATTGCACCGGCTTGCCTTCAATCATAAATTTAAGCATACCAATTACGCCAGGAACCACGGATTGGATCTGTAAAGGCTCCTGGTGTAGGGTAATGCGATGCTCTTGAAGACGAGCGACATCCAGCAGATCGCCAAGCATATGAGACATACGGCGGCTGATGGTGATCAGCAGTTCCATATCCTTTCGGCTGCTCTCGTACAGCTTCTCGTTTTCTTTGGTGACCACGTTTTGCGCAATGTTCATAATGCCGTGCAGTGGTGTTCTCAGCTCATGTGAAGTATTAGCGAGAAATTGATCCTTTAGCTTGTCCGCTTTCTTGAGCTGTTCGTTGAGCTGGGCATTTTCCTTAGCATTCTGAAAGTATTTCTTGAACCAATAGGCAGAGAAGCCCACAATCGCGGCAATGATATCTATCGGATAGTAGACGAGTACGGAGCCCCATATGTTCCAGAGCAGATTAGAAATAATACCGGCTGCCGATAGCAGCATGAAGACAACATCCTTGTCCTTCTGCTTTCTGAAGAGCATAATTCCCATGATATAGATGAGCCAGACAAATGGTGAAAAAAGAAAGAAGTTAAACACGCCTAAGTGGATGGACTCACTCACCCATGGAGCTGGCGACACCAGCAAGAATGTTGTGTATAACGAAATTGCAGCGGTGAACACGTATACCAATTTGTTGTTCGTAGGTGCCGCAATAAACTTCCTGAACACAAGCATGATAAAAAAGAGCTGCCACATGGAAGAGATTAATCGGATCTTTAAGGTCCATGTGTAATTGAACGGCGTTAATAGAAAAAGCACGCTGTCATTACGGAACAGAATGATCACTGCTACGGATAACGTCATTAGCCCAACAAGAAGCAAGACCCGTTCTTCAGGACTAAACAAGTAGAGAATAAAGACATACAAGACATGCAGCAGCAAGATAATCACTGTAAGAGTTTGAAACCCCATAGAAATAAAGCGCACGCTGTCCACTTTGTTCTGACTGCCAAAGAAAACCGGGCCTTCTATGCCGCCCTTGTAAGGATGATCAAAGTTTGCTCCACGAATAAGCACTTCAATTTCTGTTGTGCCTTCTGCAAAGTAGGGGGCAGCGTAAGAGTTCGTTTTGGGCTTGTACGCCGTATCCGATATAGAAAGGTTACCGGCATGGGCCGAATCGACCCCGTTGATTTCCACCGCGGACGAGGATTGAATTTGTTTGATCCACAAAGAAACGGGCTGACGCAGCGGATCAACCAGAATGCGTAATTGATAGGTTCCGTAACCATAAGAAGAACCCTGTCTATTCGCCAGCGCCTCGCTCCAGTCTCCCGGGACCTTAAGCGTATGTGATTGATCTTGAAGTGCCGCAATGTCCTTATGGTGGACGAACTTGGAAGGATAGAACTTCCATTCACCATTCAGCTTGAAAAGGTCCGCCTTCTCGAGGTCTTGGCCGCGCAGATCCAGTACGCCATTGACCACAGGAGGAGATTCGGACGTCGTAAAGATACTCAACCAGGCCAATCGCAGACCAAAGAGAACGGTGATAAATATTAGAATAGTGGCTATATTTTTCAGAACGGTATTCTTTCTCATGTACATCATTATAACAAGAATTCGATATAGCGGACCTATTTCCCCAAACGATTATGCGAACTGATGGTGAAAAAAGAATGGGAATGGCTGATGATTTAATCAGATGACGAACAGATCAGGAATTTATTTTCCCGTGCCGAGCTGGACTGAAGTCAACGTCCTCCAAAAATTCGATGATCTCTCCGTTGGGGCTATGAATGACCGCGTTTTTCACGATGAGGGGTGGTTCACCAAGCGAGAGGACACCCGTTTCTACATAAGCCTTTGCGCCATGAGCCAGGGCTTTTTGATAGATGGCCTCCACATTCTCCACATAGAATGCAAAATGCAGCAATGCACCATGAGCGATCTCTTCTTCGGAGGTTGCTTTTTTGCCTTGGGCGGGAATGACGGCTTCGTTGTCAAAAACCTCGATACATGTCCGTTGATCCGGAGAGATCAGCATGGAAGCTTCTTTGAGCTGAAAGGCTGGCAGACTCCAATGATGCCCCACCTGGAATCCTAGCACCTCTGTATAAAAGGCGATAGTTGCTGTATAATCCTTGGCTTGAATAGCCACATGGGCAAGTCCTTTGATGCTCATCTATCATCACTCCAATTCATAAGATGAGTTAGATTATAGTGAATTCAAGACACAGAATACATGTGTAGAATAAGTATTTTCTGGTGTAGTAGTTACTAAATATAAGGTATTATAGCTGATAAGAATTATTATAATAGCCCTGACCTGGAGGTCCCACATATGGAACATATCGTTGATGAAATTGATAAAAAGATCATGCAACTGTTACAGTACAATGCGAGAATGCCCATTTCTCAAATCAGCAAAGAGGTATCCATGTCCCAACCGTCTGTGAAGGAAAGAATTGTGAAATTGGAAGAGAGGAATATCATCTCCGGGTACACAGCGTCCTTTGAATTGCGCGAACTGAACCGGGGTACGACTACATTTATCCTTTTGAAGACTGAGCATTGCCAGGAACTTGTGGATTTTTGCACCGGAGCCAGGGAAGTGACTGATCTGTTCCGCATCAGTGGGGAATATAACTATTTGTTGAAGGTTCAGACCGCATCGGTGGAAGAACTGGCTGAGTTTCAAGATTCACTAATCAAGCTGGGACCCTCCAAGTCGCATATCAGTCTAAAAAATATTTTAGAGAACCGAATCCTGCTTTAACTGAATCTAACAGAAGGATTCTTTCTATTTCTTTTTTTGAGAGCGCTTCTCCCATCATTTTCCCGTCATTGGCGAGGGGTATAATGTATAATAATTTTAGGTAGAACTGCGCTGAATTATCCTGTCCAATATGCATTAAGATATTTGGAAGGGGCACTGTTCTAGATTACTGACAGAAGCGTAAGCTGGGCTCTGAACCTCAGGCATCTAGGGTAGTGGCTGCCTACTATCGGTGGCTCCTACCTACCTACGGCTCAAACGAAATTCAGTATAAAACGCCGTGTATGTGCTGACCACTGGGACCGTATATTATGTTTAGTGGTTTAATCGGCTTAGCTCAGTGGTTTTAAAATAAATGCTCTAAATGGAAAGGTAGTTCAGATGAGAATCCCATTTAATGTTTCCCAGCCTGTAGGGAAAGAAAATGACTACATATTAATGGCGGCTAATAGTGGTAAGTTATCCGGAGACGGTCCCTTCACTGAAAAATGCAAATTTTTTATCGAGAATCATTTTCACGCCAACCACACCTTATTAACTACCTCTTGTACACATGCGCTTGAAATGGCTGTTCTACTACTCAATATAAAACCAGGGGATGAGATTATTGTCCCATCATATACCTTTAGTTCTACGGTCAATGCTTTCGTTCTTCAAGGTGGTATACCTATTTTTGTCGACATCAGAGAAGATACGTTAAATATCGATGAGCATAAAATAGAAGAAAAAATCACCTCAAGGACTAAAGCCATTTTTGTTATGCACTATGCCGGTGTGGCATGTGAGATGGACATCATTATGGAAATTGCACGTCGTTATAACCTTTATGTAGTAGAGGATGCTGCTCAAGCGATGACAGCAAAATATAAAGATCAATATTTAGGTACTATTGGTGATTTAGGAACCTATAGTTTTCATGAAACCAAGAACTATTTCTGTGGTGAGGGCGGAGCTTTGGTTATCAACAACGGAAAATTCATCAAAAGAGCAGAAATTATAAGGGAAAAGGGAACCAACAGAACTTCCTTTGTAAGAAAAGAAGTCGACAAATATTCTTGGGTAGATATTGGTTCCAGCTACCTTCTGTCAGAGATCCTGGCGGCCTTTTTGTATGGTCAGCTAGAAATGTGGGAGGAAATCAATCAGAACAGAAAAAGAATGTTTGAATTATATTATAACGGTTTAGAACACTTGCAAGAAGAAGGTCTGTTGCGTCTACCTTCAATCCCTACCCATTGCACGCCCAATTATCACATGTTTTATATTATCTTTAACTCAGAGGAAGAACGGAACAAAGCCATGGCTTATTTAAAAAAATATGGTGTTACAGCAGCAACGCACTACATTCCTTTACATCTATCACAAATGGGACAACAATGGTGTCCCCCTTTTGAGCGTTTCCCCCTAACAGAGCGAACAAGTAAGACTCTAATGAGATTACCCATGTACTATTCCCTAAGTGGTTCGGAGCAACAATATATCATCGGCCTGATATCAGATGCAGCCAAGGATTGTAGATCGAACAGTTTACCTGTGGGAGGGATAATCTAATGCTAAAGATCCCTTCAAGACTGTTAATGCTTAAGTGGGAATTCCTATCTATACTGATTTGTACGTTAGCCTTCACTCTTTGGAATGTAATGGCGGTTGAAAGATTTTATTTTCAGTCCTTTTTTTTCTTCACAGTAATTTCCCTTCTTTTTTGGCTAACCGGTAGACTGATTCTTCTTAAGCTATTACCGTTTCACTTTAGAAAAATTTTCGATTTTAATTTATATTTCTTAACCGGCTTCTTTGCTATCAATACAATCCTTGTGTTAATGCTATACACTCTTCCCTTAAATATAAAAACAGATCTTATGATCCTCTGTTTTGGGGTTATCTTGCTTACTATATTAAAAAGAAGCCCAGCTCATATTGCTGAAACTCCTACACATACTGAGTCAAGCAAGTTAAGCTTTATTGCTCTAATTATCATTTTGGTTGCCGTCTCTCTATGGATACAATCTTCTGTTCATGCGGTACAACAATCGGAGGGTATGACTACCTTAAAACCATGGACTGATAGCTTTTTTCATACTAGTGTGATTAGTTCCATTACGAACTCTCAGGGGTTCAGCTCTATTCAGCATTTATTTTTAGCAAATCAACCGATGCCCTTTTATCATTTTGCTATGTACCTTTTTCCTGCCGAATTATGTTCTTTTACTCCAACGAGTGCCTATCAAGCTTTTAATAGTTTTTTAACACCTTTGGGCTTAGTTCTTTCTGGAATGGCAGCATATGCACTGATAACTTCATTTTGGGGCCGCTGGGCGGGTATCGCAGCCGTTATCGGCATTCTCCTTATTCCCGATACTGCAGAAATTGGGTTTCATAATGCTTGGTTAAGTTACCATTGGCTACAACAAATTGCTCCGGGTGGTTTATACGGTGTTTCGTTAATGGCTCTTGCCTGGACGTTCATGCTTCATGGGTGCAAAGAAGGTCGCAAATCACTTGTAATCATAAGCTATGTTCTTACCTTATTGTGTGTTATCTATAAATTCCATATCTTTTTTGCAAATGCTTTCGTAATCTGGATCTTTCCCGCTTTATTCTTTTCAAACTTATCAGTCCGAATAAGAATTCTTTGGTCTTCTCTCTCTATTATTATTTATTTTTTAGTTGTTAACTTTACACAGCAGATTAAGACTATCCCTTTGATGCATTATGATGGTAGTGCCGCCAAAGAATATAGCCAAATAACGATTGATCAATTTGAACACTTGTGGATGAAGAAGCTATTTATCACGAGTATCACACCAGGCCACTCCCTGGTAGATTCCGCTTACTGGTACAGCTTGATGGCTCTGATGTTATTTATAGGGACCTTAGGTGTATTGGGTGTACTATACTTTGTAATAGCTGCGGCCGTGCGTAAAACAACTTCACCAAGCCTACTGCTACTTCCACTTTTAGTGATTTCCAATTATGTAGTTACATCTTTAAGCATAGCCTATGATGCGCATCATATTGGGAATCCGGAAGAATTAATGCATCGACCGCTAGTGTGGGCTTATTATCTCGTTTGTATATGGGTGTTTGGTTCGATCGGTCACTGGTGTCAAAAACATTTAAATATATATAAATTTCCAAAATATGCTTTGGCAGTTCTCCTCTTGATTCTCCTCATAGTCCCATGGAGACTTGGAAAAGATGTTCAGAATGGACCAGCGTGGGGCAAAGCTTATACTAACACCACATACCCAAATGGGCTTATCGAGGCCTTGCAATATGTGCGTGAGCATGGTAAGAAGGGGGCGGTCATTCAAGACTCGCATTATGATCCCCAACTTATAGTATCTGCTTTATCGGAACAACAAATTTTTGTATCACTCTATAAAAACGTAGATTCCCCTGTACAATCGAGCCGAGTTGAAGAATTAAACAACGTCAAAAAAATGACCGATAGTGAAGCTATTATTAGCTATTTTAAAAATAATGAAATACGCTGGTTCCTCGCATATCCGGATGATCCAATGAATTGGCCTCTCAGGATGGCCAACCAGCTTGTATATCAGCAAAATGGATACAAAGTTTATACTTTTTAAGAGTAGCGACTATTTAAAATACGTAATCGGGCATGAGGTGAACAATGAAAAAGGTAGATGCATTCTGGGAATTGAGAAATTTAGATAAGACTGTCTTAGAGGTGGAATTTGATGACAAGGATACAACAGATTGCTTGAATATTCTCT
The DNA here is from genome assembly GCF_042887565.1 of Paenibacillus sp. NPDC057934. Lineage (NCBI taxonomy): Bacteria > Bacillati > Bacillota > Bacilli > Caryophanales > Paenibacillaceae > Paenibacillus > Paenibacillus sp. NPDC057934. The sequence continues at coordinate 143,038 of NZ_JBHVPB010000010.1, forward strand.
CTAGTGATTTTGAAACCTATGACTACATCGTTACAAAAATTCCAAAAGGACGATTGGATCTTGTTCATTCTCTTGAAGATCGTGGATTTAGATTTATGGAGACTCAAATTGAATTATCCTATAATCTCAATAAACATACGAAAGCTTCCAGTTACGTAAAAAAACTATCAGATCAAACGCAATATAAACAGGTGACCACATTAGATCAATTAAACGCTCTTCTATCGCGAATAGACGATGACTTATTTATTACGGATAGAGTATCGCTAGATCCTTTACTAGGAACGACAACAGCTCATAATCGATATCTTAATTGGCTTACCGATGCCTTTCACACCGGAAATGCTGCGATCTATGAAGTGGAACTGAAATCTCGAGATATTGGATTCTTTTATAGTTCTCCATTAGATGACACTACAATATACGGGGCTTTGGCTTCAGTATATAAAAAATATCGAAATCGGGGTTTGGGTTTGATTGTGCTAGAAACTGCCTTCAATTGGGCAAAAAAAGAAGGTTATTCTAAAATCGTTACTCGCGTATCTTCAAATAATCTGGAAGCTTTACGTGCTAATTTAAACTTGGGATTTGAAAGTAAGAATATGCATTATATTCTAAGAAAAGCGAATTTCGAGTATTAGGATGATTGATCATGAGACATATTGAACTTTCCGTTGTGATACCTGTTTATAACTCACAGGATTCGATAAGCGTTGTTGTAGAAAACCTGCTCAGGCAATATACTGGCTCATTTGAAATGGAAATAATCTTAGTGAATGATGGGAGCGTTGACCGTAGCAACGAAATATGTTTATTGTTAGCCAGACAAAATTCAAATGTTATACTACTGGATCTAGAGAGAAATCATGGTCAACAGGCTGCTATTTTAAAGGGGCTGAATATAGCTCAGGGAGATTATATTGCCCTAATGGACGATGATATGCAAAACCCTCCTGAGGAGCTTATTAAGCTAATCAACAAGATTCATGAAGGCTTTGACGTTGTTATTGGACAAAGAATAACATATAACCAAACTATATTCCGGAGATTCATATCGCATCTTAACAATCTTGTGATCAATTGGTTATTACGTTCAGAGAAAAGGATCTATTTCAGCAATTTTTTAATCATGAAAAAGTTCATATCAGCAGAGATCCTTAAGAAATCAGTCCCTAATGCCAATATACACGGATTAATATTTCAAATCACCAAAAGCATTGTGAATACACCTACAGAGCATAAAATTAGGAAAAATGGAAAATCTAATTACACATTATTTAAGCTTTTAAAATATTGGTTCAATGTGTTGCCTTATCTGACGACTAGATTAACCAGGGTCCTATTATACGTATCCCTTTCCCTTATAGCAGGGGGTGTTATTTATTTATTGATTTCGGGAGTACTTTCATTGCTTTAAATATTTAAAACATTTCCAATTTAAATAGTAAGTTTATCTCCGAAACTGCAGCCATTGGCTGCAGTTTTTTGTTATTATGAAGCTTAAGGATACAAGGACATTTCGCACAGGAGTCACACATCTATGAAGTTCAACCTCTATTTATCTGAAATCTTAATGGCTGCAACCGTGTGTTCTTTGATTCTAGTCTATCTTTCTTGGAGAAGAAGACAGCTTCCGATAGCAGTAAGCTATGGACTGGGAGTTTTGGCAGGTGCATTCTATACTTTTGGGTATGCCTTTGAACTTGTCGGTGAGAATCTGAAGGATATCCTGTTCTGGCTCCGAATCGAGTATATCGGCATTCCCTTTGCTCCGACACTGTGGATGATTATGGTGCTGCAATATACGGGACGGCAAGCGTATGTCCGTAAATGGACCGTCGCTCTATTGATGGTTGTTCCAGTGTTTATGCTCATCGTCTATAACACCAACGAGTGGCATCATTTATTCTATAGAAGCATGTCTATTGATGATTTGGATGGAATTTCTCTTCTTCGTTTGGATCACGGCCCCTTATTTTACTTCAATATTGTTTATTCCTTCTTTTTTTTCTTCTTCGGAATGGGACTGCTAATCCAAATGTACCTCAGATCGCCTTCCCGGATGAAGCAGCAAATTATTTTCATGATGATTGGATCATGCGGGCCATTCGGGTTCACGCTGATTAATATTAGTGGAATTCTGAAGACCCCTATAGATATATCACCGTTCGGCTTTCTGATTTCTGGTTTATTTTATCTGCTTGGTATTTATCAATTCAATATGCTCAGGTTCTCTCCACTTGCACAGCAGAAGGTCTTCGAGTCGATACAAGATGCCGTTGTGGTATTCGATCTGGATCATAACATCTCTGAATTCAACCGTTCGGCAAGCCGAATGATCAGGGGTCTTGATAACAGAACTGGTATAGGTCAGCCGGCAGAGAACGTATTTTCCCCATATCCTACACTGCTGGACACGATTCTTAAGGAGCCTGTTCCGGAGAACAAGATTCTATTTGGGAATAATGATCGGGTCTATCAAGCTCAAATGTTATACATTAACGACAGCCGGTCAAGGCCGACAGGTAAAATGCTTTTGCTTAGTGATGCAACAGATGTCGTACGATCGGAGGAAAGGCTGATTAATAACGCCAGACAGCTGCAAGAGCTGAATACACTCAAGGATGAATTATTCAGTGTGGTAGCTCATGATATCCGTGACCCACTGGCGATACTATTGAACCTAATGGAGATCATGGAAGAGGAGCTGCCTGCTCGTGGTGAGGGCCACGAAGAGATTGTTCATGAAATGGGTCAGCAGTTACGAAAAACGCTCACCTTGGCAGAGAATCTGCTAGGTTGGTTCGGGAAACACCAAGGAGGCATGATTCTGAGCCCTGACGCCCACGATTTGTTCGATGCTGTACAGATGAGTCTACATCTCCTGCAGGTTCGCAGCGAGGGCAAAGGAATTGTGATGGTGTCTGAGGTTCCCCCCAATACGTGGGTCTACGTAGACAAGGAAATGTTGAATTTAATCGTTCGCAATCTACTCTCCAACGCTGTTAAATTTACGGATTCCGGAGGTAGCATTACGGTGCGGGCTGAACGTTCGGATGGGAAAATGATTGTTGCAGTAAGCGACACGGGCGTGGGCGTACGGGAGGATATGGCCCAAACCTTATTACAGTCAGACTATTCAGCCTCTACGGCGGGTACAGCTGGAGAACAAGGCATCGGTTTAGGGCTTGCGATCTGCAGAGAATTTGTACGATTAAACGGGGGGGAGATCTGGTTTGACAGTAATCCCGCCGAAGGAAGCACATTCTATTTCACCATTCCACTTCCTCCAGGAGTCTCTAATATAAATTCAAATATAGCCTTTGATTCGTATGGAAGGAGGGTTGCTGAATGAAGATCGTACTCATCGATGATGAAAAAGCGATGCATTTAATTATGAAACGAATGTTGAACAAAATCGGTGAGGCCGATGTTGTGGGAGCCTTCCTGAATACAACTGCGGCCGAAGAGTATTTGAACGACTATGATGCGGATATCGTCTTTATGGACATCCATATGCCGCAAGAGAGCGGGCTGATGTTCGCTCAGCGGTTAAGAGATAGGGGTAGCAAGATCAAGCTGGTGTTCGTGACGTCTCATACCGAATATGCCTTGTCCGCTTTTGATGTCTATGCCTATGATTATATCGTGAAGCCTGTTGTACTGGAGCGGATACAGCGAACGGTTCAAAGGGCCTTGGCTGAGGCCAAGCAAGAGCAGAATTCGTCAGAATCACTGGCAGATCCTTCAGTTCATGTACAGATCAATTGTCTGGGAAGAATGGAGATGAAGGATGGGCAGAACCGCATGCTTAAATGGAAGACCAGTAAAAGTGCAGAATTATGCGGATACTTATTACTGCATCATGGGAGTCTGGTCTCCCGCTCTAAGCTGATCGAGGATATATTCAGGGAGATGCCGCTCAAGAACGCAGAGACCTATTTAAATACCACCGCTTATCAACTGCGCAAGCTGCTTGGAGAGAATGGTCTGAAGGGTGCTTTGTTTTCGGATGGCAATCATTATGCTTTGAATCTGCCCTCAACTGATGTCGATCTGTTTCGGTTTGAAGAAGGATGTATGCAGATGACGGTTATAGACGAGTCAAATCTTGGGGATGCAATTGGGCTAGAGCGGCTCTATCTTGGTGACTTATTCGGAAGTTATGGCTACCCTTGGGCCTTAAGTGAGATCGAGCGCTATTCGCTGATGTATGTTCAGTTTGCTCAACGCTTATGTAGAGTATTGTTGTTTCGGGAGGATTTCTTGACGGCTATTCCCATTCTCAATAGGCTGGCTACCCACAATGAATTGGATGAAGAGACCGTTAAGCTTCATTTGCAGGCCCTGGCTTTGCAGAAAAATAAAGAGGGTTTGACCCGACGGTTCTCTAACTTCACGGAGCTACTGTTGCGAGAGGTGGGGGCTACCCCCTCGCCAGACATGGTACTGCTATATGAGCAGTTGCTATCTCCATTGGAATCATTGCATTCATTTTATAGTGAAATATAGGTTTAAGTGATTATAGAACCGGAGGGTTATTTATGAAAGCATTAATTTTTGAGCATTTTGGCGGTCCGGAGGTACTGCGTTATGCAGATCTTCCTGATCCGGAGCTGGAGCCAGGGACAGTATGGGTCAGAATGAAGGCGATTGGATTAAACTTCGCTGATATTTATCGCAGACGGGGTGATTATCACTTGGCGGGTCAGGCACCCTACATTTTAGGATACGAGGGAGCAGGCATCGTGGAGCGGGTTGCGGAAGATGTGAAGACGGTGAAAATTGGAGACCGGGTTGCATTTGCCGATGTTCCGTATGCGAATGCTGAACTGGTGAAGGTGGCGCTGGGTCATATCATTCCACTGCCGGACGACATCACCTTTGAACAATCAGCTGCACTGCTGCTGCAAGGTCTGACGGCACATTATTTGGTGAATGATAGCTATTCAGTTCAGCCAGGCGACGAGATTGTGATTCATGCAGCGGCAGGAGGAGTGGGGCAGCTTCTGACACAGTTGGCTAAGGCCAAAGGAGCCAGAGTTCTCGGCCTGACTTCTTCCCCTGCGAAGCGTGAAGCTGCGCTCTCTGCCGGTGCAGACGAAGTGTTGCTGTATGACGGCGACTGGGCGAGCGCGGCGATTCGTTGGTCCAATAACGGTCAAGGCGTGAACGCAGTCTATGATTCAGTAGGTTCCACTTTAATGGATAGCTTCAAAACAACGAAAATCAAAGGTTCAGTCGTATTCTATGGAATGGCCGGCGGCAATCCGCCCCACATTGATCCCCGCATGCTTATGGATACCTCCAAAACCTTGACCGGAGGCGATCTCTGGAACCATATCGTTACACGTACCAACCGGATCGAGCGCTCAGAGAAGCTTTTTGAAGCGATAAGACAGGGACATCTAAAGATGGAGGAACCGAAGTCGTTCCCGCTCCGCGATGGTGCTGAGGCACATCGGTTGTTAGAGAGCAGAAGCAGTACGGGAAAGATTTTGTTGATTCCTTAATAGGCCCTCGCATTAACGAACCGATGAGTTCCGAAATCTGAATAACCGGAGGCCAGAATGGCTTCCTGTAAGGGATGAAGGTTGTCCGTGAATCGCAGCTCGGCACCCGTGGCTAAGATCCGGTCTACCAGATGATCTATAGCTTCTACTCGAAGAGGTTCTATGGCGTGTGTGGAGGTATAATATCCTGCGGTTTGGTCAAACAGCTCAAAGCTTTGCCGTGGGAAAACGTATCTATAAAGCGTAGTGTTCTTTATGGCTGCATACCAGTCGCTTTCAACCGTGATGATGGTTGTGGCTGTAGTGCCTGCGAAAAGGTTGCCATTCTGGGCACCACTTGCGGCGGCCGTCTTTCGCAGGACAATTCTGGGGCAGTCTCCCTCTCCTACATAAAGTCAAAAAAATAACGAATGACATGGAATAATACCGGCGAGGTGTAGGTAAGGCTGTCGACCCGGCTCAAGTAGCTTTTTTTCAAGGCCTCAAATTTGCCATCATCGCCGATCAGCAGATCGCGCTTTAGCACGGACACGGTCAAGCTGCCGATGAAGCCGCTAAGGCTGATCAACATCCCGGAGAAGATCCCGAAAATTGGGGTAAGCGGTGTCAGATAAGGATAGATCAGATACGATACCGTCGTGGTAACCACAAACGCGCAGGCGAAGCCTTCCCAGGTCAGATAGGGATTGGCGGTGGGGACCACTTTTCTTTTGCCAAAATAGATCGAGGCCAGGTGATGCACCACATCATTAAGTTGTGTCAGTACAACCAGAAACAGTACGAGTCCCGCCCCGTACTCGGGGGTAGCGAACTGGAAATACGCCAGATGGCTAAGTCCGAACACCATCAGCATAAGACCCCACTGGGTCGAGCTGACACTGCGCAGAAATCCAACCGTCCCTTTGTTAATCATCCGGGGAAGCGGCAGCAGCAAGAATACATAGACAGGGATAAAGACGATGAACATCCCGTACCATTCGATATAGATCCAGTAGAATTGCAGCGGAATCGACAAGTATGCCCACAGAAATAGCCTGCGGTCCGCTTTTCTCGACTTGATCATGGAGAAGTATTCCTTCAGTGCGAAGAAGCTCAGCACCATCAGTGAGATTAGGGACACCACGGAATTGAACAGGGTAGCAAGGCAGAAGATGAACACCATGCCCCACCAGGTCTTGATGCGGTTTCCGATGGGGGCGTAGTCCTTGTTCGGCTGAACTTTGCTTATTACATAATAGATGAGTTGAATGGCACATAGAGCTGCCAAAATAAGAACTAACGTTAAGTAGCTTCTATCCAGGGCAATCACCAACTTGTCATGAGGTAGGATTCCATTAAAGGGTTCCTATGTTATTATGAAGGAATAGTCCAATCTTGATAAGGGGAAATTTCGTCAATGGTTGCAGATCAGTCGGTTTTTATCTTGCTTACGAATACCGGAACGCTTTTTACGAAAATGATTCAGACCTACACCAAAGCGCCGTATAACCACGCTTCGATTTCATTTGACCGCGAGCTTTCGGAGATGTACAGCTTCGGGCGAAAGAATCCGAACAATCCGCTGAACGGGGGATTCGTGAGGGAGGATATTCAGACAGGCACGTACAGCAAGTATCCCAATACGACGTGCGTGATCTATGAATTGCAGGTAACGGAGCGGGAAGTGGAGAAAATGAAGCGGGTTCTGCATATCTTTATCCGCAGCCGCCAAAAGTACCTTTATAATCTTCTCGGTGTAATTGGTATCGCCCTTAAAGAGCCTGTCGAGTTCAGTAACTCCTATTTCTGCTCCCAATTTGTCGCGGAGATTCTGGAGCGTTCCGGCATCAAGCTGTGGAACAAGCTGCCTGCACTCGTGACACCGGATGATTTTCGGCAGAGTGACAGGCTGCAGTTGATTTATGAGGGAAGATTGAGCGAGTACGTGAAATAAGCGATATTCTATAGGGCTGTAGCTTAATTCCCTAGAGATAATGCAGCAAGACCTACTTCTTTTAATGAATTCATGGCCTCAATATAAGGTAGAGGACCGTAGCTGATACGCGCCACGCCCAGTTCGGCAAGCTGCCCGAGGGACGGGGTATGCGAGGTTACCATAACGTTCACCGGAAGTGGTGATTGACTACATAGAACTTCTATCAGTCTAGCATCGCTTAACCCCGGAACAAAAATACCATTGGCCCCGGCTTCTGCATATGCGTGTGCACGGCTGAGGGTCTGTTCAATACAGGATGCGTGCTGCCCGGCAGCCGTTTGAAAGAAAATATCCGTTCTGGCGTTAATAAAAAGTGGTAGCCCAGCCTGTTCGCCTGCTGCACGGGCAGCAGAAATGCGCAGACTTTGATCCGGGATCGTATAGAGACCTTCTTCACCAATCCGCTGATCCTCCAAGTTAATCCCCACAGCTCCGTTTTCAATAACTAACCCTACATTTACCTTAACTTCGTCCGGATTTAGCCCATATCCCCCTTCAATATCAATGGTTACAGGAAGATCCACGTTCTCTTTAATACGCTTCAAATTCTCCAATACGAGTGGAAAAGGCAACGTCTCGCCGTCCTCATATCCGTGTGCCGCAGCTACAGACCAACTGCCAGTCGCAATGGCCTTGGCTCCGATGGATTGAACTGCCTGTGCACTCCCCGCATCCCAAATATTAATAAGCACCAAGGGGTCTCCTTTGGTATGCAATTGGTGAAGTTGGAACGCTTGTTCATGTTGGGTATTCATATCCTTATTCTCCTCCCTGCTCATGATGGAGCAGCCAATTTTTACGTGTCAGACCGCCGCCATATCCACCCATCTCCCCGTTTGCATTAATGACACGGTGGCAGGGAATCACAATGGCCAGCTGATTGGCTCCGTTGGCCTGAGCGACCGCGCGGAAGGCTGTCGGTTTGCCGAGGGCTACGGATATGTCCAGATAGGAACGTGTCTCCCCGGGCGGGATTTTCATTAACTCGCCCCATACACTTTGTTGAAAAGGGGAGCCGAGCAGAGCAAGCGGCGTGTCGAAGGTCATCCGTTCTCCGTCAAAATATTCTGACAACTCTCGTTCAATCGAGAGAATAGGGGCGGTAACGCCTGGAATAATCGCCGATTTCGTCCGTTTCCGAAGGCGTTCCACTTCGCGTTCTAGGCCCCGTCGATCTATGAATTCCAATAGATACAGGGCTTCATCATTGCCGATGGCCATCATGGGTCCAAGTCGGGTGTCGATCCAGGCGGCTTTGAGGACCTTGCTGTCCTCCAGCAGAGTAGGGGCAGCCCCCATAATTCGAGAGAAGGCATCCCTGAAGCCGCTGCTAGATTCATAGCCGGTGGACAGCTGACTGTCGATGACCGTCTTGCCCGACCTAATATTCTTCAGAGCAAGACCCATACGGCGTGCGCGGGCATATTCCACAAAGGTCATGCCAAACCGCTTTTTGAATTGACGCCGAGCCGTAGATTCATCGACTGAGAGGTTCCTGAAATCCTGTGTCGTCCAGCGTTTCTCCGGGTTGCTTTCCACGGCTTCAACGAGCACACGGACAATCTCCGGGACGTGATTGGGATGGGAGAGCGGACGACAGCGCTGGCAGGGTCGATAAGAGGCTAGCAGCGCCTGCTGGGGATTCGCAAAGAACTCACAATTCTCCAGCTTGGGCTTTCTGGCAGGGCATGTCGGACGGCAAAATACCCCTGTAGTCTTAACGCCAACGTAGAACAATCCCTCGTATTCCGTATTTTTCTCCAGCAGCGCCTTGTAATACTCTTCATATCGTTCAGCAGGTAACAATAGCAGCACGTCCTAACCTTTCAATGTTGTTCTCATTATAATGTCTTCCTGCGGATGACATCGCCGAAATTCAGGCATCTATTTTGCATGAAAAAAGACGCCCTCAGCGGGCGCCCTTCGCTAGTTCTCGGAATGAGCAGCTTCGTCTTTGACTTCCTCTTTAAAGCTGCGAATACTTTCTTTGCGGCGTGCATTTTTGTCCTCAATCTGATTACGTTCTTTGCTGTCCAGCTCTGAAGAGAATTCGTTCAGGTAGCCTTCGGCTTCCTGCAAGTTCTCTTGCGTATTCTGGATACTTTGCTGCAAATGTTCTACATTATCTGCCCGATTATCTGGCTTTGCCATTGCTTGGATCGCCTCCTGATCATTGGAGCGCCCGACTTGGGAGCTAACAGGTAGGTTGATCGTTGCTGGCTCATTTTATGCATAGAATACTATACAGACGATGGTCTATGTTTGAGTTCACAATTTCAAAGGTTAGATCCGTTCTTCATGATCCTCCATCTTGAACTCTTGACCTGGTTTAATAAGTCCCTTTTCAATTTCGTCATACTTTAGCAACTTTTTGTCTACGGCTTCAAATGCCATATCCAGTTCTTTTTGACGTTTTAGGAGCTCTTTTTTGTGATTTTCAAAAATTTCTCTTCGAAGCGGAACCGTTTCATCCCCTTCGAAAGCCAGTTTCACAATACGTTTCATATCAGTGACCTGCATTCCTGTATGACGTAAGCAAGTCATGAGTCTCATCCAATCCAGATCTTTCTTCTCAAACATACGATTGCCGTGCGGATCCCGCTTGAGATTAGGTAATAAACCCTCTTTCTCATAGTATCGAATCGTTGAAGGTGGGCATCCTAATTTCTCAGAAGCTTCTTTTATAGAGAAAAATGTCATTTTGTATATCACCCCTCTTCATTGTAAACCTTAAAGTTAACTTTAAGGTAGTGCCAAATATTTAAAATAATCAGGTAAAAACTTCTCTTGCCTTAAAGTTTGATTGAAGGTTTAAAATGGCACTACGATATTGGGAAGTTATATCGAATACTTGAAAATAGGAGGGTTCGCAAAGCAAGTGGAAATGAACAAAAAATTTAAAACAGCAGTCCTTTCGTTGGCTGTGACATCCACACTGGCCCCAATGCTTGCAGCACCTGCTGTCAAACTGTTGATGATGGACTTTCCAGATGCGAGCTCGACACTTGTGCAATCCATCGTTACCTTCCCTTCTTTTTTTATCATTCCCGCATTGCTCATCGTTAGTCTGTTATCCCGTTTCCTGTCCAAAAAAGTAATTCTCGTTATTGGTTTGATTCTGTACACCATAGGCGGAGTCGGACCTGCAGCAATGAACTCTATTGTGGGGATTTTAATATTACGAGGGGTTTTGGGGCTTAGTATCGGCTTCCTTACACCGACGATGAATGCGCTCATTGCCGAATATTTTGTAGGGGATGAGCGTCTAAGGATGAATGGATTAACAACAGCAATTAATGGCATAGGGGGTGCCTTCTTTTTGTTGGTCGGGGGGACGATTACTGCGTTTGGCTGGAGGGGTGTATTCTTCACCTACGCTTATGGATTAGTACTGCTAGTGCTCGTGATACTTTTTGTTCCAGCTACTAAACCTTCCCGTACTGCTTCTTCGGTTCAAAAGGATCAGAAAAAGAAGGCAGCTTCACTTTCTATCGGCGTTGTCAGTGTTGGTTTATCGGCGACTGCACTTATGATCCTGTACTATACCGTGCCTACAAATCTGGCAGCGTTCATCATCGATAATGGGTATGGAAATTCTGCGACTTCTGGCTATATGACAGCAATATCCTTCACATTTGTTTTCTTAGCTGGAATTTCAGGAGCCCGCCTAAAAAATCTACTTCTTAGAGCATTCGTTCCCATCGTCGTGCTCATTCTCGGTCTGGGCGCCTTACTAATGGGTACGGCGAGCTCACTGTGGGCGGTGGCTGCAAGTGTTGGCTTGATTGGATTTGGATTTGGATTGGCCTACCCTGTTCTTCTCAGTCGGGTGGCGTCAGCAGCAAAACCTGAAAGTGTTACCCTGGCTGTGTCCTCATTAACTGCTTTTGCCAACATTGGACAGTTCATAACACCATATGTAACAAAAGGCATTGAGATGGCTTTTAGGCTCAATTCCATCCGTGGGGTTTTCCTGGTACTTGCTGTTGTGTTGGGGATTCTTTTATTCTGGACAGCTGTCAAGGGATTTAGAACTACTAAAAGATCTAATCCTCTAGGAACGTGAAGTCGTGTTAACAGCAGAACAATTTCCGATGAAGTTTATTAAAATTGTTTGAGTATAAGCCGCCGTTTCGGAGTACACATTAATGCAATGAGTCGCCCAAAATAATTTCTTGACTTCAACAGAACTTTAAGGATTACAATGGCGAAGCAGTCCACTACTGAGGAGGGTTTTTAAATGAAAGTTATAGATAAGCATTACATCAATGGCCGATTTGTACCATCCCAAGGCCGTGAGACAATGGAGCTTATAAGCCCTGTTACTGAAGAAGTTATCGGGAAGGTAGTGCTGGGTGACGAACGGGACATTAGGGATGCAATCGCTGCAGCGAAAGCAGCATTTCCTTCATTCTCGCGGACGTCTATCGCAGAAAGAGGACAGATGCTACAACGACTTCACGATGCTGTTATGGCGAGAGTGGATGAATTAACCGATGAGGCCGTTCAAGAATACGGTTCGCCGGTAGCTGCTTCTCGTGGTCGTACTGTATTTTCCGCAAAAGCCTTTCTATTGACAAAGGAAGCGATGGAGTCATTCGACTTCGAGCGTGTAAAGGGTGAGACTAAAGTAGTCATGGAGCCGCTTGGTGTTGTTGGGGCGATTACTCCGTGGAATGCGAACTACACCCATATTTGTGGTAAAATCGCTCCTGCTCTTGCGACAGGTAATACCATTGTTGTGAAGCCAAGTGAGCTTAGTGCATTGCAAACGCAAATCCTTGCCGAATGTTTGGATGCAGCTGAAATTCCGGCTGGTGTTATTAACATCGTGAACGGAACCGGGGCTGTTATTGGAGCCGAAATTTCAAACAATCCTGACATTTCAATTATATCCTTCACGGGATCAACTGGCGTTGGTAAGACGATTGCTAGGGATTCTGCTGCCACATTAAAACGACTTGCTCTTGAGCTGGGTGGAAAATCACCTAACATTATCCTGGATGACGCTAACTTCGAAGAGGCGATTCCGCGGGCCATTCAAATTGCATTCAGCAACACCGGACAAGCTTGTCATGCGGGTACGCGGCTCCTCATTCCAGCCAATCGCTTGGAAGAAGCTAAAAAACTTCTTGTTGAGGCGGTTTCCGCTACCAAACTCGGTTATCCTGATGATCCGGATGCAGCACTTGGTCCAGTTGTAAGCCGTAAACAGTTCGATACTATTCAACGTTATATTCAAGCAGGCATTGACGAAGGGGCAGAGCTTATTACTGGTGGTCTCGGTCGTGCTGAAGGCTTTGAGCATGGCTATTTCGCCCGTCCAACTGTGTTCGTTGGAGTCAAAAACGATATGACAATTGCCCGGGAAGAAATATTTGGACCTGTATTATCAGTCATCTCATATGAGACAGAAGAAGAGGCGGTCTCCATCGCAAATGATACGATTTATGGGCTTGCTGCCTATGTTAGCTCGGGAGACCATGAGCGTGCCAGCCGCGTAGCGTCACAGATTGTAGCTGGCCGTGTGCTCATCAATAAAGGTGTGCATGACGACCCGTATGCTCCGTTTGGCGGATTCAAACAGTCTGGTATCGGGCGTGATTCTGGTCACTATGGTTTAGAAGAGTTCGTTGAACCAAAGGCATTGCTGGGATTCAATCAAGTGTAAATTCAAGGTGAGCTATCAAATAATCAATGTTTGAAGGGAAAATCCCTATTTTCGGTGCTTTTTCTTATAGAACTCTGGTGGCACTATATTGGTAAGCGCTCCTATGTCATGAGCTTCGGACAATAACGTTTTCGCTAATTTTTACAGAACAATAGTAATAGCACCTCTTCGTATAGGATTTCATTTATTAGATTGCGTGGTGCAAGCAAGTTCAGTAGGTAATAACACTCTTTTTGCAGCCAAAAGGATAATATAACTGACCGTGTGCGAGCTATGGCTTCGCCGGTCAGTTTTTTGTCTGTTGTTATGGTTAGCCTTCTGAATATAGTTGCATCCCATCGTCACGGTGGTATTATGTCCACATATTCCACCACAGTGGCGACCGAGCCTTACCTTAAGTTCCTCTTACATAGCTCAGTTCAAAATATTGTAAGGATATATTTTCCTGCGGTAGAATTAGTTAATAGAATATTGAGGCCGTTTCGGGAAATCATCCCATCCCTATCCTGTCAGGGGTCAGTATTCGGAAGGATCAGGATGTCCTGATCTTTACTGCAAGCAATACAAACATGACCATAGAATACAGAATTTCTCTGACCAGCAGCTCGCCGATGGAACAAGAGGACGGTGCCATTGTTGTGCCAGCACGGTATTTATATGAGATCGTTCGCAAGCTTGAGCCGGGGGCTATCCGATTAGAGACACATAGCTTGGATGTGGACTTTAGGAGTCTAACAAATGCTATTCTCGATGCCCATTATGGGGTAAACGTAAGAGGCACATGTATGTTATCCGCAGCCTTCGCCCGCCATCTGGAGGGTAAGCAGGGCGGACGAATTATTAATCTGGTCTCCGGTCAGGATAAGGGGCCGATGCCGGGTAATCTTGCGTATGTAGCTACCAAAGGGGCGATATCGGCTTTTACGGTGTCTCTGGCTGCGGAACGGGCACCCTTGCACATTACAGTTAACGCAGTTGATCCTGGGCCGACAGATTCCGGGTGGATGAACGAAGATATCAAACAACACTTTACTCCAAAATTTCCCATGGGCCGCTTGGGCCAGCAGGAGAACGCCGCACGACTTATTACATTCTTGGCTAGTGATGAGGCCGCCTGGGTGACAGGACAAATCATACACTCTGACGGGGTATTCTGGGGATGACTCCGGCAGCGGGGGGAGATGGCTGTAGATCGTATATTCATTGATGGTGTCATATATAGTGGAACCCTCTCCCAACTTCCCCTATACTTGTATGGTACGACTATCAATATATCGAATGGAGTCTAAGAATTCATGTCTACTTTACCAAACTGCCCGGAATGCCAATCGGAATACGCCTATGAGGATCGAGGAATGCTGGTCTGCCCGGAGTGTGGCCACGAATGGTCCCCGGGAGCAGAAGCCGAGCATGACAGCGAAGAAACGAAGGTCATCAAGGATGCCAATGGGAACGTGCTCAGCGATGGCGATACCGTAACCGTGATTAAGGACCTCAAGGTGAAAGGAAGCTCCCTCGTTGTCAAAATAGGCACAAGAGTCAAGAATATCCGCCTGGTGGAAGGCGATCATGATATTGATTGCAAAATCGACGGTTTTGGTGCAATGAAGCTGAAATCAGAATTTGTGAAGAAAGTATAGCTCACGCTCGGCAGCAAGCATTCTGTTCCTCATGGAGAACAGGGTGCTTTTTTATGTGCGGAGGGGGCGCTGAGGGTTGGACGAAGACTCCGGTAAATTCGTACACGCTCAATAAGGGACGAGTGAATAAGGTACGGTAAGACTTAGCTTTGATAGGGAAGGGATGGAGAGTCCATGACAAAAGCACAACCGGCGCGGCTAGAGAACCAGGTATATTCCAACAGAGTAGCGCGGTCTGAGTTCGATAGGAACTGGAGGACTATTATTTCTAGCAGCGGTTATGTGATTTATATTGCCACGAAAGATAAGGCGAAGGTGACCGTACTTCTGACTAACGGTTCAAGTAAATTACTCATCTTTAATAAGGGCGGCCGTGTCTTGGTAGGCTCTGGTGGCGTCAGTCATTACAGCAAGCCGCATCGGGCAAGAAACCTTTAAACTGCTGAATAGCCACTGAGGCAATCGAGCGTTCTTTTCAAAAAAACATTAAAAGAACCAGCCACCGCTCCGGGGGTACCGCCTGTCTCAACAGACACGGGCGCTTCCCTATCCTGGATGAAGGAGGCTGGTTGTTTTTTAGGAGGAGTAACATTTTAGCAGCATCTCACCGACAGATTCGTCCATTATTGCCTCATTCTCAGGGTTAAGCCACTCGTCACGGATAATTATATGGCTACACGAGCTACTCTTAAGATAACTATATATAATCTGAGCCTCGTCAATCTCATGCCTGCTGATGTCTCCCGATCGTTGAAGTGGACTTTTTCGGAAGTTGTCCCTAATGATTGTCGTGATCTTTGCCTTCAAACTGGCATTCCTAAAATACTCTGATTCAAGCTTGGTTTGAAAAAGAATACGGTTGCCCTGCAGCAACAATAGCTTGAGTGTCTGGTTGTTAATGGGTTCAACCATCGCGATCCGCTGATTTGCCCCCGCAAATTCAATGACCTTCTCTTTCTGGAGAAGGGAGCGCACCGCACCAATAGAATCGCGGTATTTAGCCGCTACTTCGTAATTATAATTCTCTGCGGCTGCGGCCATCCGTTGTTCCATTCCTTCCAGAACACTTATATCTGTCCCGTCCAAGAGAGCAACAATGCGGTCCATAATGCCGTTGTATACCGCCAGGGATTCCCCGCCAGCGCACATCCCAATACACAAGCCTAGGGAGTGGTTGAGGCAGAGCGAAGCTTTTGTGGAAGGGGGATTGCTGCAAAGAATGCTGTAACTTTCGAGCACTCCCTGTACCGCCCGCTCTACAGTGTTTCTGCTTGTGTAAGGGCCAAACAGTAATCGTCGATCGCCTTGTTTGACACCGTCCCCGGGGTCATAGGATACTTCAATCCTCCGCCTGTTACCGTCGGTTCGGATCACAATATAGGTGTAGGCGAGGGGATTTTTCATTTTTTTATTATAAGGCGGTTTGATCTCCTTGATTAATTTGCATTCCAGCATAAAGGCTTCAAATTCGGTATCCGTCAGTGTATAGTCCAAATCCTTAATGTTTTTGACGAGACGTTTCACCTTGGGCGAATGCGATTTGGAGTCTTGAAAATAAGACTGGACCCGCCTCTTCAAGGCCTTGGCCTTACCGACATAAATGATATTTCCCAGACTGTCTTTCATTAGATATACACCGGGAGTTAAAGGGAGGTTTTTAACCTTTTCTGTTAGATTCATATGTATCCCTCCGTGTCTTCAGATTCATCTGTAGCTCAAGTATAGACGATGGATCAAGGCACATAAAGAATAGGGAAGCGGTGAGATGTGCTGATCCAAAATGTATAAGAAGTTGCTCCCTTATCCATCCTAAACAGGAATAGCAGGAATGCCAGAAGGGAGACCACACATCCATGAATAATCGCAATGATACCAGTTGGAAAGAAGACAACGTAGTCACCCAAGCATCTAGATCGGTTCAGAAGCTGCACGATGCCGTATCCCAGGCCTTGAGCCATCCGAATGAACAGACGGTTGAACAGGCCGAGAACCGCCTGGAGCATACGGAACAAGCGGTCCATGAGGCGCAGCGGGTATTTAACGGTCAAGGCGCGGAGTTGGCCGAGGAGTTACTTGCCGATGAGAAGGATCGCTTGTCATCTCTGGATAATCGGAACAGCTAATAACAGTTATGTATCATGCCGATGCAGCCCTCGAATGCTGATTACAGCAATGAGGGCTGTTTTTTTGCGAAATAACTTCTAATTCAACTGATTTTTATTTAAAATAGTACAGAATGCGCTATAGAAATACCCACTAATCCGATGTATAATTAATGAATAATTACATACATAAGATGCTTACTTCATGGCTTCATAGTGTGGTTGCAAGCGTACGATTATTATGAACACAGGGGAGATGAAGAAGATGGCAAAGGGAAAGGTATTATCAATTAAGACGATTGTGGCGATCGGCATCGGTTCGGCATTGTTCGTTATTCTGGGAAGGTTCGGTTCCATCCCTACGGGTATCCCGAATACCAACATTGAGACTGCATATGCGCTGCTTGCACTATTCGCACTGCTCTACGGGCCAACAGCTGGACTATTGATTGGCTTGATCGGACATACCCTAAAGGATGCGATTTTTTATGGATCACCATGGTTTAGTTGGGTCATTGCTTCCGGGATAGCAGGACTCATTATTGGACTGATTGTACGCAAGATTTCCATTCATGATGGGGAGTTCGGGAGAAAAGAAATTATTCGTTTCAACATTGCCCAGATTATTGCCAACGTTGTAGCCTGGTTACTGGTGGCTCCAGTCCTAGATATTCTTATTTACGCAGAACCGGCCAACAAGGTGTTTACACAAGGGATAACAGCCACATTGTTGAACATTGTATCTGTAGCGGTAATCGGAACATTGCTCGCTATTGCTTACAGCAACACAAGAACTAAAAAGGGAAGCTTGACCAAGCAGGCATAATCCCCTACAATCCAAACCAAAGGCCGGTGAGTATCACCGGCTTTTCCATTGCCATAAAACATAAATCCCTTGCCTGTTAAGCCAAACTAACTCTGAGGAAGGTCATGTATGAATGATGAATAGAGCGGTAATCGAATTTAAAAATTTTAGTTTTCAATACCGGGCCCAAACCGAGCCCACACTTCAGAACATTAACCTGACGATCTACGAAGGGGAGAAGGTATTAATTGTAGGTCCCTCCGGATCGGGTAAAAGCACCCTGGCTCACGCCATCAATGGATTAATTCCTGCTACTTATCCGGGCGAAATCAGCGGCACCCTGCGCATTATGGGCCAGGATCAGCAGGAACTGGGGATAGCCGGGTTGTCGGAACGGGTAGGTACGGTGCTGCAAGATCCTGACGGGCAATTCGTCGGGCTCACCGTTGGCGAGGATATTGCCTTCAAGCTGGAGAATGATGCTGTTCCCCAGAGCGAGATGACTGGAAAAGTAACCGAGGCCGCCCAAGCTGTGGACATTTACGATTTTCTCGGAGCTTCACCACAGGAGTTATCGGGCGGACAAAAGCAAAAAACAACTCTTGCCGGCGTACTAGTTGGCGAGGTTGATATTCTGCTGTTCGATGAACCGCTAGCCAGTCTCGATCCCTATACAGGGAACAAGACGATTGAACTCATTGATCAGGTAAAGCAGCAGACCGGTAAAACAGTCATC
Source organism: Paenibacillus sp. NPDC057934 (assembly GCF_042887565.1). Taxonomy (NCBI): domain Bacteria; kingdom Bacillati; phylum Bacillota; class Bacilli; order Caryophanales; family Paenibacillaceae; genus Paenibacillus; species Paenibacillus sp. NPDC057934. Next base: position 161,480 of record NZ_JBHVPB010000010.1, read on the forward strand.
ATCATCGAACACCGGCTGGAGGATGTTCTGCATCGTGCGGTAGATCGCATCATTGTAATCAATGAAGGGCGGATTGCTGCAGACTTGCCGGCTGGGGAGCTGCTCAGCTCCGGTCTGCTTCAGGAGGCTGGTATTCGCGAGCCACTGTATCTCACTGCGCTGAAATATGCTGGCTGCCCCATTACACCAGACACCAAGCCGGAGCATATAGAAACCATCGGACTGGAAGAATCTGCTGACAAGCTTAGAGGCTGGTACCTTGTCAATGACGAACAACCCGAATACCCAGACTGTCCACCTGTGCTGGAGCTGCGCGATCTCTCCTTCAGCTATGAGAAGAAGCATCCGGTACTGCACGAGGTGTCTTTAAAGCTCGGCAGGGGAGAAATGGTCTCTATTGCTGGGAAGAACGGGGCCGGCAAATCTACGATATCCAAGCTAATTTGTGGCTTTTACCGACCCTCATCGGGCTCGATCTTAATGAACGGGCGCGATATCGGTCCGGATTCGATCAAGGAACGGGCCAGCCGAATCGGCTTTGTCATGCAGAACCCCAATCACATGATCTCAAAGACGATGATCTTCGATGAGGTGGCCTTAGGGCTCAAGGTTCGTGGTATAGCGGAGAGCGACATTGAGAAGCGGGTGCACGAAGTGCTCCAAGTTTGCGGGCTATATCCGTTCCGCAGCTGGCCGGTTTCTGCGCTCAGCTATGGGCAGAAGAAGCGGGTGACTATTGCCTCCATTCTGGTGCTGCAGCCGGAGATTATTATCCTTGATGAGCCCACGGCCGGTCAGGATTATCGCCATTATAATGAAATGATGGAGTTCCTACTGGGTCTGAGCAAACAGGGCATGACGGTCGTCATGATTACTCATGACATGCACCTCATGCTGGAATATGCACAGCGGTCCATTGTACTGGCGGATGGCCGGAAGATCGCCGACGATCGTCCAGAACGTGTTCTGTCCGACAAGACAATTATACACAGAGCTAATTTGAAGGAAACTTCGTTGTACAGCCTGGCAGAACGTGCGGAGATTGAGCAGCCCTCCGAGTTTGTCAGACGTTTTATTGCTTTTGACAGGGAGGCACGCCGAGGATGAAGGTTAAGATGCTGTCCTATACCGATTTGGATACACCGATTCACCGTCTGACCGGCGGGACCAAGCTGCTGTTTTTCGTTCTTTGGTCGGTTTCTGCAATGATCACTTATGATACGAGAGTTCTGGTGGTCATGCTGCTGTTCAGTCTGTTTGCCTTTAAAATCTCTCGGGTACCGTTTCAGCAATATGCGTTTGTGCTTTATTTCATTCTGGTCTTTTTCGTGCTGAACCATATAGCGATCTTCCTCTTCTCACCGCTGGAGGGCGTATCCATATACGGCACGCGGCATGATATTTTCCATATTGCCGGACGGTATACCGTCACTTGGGAGCAGCTGTTCTATCAATTGAATATTGCATTGAAATACGCTGTTGTTATTCCGATGGCACTATTATTCCTGCTGACGACAGACCCCAGTGAGTTTGCCGCGTCACTAAACCGGATTGGGGTGAATTACCGGATTGCTTATTCCGTCTCGCTCGCGCTGCGCTATATTCCCGACATCCAGCGTGATTATGAGAATATTTCATTCTCGGCCCAGGCGAGGGGAATTGATACCTCGCGTAAGGAAAAGCTGCCGACCCGACTCAAAAATATCGGATCGATCCTATTCCCGCTCATTCTGACCAGTGTGGAGCGGATTGACAAGATAAGCACGGCCATGGAGCTGCGCGGATTTGGTCGGGGCAGCAGACGCACCTGGTACAGTTTGCGTCCTTTCACCAAGAGCGATTATATCTCCTTGGCTTTGATTATCCTCATTGCGGCAGTGTCCGCTGTGATTACTTTTTATGACGGCTCCCGTTTTTATAATATTTTTGTGTAAGGCAGTTTAATTACCTGATTTTATGAAACTGGACAGAGGGTTGTCTACTTTGCTTCTGTATAATAAGCCACAAATACAGAGAAAAGAGGATACACATTATGCATACTCAGATTGTTCATAAACCAGAAATTACTCTAACAGGAATAAGTGCACGGACGACAAATGTGGAGGAAGCTGGTCCGAACGGAGTCATTCCGGGACTGTGGGAACAATTCTCCCAAGTTAATCTTGCGGAGGCGACAGGTACCTCTAACCCTCATCTGACCTATGGACTGTATACGGACTATGAAAGTGACTTCACAGGTGCTTATACGATTCTTATTGGTCATGAGAGTGGAAACGATGCGAGCCATAAGGAGAACGGGTTTGCACATGTTGCCGTGCCGGAGAGCAATTATATGGTGTTCACGACCACAAAAGGGCCAATGGAAGAAGTAGTTCCACAGGCTTGGACGGAAATCTGGCAGTATTTCAAGGATTCGCTTGAAAAGCGTACTTATACTGGTGATTTTGAACTGTATGATGCCAGTAAGTTTGATGCGGCAGGTGTAGAGGTGCAGATTTATATTTCTATAAAATAGAAAAAAGCTGCTGGGAGAATCCCGGCAGCCTGAGGCAGACCTGCGGGTCTGCCTTTTCTTATATAGTTCAAGCGGTAATATTCTTCCTAGCCGCTGCTGTGTGTCCGGTGGCTTATGCTCCGGACCACTCTTGATCGCCCGTCAAATATTTCTCGGTCAGGACGGACAGCAGGTGTATACCGACCTCATTTTCTCCACCTTCAGGGATAATAAGATCCGCGTATTTCTTGGAAGGCTCAATAAAAGCTTCGTGCATCGGCTTCACCGTAGTCAGATATTGTTGGTGAATTGACTGGATGGTCCGGCCACGCTCTTCAATATCGCGGAGTACGCGGCGAAGAATACGTACATCGGGATCGGTATCGACGAAGACTTTGATATCCAGCATGTCCCGCAAATGTTCATCGGACAAGACATGAAGTCCTTCGATGATAACGATGTTGTTCGGCAACAGCTCTTCCGTCTCTGTGGTGGAACGTGCATGAACCGTAAAATCGTATACTGGAGCCTGGGCAGCGAGCCCTTGCTTCAGCTCTTTAAGATGCGCAATCAGCAGCTCATTGTCAAAGGCGAACGGATGATCATAGTTGATCAGCGACCGCTCATCCATATTGAGATGCGAATGGTCTTTATAGTAGTTATCTTGAGATATGAATGTTACTTTGCCCGTCCCAAGCCGGTCTATAACGGAACGAGCCACCGTGGTTTTACCCGATCCGGTGCCGCCGGCGATACCAATAATAAGCATGGCGATTTAATATCCTCCCTAACCATTGCCGTTGCAATTCCAATATTGTAGCACAGCGACAACATTTTTTCATCACGATACGACAAATGAAAACTGGCATTTTTTAAAATACGGCAATATTAAGAATTTGGTCAGGCGGGAGGCTGTTACATGAGTGTTTTTTGCATGAAGCAGAGAGCTTTTATTGAAAATAGGTTAAGGGATGATTTCAACTGGGGTTGCAGGAACAGGGCTTTCGGGCGACTGTACTTGGATGTAAGGGGGATATGCCAGCTAGGGTGCTGTGCAAGAGATGTGGACGGCATGGGATAGATGGTATACTTTGATCAAAGAAATGAGGCGGATTAGCCATAGATCGGGGAGTGGGCAGCATGGAGAACAGTAATATGGAAGAGCTGAAGACGCAAGCAGAGATCTTCCTCAGGGGTTGTCATCAAGAATTGGAATCCTCTGAAGCGGAGCTGGAGAAGCGTATTCTGGAGGTGCAGGAGGAGATTGCAAGCACCGGAACCTACCGGCATACCGGAGAAGAACTGATGCATGGGGCACGAATGGCTTGGAGGAATAACAGCCGCTGTATCGGCCGTCTATTTTGGCATACGATGGAGGTCATTGATGCGCGACTGGCAGAGACGGAGGACCAGATTGCGGAAGCGTTGCTTCGGCACATCGACAGAGCTGGCAACGGAGGCCGCATCCGTTCCGTTATCACTATTTTCCGCAGCGAGGAGGACCTGGCAAGTCGAATTCGCATCTGGAATCACCAACTGATCCGTTATGCCGGTTATCCGGCAGAGACGCCGGGTGGTGAGCGTTTCGGTGATCCCGCTTCCGATGCTTTTACCGCGGTTTGCCGATCTCTGGGTTGGCAGGGAACAGGCAGTGACTTCGATGTGCTGCCGCTGGTGGTCTCGATCGGCGACGGGAAGCCCCGCTGGTATCCTATTCCTGAGACGCTCATCAAGGAAGTGCCGCTTACTCATCCTGAAATCGAGCGGTTCCCGGAGCTTGGGCTGCGCTGGTATTCAGTACCTATTATCTCGGATATGCAGCTTGAGATCGGCGGCGTCCGGTACACGGCAGCTCCTTTTAACGGATGGTATATGGAGACCGAGATCGGCTCCCGTAATCTTGGAGATACTGGCAGATACAATCGTTTGCCGGCAGTCGCCGACCTGATGGGACTGGACCGTTCCACGAACACCTCGCTCTGGAAGGACCGGGCCATGCTGGAATTGAACCGGGCGGTGCTGCATTCATTCAAGCAGGCCGGTGTTAGCATCGTGGACCATCATACGGCGGCGGACCAGTTCGTTAGGTTCCAACACCAAGAACAGGAATTGGGCCGCGAGGTTTCCGGCCGCTGGAACTGGCTGATCCCGCCAATGTCGCCTTCGGCAACCCCCATCTGGCATGACAGCACCTTGAAGGAGCTGGATCTGCGTCCGCGTTTCCGGTACCAAAAGGCCGCTTATACAGGTTGGCTGGATGGGATAGGCCCGGATCAGGACAAGTCTAATGATAGAGAGGCAGAAGACAATGGGGCGGAGCTGGTGTGTCCTTTTCATCATAAGTCCTGAGCGTCTGCAGGCGTCACAACCATGAATTGCAAAGGCCGTGGCGCTAAATACAAAATTCATATTCAGATTTAGATGATCACGAAGCAACTCCTGATGGCTGACAGCTGCAATTAGGGGTTGCTTTTTGTATAGGAGGAGATTATACTCATCTCAAGAAAGTGATTGATCAATAACCTAACGAGAGAAATGCTGCAAGGAGGTCAAGATGAGCAAAGAATCGACTACGATCCGCGGCAAAGGTGATGAATCGCCCTCTATCAACCGCCGGGAGCAGATATTGGAGGCAGCGGTTGTTGTCTTTGCCGAGCATGGCTATTATCGGGCTACGACAGCTCAGGTCGCCGAGAAGGTAGGTATTTCCCAGCCTTATGTTTTCAAGGTCTTCAAGAACAAGGAAGAGCTGTTTGTGGCGGCTTTGGAACGGTCATTCGAACGCATTGTTCAAGCCTTTCAAGGCGTTAATGCATCGGCTGACACGTTGCTTCAGGAGGCGATCCGTGTTTACGAGCTGCTGATGGAGACGCATCCTAATGAGATTATCCTTCAGGTCCAGGCTCTGGGTATTCGCGATGGGTTGATACGACAGACGATGCAGAACGGAATGAGCAAAGTGACAAGTCTGGTGGGGGGGAAATTCATTGCTGCCGGAATGCCGCATCCTGAAGTGCTAGTCAGCAGTTTTATGGCGAACGGCATGCTGTGCAATATTGCAATGGCCCTGGAAATGCCAGAGTTGAAGCCGAAGCATCATCCGGAGTTGCTGTAGCGAACCAGGCACAGTGCAGAATTCTAAGGGCGGATGCCCTTAGACATTTTTTTCTCTTATAGTTATTGATTAATCACTAACAAAATGTTGAAGGAGGAATTATGATGTTATTGAAAAAAGCTTTAGTACTAGGGGCAACGGGTGGAACGGGAACGGTAATTATTGCGGAGCTGCTAAAAAGAGGGGTGCACACGGTAGCCTTCGGGCGATCCATGCCCAAGCTGGAACAGCTAGCGGCAGACCTAGGCCGTCCGGCAGGTCTGGCTCTGACGACAGGGGATGTATTCAACAGCGAAGATGTTTACTTGGCTGCACAGGGCGCTGATGTTATTTTTCACAGTGCTTCAGTTCCTTACGACGAAATGACTACGCGTCTGCTTCCCATGGGCGAATCGGTGATGGAAGCTGCGAACAGACTGGGCATCAAAGTGGTAGCTGTAGATGGAATTTATCCCTATGGCAGACGGCATAATGAGCAGCCTATCGATGAGAATTATCTTAAGGATCCGCATACCAAGAAGGGAAAGAAGAAGCTGGAGTTCGAGCGTATGTTCTTCAGTCCACGCTGGAATCATACAAAGAGAATGATCGTCCGTCTGCCTGATTATTATGGCCCTACAGCCAATGCGGCTTCCTATTTAGGGACGACACTTGAGTCGGTTGCCGCAGGTAAACCGGGGGCGTTCGTCGGGACGATGACCGTTCCACGTGAATATGTGTACCTTCCAGATGCAGCCGTCATGATTGTTGAATTGGCAAGCAGAGAAAAAGCTTATGAACAAAATTGGAATATACCAGGTGCCGATGTTATCTCAGGGCGGGACATAGTTAATATCGCTCGAAAGGCCAGCGGAACATCTAAAATGGTGATACCGCTGGGCAAAACGTGCCTATCCTTGCTGGGTCTGTTTATCCCGGTGATGAAGGAGATTGTGGAGATGCTGTATCTGACCGAAGAACCGCTGCGTTTAAGTGGGGAAAAGTATGAGCGTCTAGTGGGGCCAATCCCCGCAACCCCTTATGAGAAGGGCATTACAGAGACAATTCAAGCTATCAAGCGACGTCAGGCTCAGGCGACGGCCAAGTCCTGAACCTGCGGCTGATCTGCTAAAGTTTGAAATGGTGTTGCGTGATGAACTGTGATAAGATTTAGTTCTATATAGACAGAGGAAGTGACTCTTACCAATGATCAATATCACCATTCCGACACCGGAAGTTACCATTACCAAACAAGAGAACCCAGTGCTTAGCAACATCTACGGATTTACCGATTTTCACCTGATTACCCGTGAGCTGGGCGGAATTTTCACTTTCTACAATGACAAGGATGAGCTGTTGTTTGTAGGCAAAGCCAGAAAGCTCAGACCAAGAATCAAGAAGCACTTTGAAGACAGCGTATCGCCAATCAAGCAGCATCGCGACGAAGTCACCAAGATTGAAGTGTACCTCGTGGAAGATGCCATGGACAGAGAGATTTATGAAACGTACATCATCAATACCGGAAAAGCCAAATACAACGTAGATAAAGTGTTCTACAAGTAAGTTTTTTGAGCACAAACAAGCGTCTGCCTTTCTCGGCAGACGCTTGTTTCGTAATATTAAGATCCGCTCAGATCCTGCGGGTGCTCCGCATTCAACAAAGGCTCCCTTTGATGCCCGTCAGGCCGGGTGTGGAGACTCTTTTCCAAATTACAAAGTAGGCGTTCTCTTATGCCGTCGCCGGATACCCGGCTGATGGCATATAGCACGGACCCCGTGACAGGGGTAAATCGTGGCTCTACGATGGAATAGACTTTATTGCGGCCGTTGTCCAGTAGGACCGACAACTTGTCTTTGAAATAATTACTGTTAATCACGCTCCCAATGAACGCGACCGGAATGGTATCGCTTGTCAGGTATGGAGCCACAAGCTCGATCCCCACTTTAAGCTGATAGATAGCTCTGTCTGACACTCGTCTCGCCAGTGAGCTTCCCTTGGAGGCTGCTTCAGTGATAAAGGGTGTGAGCTGTTCCAATTTGCGATCCCGGTTCCGGCGATCCTCTATGAATCCGCTTTGGCCAAGCTGCCACAGCTCCTGAACCGTGTTTACGTCCCAGTGACGAAGTATATCCTGGATCAGCTCCTGATCTGTCTCATCCGCATGTCCCGCCAGCACTTCATATACAGCATCATAAGCCAAAAAGCGTGCGCCACTCTTCGTATAATGATGAAAGTCATAATTTCTGATAAGCTGTCCGTCTTCCTTCATTGCGACTATGATTGACCCTGTACCTGAGAGGGCAACGATGCCAGGCTTCGTGAGAAGTGCCCCGTAGTGGGCAGCGACCGCATCATTGTAATGCCACTTCGGGCAGTTCAGTCCTTCCACATCAGTTAGCGCTTTCACCCATTCCAGATCCTCTTCTGAATCATAGCCGGCAATGCCGGCAGCAAGTCCTCTTACATCGCCGAGTGTCCTGCCGGCTGCTTGCAAAGCCTCTTGTATCCCCTGTTTTACATTATGTATGGCCTGCAAATCTTTATGTACCCAGGCTGCCCCGCTCTCAACATAAGAGAGAACACACCCGTCCAGGCTGCTGACCATTACACGAGTATGGGTACCTCCGCCATCTACTCCAACAACCACTTCCTGATCCTCAAGCATAGGAGCCCTCCTTGGCTATATTCACAATCATTATAGGGTGAAGCGGCGGCCGATGAAAGGGCCTGAATCTGAAACTATGAATGAAGTTGGCGAGTTAGTCTACACTAGACACGATGTTCCATTCGCAGCTTAAAGGAGAAGGTATTGGATGAGTAGATGGTTAAAGCTAATATTGCTGTGCACGTTCGTTACAATCAGCGTGGTACCGGCTCAAGCCGCTCAAGCGGCAGAGGGCGTGTCTGCTCGTGTGGGGAAGCAATGTGTGAGCCCGGCTAAAGCCAAGCTTAAAGAAGACCTCAGGAAGCTGTGGACTGATCACGTCCTCTGGACGAGAAGCTATATTGTCAGCGCTTTGGCCGGTCTGGAAGATAAGGACAATACACTGGAGAGGCTGTTGAAGAACCAGCAGGATATCGGAGATGCCATCAAGCCCTTTTATGGAGAGGCTGCGGGCAATAAGCTGACCGAGCTGCTGAAGGAACACATCCTGCTGGCTGGCAAAGTTCTTGAGGCTGCGAAGGCTGGTAATGGGGCCGATCTGGAAAAATATAATAAAGAGTGGCACCGAAATGCCGACGATATCGCCAAATTCCTCAGTAGTCTCAATCCCAATTGGTCGGAAAAGGCGCTGAAGGAGATGCTGTACACCCATCTTCAGTATGTTACCGAAGAAGTGGCAGCAAGGCTCGGCAAGAAGTGGGACAAGGATATTACTGTTTTCGACAAAAATTTAAACCACATGCTCATGCTGGCAGATCTCCTTACCGAGGGCATTATCAAGCAGTTCCCAGAGCGGTTTAAATAATGATTCACTCTTAGGCACCCGCAAGGGTGCTTATTTTTTATAGGGAGGATGGCCTAGAAAAGAGCAGTTAAACCCTGGTCTTTATAAAATAGGTCTTAAGTAACAAATGACAAAGTTAGATATAAAGGCTCACTAATCACCTCAACAATTAAACTATAATAGACTCGTAAAGGGTCGACATATTTTGACATTTATAATTGAGGTGATTGGAATAGATGATTTCTCCCTTTTTTAAAAAGAAAGAAACAGCCGATAAGCAGCAGAGGCCAAATATGGTTCAAAAGATGCAAATTGCTGAGGAGTCTGAAATCGAAACGGAGATCGTGGATGCCGTAGAGCAGTCTGTTGGTATGATTTCGACAGGTAAAGCGCAGCTCGATAAAAAATCGCTTGATTTGATCTTTGCCGTGGAGCAGATGATTCAGGCTAGACAGCATGCTGAGACGAACATTCATGAGCTTCAGGATCGCCTTACGCATACGAACGGGCATGTGGAACGGCTCAACCGGGATATTAAGAATCTCAGCAAGGTCATCGACGAGAGAGAAAAGAACGTGATGGAGCTTGAAAAGAAGCTGATCGAGAAGAATCTGAAGGTTGATCAGGTACTGGAGGATTATCGGGAGCTTCAGGCGTCCTTGTCGACCGAAATCGACGAACTCAAGAATAGCATTGATCTGGAGCAACAGAAATATGTGAATCTGGTGCAGAAGCACAATGAAGCACATGCGGAAAAACTCAAGAAAATGAATGAGCTAGAAGAGAAAGTTGGGCGTCTGGAAACCGAGAATGCTCATCTGAAGCAGAAATACGACACCGTGCGGCAAGAAAAAACCTACCTCTCAAGTATGATCAGCGACTTTACCAACCGTATGTCGGTACCTTTCGGCAACACGAATAACGAGCGCAAAGAAGGAAACGGGGACGTATAGACTCCATGTTCGTGAGTGAAACCGACAGCACGGTAATGATAGAGCTATTGTCGCTTGGTCAGGGACCAGACGGTTATGAGATTGAGGTAGGCTTGACGGACGGCACTGGGTATAACAAACGTATTCTTGAACTGGATGAATATACATATAGCCAATTGAATGCACTGGGCCCTTTTGACTCGGACAGAGTGAGATTGTCACTTTACCCCAAATGGGACCCGTTTCGGAATATATATTACAGCACGCTCATCAGAATGAAGTCCACGTTCAATGAAACGCTGTATTTTGCCTGTTCTCAGTATTATGTGTCTCAACTGAACCAATTGAAAGCCATAGAACGCATTGTCCAAGTGGAGGAGACGGTACCCGAACTGCTGCAGACGCCATTCCTAAGCGAACGGGTGAGCACTGGGTCCAATTCTGCAAAAGAGCGAGCCAAATCCGTCGTGAAACGGCGATTAGGCCCCGTTGTACTGCTTGCCCTGGTATGTATTCTGTTGCTGTTGTCCCCCTTACGCGTAGACCGTGCGCTTTCGGTCAAGAATGAAGAGGCACTCGAACACTCTGAAATTGCAGAGCAGCCGAAGGCCAGCTTTCCTGTGCCTGTTCTTCCTCAGCTAAACAATGTCTCCGACACTGTTCCGCTTCCTCCCTCTGCAGAACCTGTAGTCCCTCCGCAAGCATCCCAGAAGCCCCAGCAACAGGCTCTGCCAATTGAAGAGGTTGTCATAGAGAAGAATAAATACACCTCTAAACTGCCTAAGGGGTATGTCGCGTTGTCCTTTGACGACGGGCCATCCAAGTATACTCAAGAGATTGTGGATATTCTGGTGGAGCATGGCGTGGCAGCAACCTTTCTGTTTATAGGGAAAAATGTGGTGCATCATCCGGATGAGGCTAGATACGCCTTGGCTAAGGGGATGACCATCGGCAATCATTCATGGGATCATAGCAAGCTGACAGCGAACAGCGAAGCTGTGAACAAGGCCAACCTGATCAAGGCCAATCAGGCGTTGCAAAAGATTACAGGAGCGCCGATTGCCCTTTTCCGTCCGCCTTATGGAGCCATAGATGGCAAGGTATCTCGTAAGGTGGCGGAGCAGCAGATGAAGGTGCTTATGTGGAACCGGGACACGGAGGATTGGCGGAAGAAGGCACCGGAAGAACTGATTCAGTATTTCCATAATGTTGATCCCTCCGGGGCGATTTTTCTTATGCATGAGAAGAAAATAACGGTGGAAGCTCTGCCTGAAATTATCGAGTATCTGAAGGCGAAGGATCTGAAATTTGTTATATTCAAATAGCAACACTCAAGAAGCGTATCTGTGAATTCACAGATACGCTTCTATTTGTTAAGAATATTGAATTTTCAGGGACATAGCCGGTCTAAAATTGTAAGGCAGCAGCGGTATCCACCTGCTCTGATTCCGCAGGGTCGGCTGCAAGCAGCTTATCATAAATGGTTTGGTCGAGATCTACGTTTGCTCTTTTCAGGGCGGCGAGATACCAGCGAGCTATTTCGCGATTAGTAGCGTCACTGTAATCTTCGCTCAACCCGGATTTTAAGGTGGCCGCCGCATCTTGCAGCTTCCCGGTAATCATTTTCATTTTGCCAGCATTCAGTGTTATTGCCGGAGGAATAGTTAGCTGTTTCCTCTCTAGTTTCTCGGGAGGAAGTGTGTTCCAATATTCCAGATCGGCAAGAATTTGATTGTAGGCCTGAAGTCCGAAGTTTAGATTAGCCTCCATATTGTCTTCATCATCCCCCTTGTATGCAGCTAATCCCTGATCATAGGTGCGGCTGATAAGTGAGCCGTACCAATCCATTTCCCAGAGATTACTGCTGTTTAAGAGATCCGCGTAATTCTCATTGAATCCAAGGCTTAGGGTAGCTTGCGCTTTTTCCGGTTCACCGGACAACAGCTGCATTTTGCCTACATTCAGTGCAATGGTCGGTGTGACGAAGTATGGCCGTCCTTGCAATTGCTCTTGAGGCAACGTCTTCAAATAATCCACCCCAGCCAACACCTTGGCATAGGCTTCAAAGCCAGCGTTAAAAAATTCCTGCCTCCCAATGTCGTCCCCCCGAGTATTAGCCGCAGCCCCCATGGCCAAAGATCGACTGATCAAGGTGTCACCCCATTTAATATCCCAGACGAAATTGTCAGCATGATCACGATACACGCCTAGGGCTAGATCACCTTGACCTTTGAGGTCATAGTAACCGGCCAATTGAGCCCATAGTTGTTTGTTGTAAGGCTCGTTCTTGAGCGCTCGATTTATTACTTGATAGGACTCATCAAGGAATTGCTCGTTCAGAGTCTGATTAAATACCTGCTGATCGAGAGAAGAGAGATATATTGCCGCTTCAGGGTGACCAGGGCGTTGATTCAGTGCTTTAACGAACGGTTCCTTGATTTCTTCGTACGTCTGGCTGACACGAAGCAGATTTTTACCTTTGACAACCGCATTGGCTGAACTGATATAACCGATCAGAATGAACAGCAGAATGAATGATCCTGCCCCGAGTACGGAGAAATACCCCCAGCGTAGCCATTGTTTATTCCAGTTCCGCTTTAGTGGTTTGCTGTCCATCGCCACGGCCATTCCAGCCAGACCGATAAAGACCAATATTCCCATAAAGGCATAGCTTAAATTGAAGTCGAGCAGACTGTGAAGCAGGATGGACAGTGCAATAATGAGATAGAAGAAGCCATTGTTGTACTCGTCAGATTCTCTTTTTACATATGCAATCAAATATTTGTAAAAAATATAAAGAATAAAACTCATGAATACTATAAATCCTAAGATACCTACCTCTATCAGATACTGCAGAAAAAAGTTATGCACCTGGTGACTGATATAGGGGTTGTTCTGGTAATGTTCATACAGTGAGGACCAGCCTCCCCCTCCGGTACCGAGGATCGGATATTCCTTCACAACCTTTATAGCATCCTTATAAAAGGTTATGCGCTCAAGCACACTATGCTGATTAAAGTTAATGTTCTCTAGCCGCGTCTCCATGTTGGCCGGCAGAATATTCTTTATGCTGGTGCCGATAAACAGGAAGGCGATGATTCCGACTAACATTACGGAGCCCAGTGGAATCCATAGTCCGGATCGTTTGCGTGTATCCAGTCTACCCAGCTTTCTTCCTAACCAGGGTGCAATATAACGCTGGATGACCCAACTCAGCACGGCAGCGATCAGAGAACCTCCAAGTAGATATCCCCATCCCTTTAGGGCGGCGGGAGAAGTGTATACCTCATTCAGCGCAATCCCAGCGCTTGTGACAGGTGCAGCAATGATTAGGGAGATGATACCGGCGATGCCGAGATGTACGATCCATAAGATCTGCTGCAAGGGCTTCAGGAACAGAAGCAGGAGAATGAAGACAACCGGCAGGATGACAAGTCCACCGCGAGATAGAGTTAGAAGGATGGACACGATGATGGGGACCAGCATAAATCCATGAGCCAGCCCAGCATAGCCCTTTCGGGAACGAACCAGGGCGAACACGGCGACGAAGAGGAAGGCCATCAGGAAGGCTGCGTATGTATTGGCGTATTGAAAAATGGAAGTCAGTCGCAAGCCGTTAGAGTCGATCATCACCGCATCGTTATATTTTCCGCCGCGAACAGATTCAGAGAACCAGCCGACCAGATTGCCGGCCAATTCCCAACTTCCTAGCCAGTTCAGGATTCCGAAGGCTACAATAAAATAAGCGATAGTAAGTAGGCTGTGCTGAAGAATGATGTTTATCCGCGCCTGCTTCAGCAGATAGATTGAAATTATAAAGATCGCTGCAAACATGCTCTGGATGAGCATCATATTCATAGCTGAATAGTTGGACACAGCAACCAATAAAGACAGGTTGTATGTGACCGGTAGCAGCACAGCTGCCAAAAGGATGAGATCACGCTGCTCAGTTATTTTGAATTTGGTGGTATTCAGAGCGATCCAGCCCAGCATCATCAGGAGGCTTACCAAGACAGATATGTAGATAGATTTCTCGAAATCTCCCCTATACCCATTAAACAGACCAATCTGGAACGGAGCCCAAATCAAAAACAGGATCAGTACAATAACTAGTACCCATATTGGGCTTTCAATCTGTGTAGAACCTTTGGACTGCGCTACATTTTTACCATACACGGGTTTTGACACGGCAATAATCTCCTTTTGTTGTATATAATTGAATATTTTATCATAGTTATATTTACATAGTCTGCTAATAAATGTTTTTCGTGTGTGATTGCTATAATTACTGCGGGTCTCATTAACCGCTCTTGTTTTAATAAAAAAAATTTGAGACAATAAATAGGCATTGTTAGCCTAGCTGGAACACGCTAGAATAGACTGGACTTTAATGTGTTGAAAAGAGGATAACCAATGAATAAAGAATCCATTTATGGATTGACTTTTGAACAACTGACGTCATGGCTGCTGGGACATGGGCATAAGAAATTCCGGGCCACTCAGGTGTGGGAATGGCTGTACCGGAAACGGGTCACGGACTTCGCCCAAATGACGGATGTAAATACAGACTGTATCGCACTGCTGGCGGACCACTTCGTGATTCGTACGATGGAGGAACATGTGAAGCAGGAATCAACAGATGGAACGATCAAGTTCTTGTTCCGACTGAAGGATGGCAACCTGATAGAAACCGTGCTCATGCGGCAAAAATACGGCTTGTCCGTCTGTGTGACTACACAGGTGGGCTGCAATATCGGCTGCAGCTTCTGCGCGAGCGGACTACTGGCGAAGAGCCGGGATCTTTCCGCTGGAGAGATTGTGGAGCAGATTATGAAGGTGCAGCTGGATCTCGATAGCACTGGAAAAGGCGAGCGGGTAAGCCATGTGGTCGTGATGGGCATCGGCGAGCCGTTCGACAACTTTAAGAATATGGTCGACTTCCTTGGGGTTGTTAAGGACCATAAGGGCCTGGCGATTGCCGGAAAAGGCATCACAGTATCGACAAGTGGTCTCGCTGATAAGATCAGGGAGTTCGCTGACGCTAATCTTCAGGTGAACCTTGCCGTATCTCTGCATGCGCCTAACAATGAGCTGCGGACACGCATTATGAAGATTAACCGCGCCATTCCGTTGGAGAAATTGATGCCTGCCATCGATTATTACCTGGAGAAGACCAATCGGAGACTCACGTTGGAGTATATTCTGCTGAAGGATGTTAATGACCAGCGGGAGCAAGCACTGGAGTTGACTGAACTGATTGGGGATCGGAAACAACTAGTCAATGTGAACCTGATTCCATATAACCCAGTGGATGAACACGGCCAGTATCAGAGACCCGAGCGGGAAACTGTGCGTGCGTTTTTTGATACACTCAAGAAGCAGGGCGTTAGTGTCAGCACCCGTCTAGAGCACGGAACTGATATTGATGCTGCATGCGGTCAGCTGCGCAGCAAGCAAATCAAGAAAACCAAAGAAGGCAAGTCTGCACAGGATACAGTTGCGGCTGGCTAACAATTGAATTGTGGACGTCCCTTCGGGGACGTTTTTTTCATGCCTAAAGTCAGGCGCTGTCTGTTCTCAGGAAGAAATAGGAACTGGTTTATGCAGAACCTCGTTTGCCGCCCAGCCGATGTTAGGTTATGATACAGGTACGCGGCAGTTGCGAGGAAAAGAGGTTGATGGATCAGTGTTGACAGTAAAGAGCTACATAGTGGGTCATATCAAGGACCCGTTCGGAATTATTTCCGGCAAACGATATGAGTTTATGGTTCATTTGGATATTGCAGAGGACGACGAGTTGTATGTGGACGGCGGCGTGTCTGCACGGACCATTGTGAAGGTTGAAGATGATGTCACCAGCATCGTAAGCTATGATCTGCTGGGTACGGCAACTCATCAGCTTCTGGAGTTCGATCTGGAAGAGGATGAGGAAGCAGAGCTGTTGCAGTTCTGCAAAGAGAATCTGCCGAAAGAATAAGGCATAACGACAGACAATGAAAAGAGCGCCCCGGGCATCGTGCCCGGGGCGCTTTAACGTCAGGAGGACTTAAAGGCAGTCGCTGACATAATGATGAATTTGCCGGTTCCACCAGGGCCAGTCATGGTCGGCATCGTGGCCCCAATAGTCGATACGGGCCGGGATTTGCTTACGCTCCAGCAGATCCTGCAGTAAGTGTGTCTCTTGCAGCATCTCGTCTTCATAAGCACCCTGGCCGCAGCAAATGATGATGTTGCTGTGCCTGTACTCGTTCAGGTAATAGCTATCCTGCAGCCCGGGCAGATAGTCCAGTGGTGAGTTGAAATAGACAGACTCACTGACATAATCGCCAAAGAAATATCTTGTGGAGTAGACCCCGCTAAGGGCGATCAGGGTATCGAAATATTGCGGATAACGGAAGAAGAAATTGCCGCTGTAATAAGCGCCCATGGAGCAGCCGGAGATCAGGATACGCTGCTCATCGCCGCCATTGTTCCATTTGCTCTGGTGCAGGATGCCAGGTACCAGCTCTTGAGTAATATATTTATCGTATTGCTCATGTCTGGCTATTCTGTCCTCAATATTCCAGTGTGTAGAGAAGAAGGTCTCTTCATCGATGCTGTCGCAGGCCCAAATCTGTAATTTCCCGGCTTCGATAAATTCCCGGAGTGTATTCACCATGCCGGAGTCCTCATATTGATAGAATCTACCGAGTGAGGTGGGGAATACCAGCATAGGTTTGCCGGCATAGCCATAAATCTTATACTCCATATCACGGTTCAGAAAATGACTGTACTCTTTATGATAGCTTATCCTCATCCGCACACACCCTGTTCTTCTTGTTGAATATAGCGAACAATTTGTCTGACCTTATCCAGATCTTCTGCACGGAACTGATAAGCGCTGTTCCCGGAGGCTCTGCTGAATACCTCCTCGATCACATCGAAATGCACGATGTTTGCACCAAAGGCGGCCAGAATATCTTCATGGCTATAAGTATAGGTTTTGTGATTTTTGCGGCTGGCATAACCGGTGTAGTATTCGCCGTCATAGGGACCGCCGACCTCGTTATTAACAATCATGGAGGCCCATTCCTTGTATATGTCGATGTTATGAGTGTAGTTGATGGCATCCGTCATCCAGGCTCCGGGCGGCCGCATGTTGACCTCCAGCGCAATGATTCGTCCATCCTTATTCGATTTGAACAACTCGATATGGAAGAAGCGTTCACGAATATCGAAGGCCTTCAGAATACTTTTGCCAGCCTGCTCCACCTCTGGACTGACGTACTTAAGACAGAAGTAGAAGAGATGATCATCATTGTTGACGACGTCCATGACACTTTGCTCAAAACGGTGGCTGGTCGAAAAACGCACAGCCCCATTAATATCAACCAGTCCATCATAGGTGAGAATGATCCCGTCGATGAATTCCTCGATGATAAAGGCCACGTTCCTGGGCTTTGTTGCAAAGAATCCGTTCAGTTCTTCTTCATTGTTGATCTTGTAAGTCATGCTGGCGCCTGAACCAAGGTCAGGCTTGACGACCAGAGGGAAATCAACGGTCTGAAGAAAGGGATCGATGTCGGCACGGGTGGTTCCCGTGGAGAATTGCACCGTGCTTACACCGCTTTTATGAAAAAACTCTTTCATTTTAGACTTTTGCTTCAGGTTATACACAAAATCCGTTTTGGTGCCATAAATATTGAAATCGGTTCGAATGCTGGCGTCCTGTTCCAGCCAGTATTCGTTCAGGGATTCGAAGCGGTCGATTTTGCCGTATTTGTGGGTGAAGTACCCCACAGCCCGCAGGATCTCATCATAATCCTCTAGATCATTCACCTTGTAATACTCTGTAAGCGAGGTTGTCAGCTTGTCCTCCAAGTGGGCATACTCGACATCGCCAATCCCTAACACGGTTGCTCCCTGTTCGTGCAGATGGTAACAAAACTCTGTGCTGTTCTTTGGGAAGTGAGGGGAGAAAAATACAAAATTCATAATAACAACCCCTTAGCTTAAAAGTATCAATTCCGAGTTAACTTGTATGATTTAGATTCAATCTACCAGCTTCATCCTGATCCGTCAATCCTCTGATTCACCTTGAATCCATGCTCTGCTAGGAGAGCACGATTTTATAATCTTTAGCCAGGTATTGATGAATTCGCTTGAAGTCCGCCGGTGTCAGGTCAACCAGCCGCTTATTCTTTTCCCGACCGATAATAATTCCAATCGTTTGTGCCGCAAGCGCCGTGGTTGGCATGATTCTGGCGCTACCGTAAGCCTTGATGGTAGCACCGACATTTTTGCCCGTCACCAGCACGTTATCATAGGATTTCAGCTCGAACGAACGCAGTGGCAGGCCGTAACGGTCCGGCTTACCGAATCCGATGCCAGTTGGAATAGTCCGCGTGCCCTGCAGGTCAATGGAATAACCGCCGATGCTGACATTATCCCAGAACATTTTGCTGCTCATGAGATCAGGGTAGTCCAGTACATATTGTGTCTCGAACCGGTTATAGTCGCGGATATACAGATAGTCAGGGAAGCCGTTCAGCTCCGCTTTGGCGAAGCCAGGGATGTTGGCACGCAGGAAGCTCAGGATATGCGGCGCTTCAACCCGGCCTTTGGCTACGGCACTCTGTACAGAGAAGGGATCGGCAGGATCGACATCATAAATGAGCAGACCGTTGATGATGGCCTGGCCATCCTTCTGATAGGTTACGTTCAGCCCGCGTAGCTTCAATAGATTACTTTGGGCCTTGTACTGGCTGGTGATATTGCTGAAGCCGGTGGCAAACTGCCAGTCTACATAGGTGTTAGGACCGTATTTTTTGGCCACGTTGGTTAATGGGTAATCATTCAGTACAGCCTGATGCAGCTTGCCCCAGTCCACATTCTTAAAGTTAAGCATATAGGTGGCCGCCATATAATCCGGCTTCTTGCCGTTATAAATGGTTTCCATTCCGGGGATGCGCTTGCCGGCAAGCTTGCCGGATAGGGCGTTGAAGTCTGTATTTTCCACCCAATATCTGGAGGTGACGGTTGTTTTGGAGCCGTCTTTGAGATGGTAGGTAAGGGATTGCAGGGACTTATCCTTGGCACCGCTCACAGTGGACACGGAATCAATGGTGATGCTGCTCTTCATCGGGATGCCTTGGATCAACTTCTCATAATAAAGCTCGAAATCAGCCGCCTTGCGGATCTTGCCTTTCTTGTAATCATTGAACAGGTTCTTGATCTCGCCTTGAACCAGATTCCGCTTGCTGTTGTCGTTCACATCATCGAGGAAAAACATTTGGCCCTGGATTAGCTCACCGCCCGGGCGACTACGGGGGTCCAGAATTATTACCTTCAATCCCTGATTCCGCGCCTCTCTGGCGAGCAGGACGCCTTGAATTTCGCTTCCAATCACAACGACATCATACTGGGAAACTTCTGAACTGGAGGCTGGAGCAGCCTGAGTCGTTGAGGAGAAAGGAATAGGGGTGAGCAGCGACAGAATAAGGGCAATCAGCAGCCATCCATGAATTTTCTTGAGCTTGTTTTCAGTCGGTTTGAGATTCACTTGCCATACTCCTTGCTGTAGTCAGTTTAGAGGCACATTCCCTTGTAAGGAGGAGAGCCCCATATGACTATGGTACAGTAATTTCATTCTTTCTGGCAGACGGAAATTTCTTGTCAGGATTGGAAATCGTAGATTATCGTCTAGGTATAGCGTTTTCTTTTCGCAAGTTAGGTCAATATAGGTTACACTACAATAAAGGCAAGCCAAATTAGGAGTTGTAGAATATGTCCAATGAAGAAGTATTGTTAACCAAAGAAGGGTTGGCGAAGCTGGAAGATGAGCTCAGAGACCTGAAGACTGTCAAACGGAAGGAACTGGCCGCACGTCTGAAGCTGGCAATCAGCTACGGGGACTTGAAGGAGAACAGTGAATACCACTCTGCGAAGGAAGACCAGTCGTTCATGGAGACTCGGATCATGATTCTGGAGAAGATGCTGACCAAGGCCCGGATCGTGGATGAGAGCAAAATGGACCTCTCCGTGGTTAGCGTAGGGGCGACGATCACATTAAACGATATCGAATATGCAGAGAAAATCGACTATAAGATCGTGGGTCCTGCCGAGGCAGATGTGTTGGATAACAAACTGTCTTATGAGAGTCCGCTGGGCAAGGAATTGTTGGGGAAAAAAGTTGGCGATATTATCCACGTCAATGCACCTGTAGGCGTTATCAAGTATGAATTGCTCGAAATTAAAATGGTATAGCACACTCCCGGGAACTCTCGATCAGAGCCCCGGGAGTTTGTTTTTAGATATGGGGATGACTGCGTTTTGTGAAATGGATGAAATGGTTTATTTGATGAAGACAGGGAGAAACACCCTTAAAATTTTGCTTGTAACACCTGAGTCGACCGTGTAAGATATACAAAGTATTCAATCGGAATATTCATAAAAACTCATATAATCATGGGGATATGGCCCATAAGTTTCTACCGGATGACCAATGTAATTGTCCGACTATGAGTGAAGTAGCGCATCTAGGGTTCCGCTTCTTCTGCTGCGGCGAAGAAGGGCTGGTCCAAGCGATGCGGACACTTTAATGTGTTACACCACCCAGGGACAAAAACCCAGAAGGACAGATTCACTTGAGAGGAACCGCTCAAGGAGTCTGTCCCTTTTTATTTTTCAACAAGAGAAGGGGCGACGAATTTTCATTATGAAGGTACTAGAGGAACGCATTAGACAAGAGGGATTGATTCTATCGGACAAGGTGCTGAAGGTAGATTCATTTCTGAACCATCAGGTCGATACGGAGCTGGCACTGGCGATCGGGCAAGAGTTTAAGAGAATTTTCGGTCACCTGCCCATTACAAAAATACTCACGGTGGAGGCTAGCGGCATTCAGTTTGCTATGGCTGCAGGGATTGCACTGGGCGTTCCGTTCATCTATGCCAAGAAAAGAAAAGCAGTCACTCTATCCGAAGCGGTATATTCCGCTCCTGTACATTCTTTCACCCGTCAGGAAGATTACCAGATTAGCATTTCGCAAAAATATCTTGGGCCCAACGATAAGGTACTCGTTGTCGATGACTTTTTGGCTACAGGCGCAGCGCTGGTGGGGCTGGCTGATATTATCGAGGAAGCGGGCGCAGAGCTGCTCGGCGTAGGCTGCGTGATTGAGAAGAGCTTCCAGGAAGGACGCGGGCTGCTGGAGCAGCGGGGCATCAACGTTCATTCTTTGGCCCGGATTTCTTCTATGGCACCAGGGGAGATTCATTTTATAGACAATGATTCGAAGGTAGAATCACAATCAATGAAGGAGAGTGCAGGATGTTAAGCAAACAAAAGGTATTCACACTTGGGCTTCAGCATGTACTGGCGATGTACGCCGGCGCGGTCATTGTCCCGCTGATCGTGGGAGGGGCGCTAGGGCTTAGCAACACGCAGATGGCGTATCTGATCGCCGCCGACCTGTTCACCTGCGGGCTGGCAACGCTGCTGCAGGTCATGGGCTCCAAGTATTTCGGCAGTCGTCTGCCGGTCATTCTCGGCTGTACCTTTACCGCAGTAGGTCCGATCATTGCAATCTCCCTCTCCAGTAATCTGGCGACGGCCTACGGAGCTATTATTATCTCAGGCATATTCGTCGTGCTGGCAGCCCCCTTATACGGCAGGCTGCTGAAGTTCTTCCCGACCATCGTTACCGGTTCTGTCGTGACGATTATTGGTCTTTCGTTAATTCCGGTAGCTATGAACAACGTGGCTGGCGGCCAAGGCAGTCCTGACTTCGGACAGCCACGAAATCTGCTGCTGGCTCTGATAACCCTATTAGTAATTCTTATTGTCAATCGTCTGGCGACTGGCTTTCTCCGCTCGGTATCCGTTCTGGTCGGCCTTGTTGTTGGTACGGCTATCGGCTACGGTATGGGCATCGTGCACTTCTCCTCCGTAACTGAAGCCTCTTGGGTGAGCATTGCCCAGCCGTTCTACTTCGGCTGGCCGGAGTTCAATCTGACGGCGATCGTGACGATGATTATCGTGAACATCGTTAGTATGGTAGAGTCCACAGGCGTCTACTTTGCCGTAGGCCGTGCTACGGATCAGAAGGTAGAGCAGAAGCAAATTGTGAACGGCCTGCGTTCGGAAGGCCTTGCCATTATGCTGGGCGGGATCTTCAACGCCTTCCCGTATACCGCATTCTCCCAGAATGTCGGCTTGATCTCACTGACCCGCGTGAAGACACGCAATGTTATTTTTGCCGCAGGTGGAATTATGGTCGTGCTTGGCCTGCTGCCTAAGCTTGCTGCACTGACTACCGTCATTCCTAGTGCAGTGCTTGGCGGAGCTATGATCGTGATGTTTGGTTCGGTAGCTGCTTCCGGGATGTCGATTCTGTCGGAAGTGGATCTGCGTAAGGATGGTAACCTGCTGATTGCTGCATGCAGTATCGCAGTGGGTCTCGGTTCGGCTACGCTGCCGGCTATGTTCGACCAACTGCCTGAGTTTGCCAAAATGCTGTTGCAGAACGGCATCGTGTCGGGTTCGTTGACCGCCATTATTCTAAATATTTTCCTGTCCAAAACCAAGGATATACCTGCAGCGGTTTCGCAGGAAGCGCAATAAGATCATCCATAAGTCCATTAGGGACAGCAGAAGAGCAAGCCTATTCTCAGGCTTGCTCTTCTTTGCATGAAGTATATACTGGATTCATAACAAGAGATAGGATGGAACCTAATGAATGATAAAGTCGTGATGCCGCTATGGACCTTTTGCCTCTTTATTGTCGTGATGAACACAACGATGTTTAACGTATCCATTCCAACGATTATTCAGGATCTGCAGATCACCGCCGATCTAGGTTCATGGGTAATCTCCAGCTATTCGATCGGATACGCGCTGTCTACAGTGATATATAGCCGATTGTCGGATCTGGTGCCGATCCGCAGGCTGCTCACTGTGGGCCTGATTACACTCGGACTGGCTTCAGTCTTCGGGCTGTTTGCGCATAACTTTACGGCACTCTTAGTCACGAGAATTCTGCAGTCGGCAGGATCGGGTTCCATGGCAGGACTCGGCCTTGTTCTAGCCAGCCGGTATGTGCCGGCCGAGCGCCGGGGCGCAGCGATTGCTATGATCTCGGCAGGGAGTGCTATGGCGTTCGGCCTCGGCCCGATTGTGGGCGGCCTTATCAGCCAGTATTGGGGCTGGAACGGACTGTTCGGGGTCACCTGCCTGGTGCTGTTGGTGTTGCCGGTACTTCTTCGCCTGCTGCCTAAGGAAATGCCGCGGCAGGCGAGCTTTGATGTGCCAGGGGCTGCACTTACAATCATTAATGCGGCCAGCCTGCTGATTGCTGTAACGGGTCAGTCGCTGATTTGGCTCGGGATCAGCATGGTTTCGTTCGTGGTTCATGCAATGCATCTTAAACGGGCGAAGAGCCCGTTCATTAATCCTCAGCTACTGAGCATGCCTGGCTATGGAAAGTTGGTTGCCATTGGATTCTGTATCCTGGTGTTGAATCTTGGCAATCTATTCCTGATGCCGCTCGCCCTCGCGAATCTATTCCATCAATCGGCGCTGGCAATCGGTCTGTTTATTGCCCCCGGCGCAGTCTTTTCCGCCTTCTGTACCCGCTTTGTCGGCCGCTGGATCGACCGTTATGGCAATATGCGCTTCCTGCTGATCGGGCATGCCATCATGGCCGTCACACTGCTAGTCTTCGCGCTGGATCTTTCGGCCTCACCAGCGATTATTCTGCTAGGCTATCTCTGTTTCTCCCCGGCGTTCTCAGCAACGATGGCATCGTTGAATAACGAGACCTCGCTGATCCTTCCGCCCCACTGGATCGGGTCCGGGATGGGGCTAATGCAATTGATCCAGTTCTTCGGCGGCTCAGTGTCTGTAGCCGTCTGCGGTTTGTTGCTGCATGCCCAGAAGGATCTTGTTCCAGGCATGGCTTACAAGCAGGTATATGGGGTTCTTCTGGCAGTCTGCCTATGCTCTCTGGGTGTGCTGATGTGGTACAGAGGTTCACGATCGAGGAGCAAAGTTATCTCAGAAGGGAAGTGACGTATTGAATCGAACAATGAAACGAAAGATGAGCGCTATTGCAGTGATAGCCATCAGCATAGCTGTGTTATCCGCCTGCGAGACGAAGGTAAAGCCTGCTGCCCAAGATCCCATCAGCCATACGGAGGCTCCGCAGCAGACAGACAGAGCGGTGCATAAGGCAGACGAGGTAGAGGAGGCGAAGATGCTCTATTCCTTTATCTCCTCCAGACTTACTGGAGAGTATGGCGTATACACGAACTTGCTGGACACTGATCAGAAAGGTGAGGCTGCTACCGGACACGAGATCTTAAGCGAATCGGCGTCTCTGATGATGAGATATGCATTGCTTACCGGCAACCAGGCATTGTTCGCGGCAGAATGGGAGAAGGCAAAGAAGACATTTGATATGGAGGGCGGCTTCAGCTATCGCTTCAGCCCCAAGCTACAGAAGCAGTACCCTGTGAATGCAGCAGTGGATGATCTGCGCTTGATTGGGGCGCTGGGAGAGGCAGGAGCGGCCTTTAAGAATGAGGGATACTCACAGGAAGCGGAGAAGTACGGGCAAAGATTTTATAATTACAACGTAAAAGATGGATATATGTATGATTTTTACGATAAAAACTATAATGTCACTAACAAGTTTGTAACTTTATGTTATATTGATATGAGAGTGTTGCAGAAATTGTCGATTCCTGTTGAAGAACGCGCCGTGCTCATGCACAACATGCAGGAAATTCAGGAGCAGGGTTATCTCTCGGATTCGTTTCCGTTCTATGAGACCCGTTTTGATTACGAAACCGGAAGGTATAGCTCTGAGAATATTAACACAGTAGAATCGCTGCTGACTATACTGGCCCTGTCGGAGGTCCAATTGCAGAAGCCTTCCAGTATCCGGTTTATCCGCGAGCAGGTAGAGGCGGGGACACTGTATGGGCAATATACGCGGGAAGGCACTCCGGTGAATGATATTCGTTCTACAGCAATTTACGCTATAACCGCTATGATCGGGGCGCAACTCGCAGATGATCAGCTCTACCGTAGAAGTATTGAACGGATGAATGAGTTCCGTGTCCAAGATACGGGGAGCGTGCTGTATGGCGGCTTCGGTGACACGGGGAGCGGACAGGCCTACTCTTTTGACAATCTGATGGCGCTGTTGGCTTACTGGTACGAATACTAATCTATACAGAAGGAAAGGAACCTGTATGATTGAATATAATGTTAGACCGTCTTTCCGGCAAAGGCTGGTACTTGCAAATCCGTTTACTTCCCCTGCATTTATAGCCGCATTTGGGGTATTGTTCATCACAGTCATCGCCTTATTTACCGCCCCCTATATTGGTATGGCCGATAATGGCGATTTCTTTCGTATCACCTACAGCAATGGGCTTTATTTCAACCAGCCGGACTATGACAGTCAATACTTTGGTTACTTTATCAAGCAGTTCGGCATATTCCAGTATTACAATGAGAACCAAGCGATCCTGAACTCTTCCCAGTCGTTGTTCATCAAGCTGGCGATCGGCCTGAACAAGTTGTTGTATAGCGATAAGGTGTTTGATGTTCGTTTTCAAGCTGCCATGTATACCATTTTGTACGTGTGCGCGATTTATATTCTGATAGAATCGATTACGTGGAAAATGTCCCGCAAGCAGGGGCTGCTAATTGCAGCTATTGCTATTTTCATCTTTGGAGATACGGCTTATACAGCCTTTTTTAACTCTTTTTTTGGTGAAAGTGTGGTCACGATCATGATGATTTTCGTGTTCGGTTCATGGTTGGCTTTATACCGCAAACGATACAATGATTACGCGATGCTGGCCTTGTTGGTCACCAGCACAGTTATCCTAACCACCTCCAAGCAGCAAAATGCTCCAGTGGGCATGATTATCTCCGTGCTAGCTATCACACTTATCTGGATTCGCAGGGATACTTTATTCCGCTGGCTGACCATGGGCTCTGTCATCTTGATGATGTTCACAGGCGTTGCAACCTACCTGAATATCTCCAAAGAATTTGTGGATATCAACCAATACCATGCCATGACCCGCGGGGTGCTAAATCAGTCCTCCAATCCTGAAGATACACTGAAATCCTTTGGAATAGACGAACAGTTCGCCATTTTGAAAGGGACGATTTACTATGAGCAATACGGTACGATTGATGTGAAATCACCTATTCTCGAGAAAGAGTTCTACAGTCGCTACGGATTTGTCCCGATTCTGAAATACTATGCCAGCAACCCGGGTCCGTTGAATGCTATTCTGAATGTTGCCGCCAAAAGCGCGTTTACGATAAGGCCGCCAGCGATGGGGAATTACGAGAAATCCGCGGGAAAAGAGTATGGTTCACACACCCGATTCTTCTCTGGCTACAGTTTACTTAAAGAAAAGCTTGCTCCCCGGACATTTGGTTTCGTTGTTATCTGGGTGCTGCTGATTCTAGCGCTGTACATGCCGTCCTGTATAGCAGCTGTCAAGGAAGGGAATCTGCGGGGAATTCAGCGCATGGCTCTTATTCTGGCAACGATGGGTGTAGGGGTATCGGGTATCTTAGTTTCGATTATCGGAGCGGGTGATGCCGATTTATCCAAACACGAATTTCTGTTCACGTTATCGTTCGACCTCGTAACCTTCTTAGCCGTGTCCAATGTCATTGGCCGTTTCATATTCAAAGATGTTCAGCGGAATACAACCGGCGGTTATAATCCGGAAGTGCAAAAGGATGTGGGCGCGTGAGGAATCGAGTCGCAATGGTTGTGCTGCCGCTATTCCTCTGCCTGCTGCTCCTTACGCCTGCCCCTGCGCAATCGGCCGCTGCGCCGCTGCGTGTCCTGCTTCTGTTCGATAGTCTGGCGAAAGGGACCGTACACGAGGGCAATGTTGATGAGCTTCAAAAGCAGCTGGCCGCCTACAGTGCGCAGGTTACGCTGGTGCATCTGGATCAATATGTTAAAGGCTCCATGAATAATTATTCCAACGTGATCACGGTAATAAACGCCGCTGATATTAATTCGGACAATCATGCATATCTGGAGGACTTAACGGATTATAAGGGTCAGTATTTGCATATTGGGTACAACCCTACGGCCGATATGAAGCTGGCACTGCACCTATCGGTGGCTGTGCAGCCTGGCGGAAGCGTCAGGCTGCGGATTGGCGGGCTGCCGGAGGCAAGTCTACAGGTGCAGGATATGCCTTACATTGCCGCAAGCCAAGCCGACCGATCCTATGGTAATCTGTTGTTTCCCGGAAGCAGTGTACAGGTTCCTTATGCTGTTAGCAGCGGGAAATATACGTATGTTCCATATCTAAAACAGGGAGATGGGAGTTCGCTGGCGATGGCCTGTGTGCTGAGAGAGTGGCTCCATATTACGGATAACCCTCATTCGTATCTCGTATTAAAAGAGATTTATCCGGTCAGTGATTTAGGCCTGCTGCAACAGATGGCCGACCGGTTATACCAGAATGGTATTCCTTTTATTGCGAGTGTCCGCCCCGTCTTTACCAATACTGACTTCCCGGCAATGATGCGGTACCTGGAGGCGCTGAAGGCTGTTCAAGCCCGTAACGGCAGTATTGTGGTTAATGTTCCGGTAGTCCGGCCTGCCATTAACCGGAGCGACCATTCGCTGCAGGAGAAGATGAGTGGTTTCATCAATCTGCTGGCGGAACAGGGCATTGCCCCACTTGGTGTCGGAGCAGAAAGGTATTGGGCCTCTGACAAAGAATATACACAGACAGGCCTTCTTTTCTTTGATTCAGCAGTGCTTTTTCCCAATGAGGAACTCCGTTATATGGAGCAGACCAATACATCGAAGGCATTCACCTCCTCACTATACAGTGTGCCACTGGATGATCTAATACAACAATACCCAACAGGGAGCAGTGGACTGACAGATCTACCGATGAACACCGCGATAGTCGCCGATTTTCCGGAGGATGAAGCTGGAATGGAGAAACTGTTGCAGAAGCTGGAACAGTCCTGGATTTCTTTTGCAGATTATAAGCAGGAAGCACATAGAGTGGCTACAGATACCCATATTATTACCTCTTCGCAGGGCGTGATCTCTATAAATGGTCAAGAGCTGAATATAGATTACAGCCCCAAGGCTGTGAGCGCAGACTTCGAGTATGAACATGAGCAGGTCAAGAGCTTCACAAGGCTGTTCAGTGTACAGAACCAGTTCTTTATTGTGGCGATTATCGTGTCCTTGGTGTTCTTCGGCGGGCTGCTCGTTATCGGCTACCGGATGTATCGCCGTAAATATATGAAATAAGAAAATAACTTGTTCTTAGGAGAGAACCATGACAATCTCGGATGTGTTGATGGTAATTGCAGTAGTCTGTATTTGGTCACTGCTGCTGGTGAATGTGGTTCTTATTATTGCCGGATACCTGTATTACATTAAATCTGAAGATGAAGAAGTGCCTGCGATCAAGGGAGAGATCCCCTTCGTCTCCATCATGGTACCGGCCCATAATGAGGGCGTTGTTATCAGTCGAACGGTGGAATCATTGCTAGAGCTGGATTACCCGCATGACCGCTATGAGATCATTGTCATCAATGACAATTCGTCGGATCATAGCGCTGAACTGCTCGGGAATATCAAGGATCGCCATCCTGGGCGCAATTTGATCGTGATTAATACCGATGCTATAACAGGTGGCAAGGGCAAGTCCAATGCCCTTAATATTGGTTTCACCCACAGCAAGGGGGAACTGATCGCCATCTATGATGCCGACAATACACCTGAGAAAACAGCGTTGAGGTACCTCGTTGGGGAAATTATGAATGATGCCTCTTTGGGCGCGGTGATTGGGAAGTTCCGAACCCGTAACCGTGATGCGAGCTTAATGACCCGGTTTATCAATATTGAGACCCTTTCTTTTCAATGGATGGCACAGGCGGGGCGCTGGAAACTGTTCAAGCTGTGCACTATCCCGGGGACCAACTTCATTATGCGCAGGTCGATTGTGGAGAGCATCGGGGGCTGGGATGTTAAGGCAATTGCAGAGGACACCGAGATCAGCTTCCGCATCTATATGATGGGCTACCGGATCAAATTCCAGCCGAAGGCCGTGACCTGGGAGCAGGAACCGCAGACGGTGAAGGTCTGGTTCAAGCAGCGAACGCGCTGGGCTAAGGGCAATATATATGTCATCGTTAAAAATATCCCGCTGCTTTTTAACCGATCTGCCAAGCGAGTCCGCTTCGATATCCTGTATTTTTTGTCCATCTACTTCCTGCTGCTGACTTCGCTCGTGACTTCTGATATCCTGTTGATTCTGCATGCATTGGGCTATGTACATACGACCATTGCCGGATTAAGCAACTTTCTTTGGCTGCTGGCGGTCATCCTGTTCATAGTGGGTACTTTTATTACACTGACAACCGAAAAAGGCGAGATGAGTCTCTCCAACCTGTGGATCATCCTGCTGATGTATGTCTCTTACTGTCAGATGTGGATGGTGGTTGCCGCTTATGGGCTTTATAACTACATGAAGGATCAGATCTTTAAACGGGAAGCCAAATGGTACAAGACCGAGCGTTATTAGCACCGGACGTCACGCAGAGATTGAACCCGCTGTCGATGGAAGAGAAATACAAGAGTACAGGAGCGTTTAACGATGATAAAAAAACAATTGGCAATATGGGCGGTCTGCCTCATCCTTTTCCTGACCCCCTTGCATGTCGTGGCTGCCGAAGTTCTTCCTGGAACCCAAGGGAAGAGTTATGAGACTTTCTTTACCGGAACGGACTCCTCATTGACGGGGACAAGCTCCCGGCAGCAGTTCTTTGAGGTCATGGACTACTGGAATGTGCAAGATCTCAAGATCAACCTGCATTTTCAAATTTCGCAGATTACTGAAGATCAGTTGTCGAGTGTGACGCTGTCGCTCAACGGCAGTCCCTTCTACACCTTCCGGCCTTCGCTTGGAAACAATGGGGAGCAGCAGTTGATGATCCCGGCACCGAAGGGATTCCTGAAGCAGGGGACGAACACGCTGAGCATTCAGGGATATTTGCGGACCAAGATAACGGAAGATCAGCTCTGTGCTGTTGATAATACGCCGGATAACTGGTTGCATTTATTCAATACTTCCAGTGTAAGTGTGGTCTACACACCGAAAGCACTGACCGGGGGCATTAGCGACTTCAGTAAACGTTTCTCCGGCATTGATATGGTCAGAGGGAGCAAAAGCCTGCTCGCCGTGCCAGAGAACGCCACAGGTGTGGAGCTGGAAGCAGCGTCTTACGCCCTTTCCGGGTACGCCAAGGCCAATACAGTGAATGACCGCACCATTGCGCTGCTTCCTTACCGGAGTGATACCCTTCAGGATAAAGAGGCGGTAGTGCTGGTGGCCATGTATGACCGACTCCCTGCCAATCTTAAGGCTGCCATTACTCCATCGCAGGATATGGGGAATCATGCAATTATCCAATTGGTGAACAAAGACACACGGCCTACACTGATTGTCACCTCTAAGGATGAGAACCTGCTGATTAAGGCGGGTAGGCTGCTCGCCAATGGGCAGCTAACCCGTCAGATCAGTAGTGATCTAAAAGTCGTCGGTGATACGACGGAGGTGGCTGCGCCTCCGTTCGCCCTTAGCTCCAATATTACCTTTACGGAGAGCGGGGACAAGCTGACCGGGCCGTATCATCAGGAGCAGACCTACTTTATCTCGTTGCCCTCTAACCGTTCGATCGCCGATGCCGGCAAGATCAGTCTGGATCTCCGCTATGCGCAGAATCTGGACTTCGAACGCGCGATGGTCACGGTGAGTATCAATGATACGCCAATCGGCAGCAAGAAGCTGAACCGGGAGCTGGCAAACGGGGACACCTTGAACCTGGCCATTCCGCAGAGCTTGAACATCTCAGGCAACTTCTCTGTTAAGGTGGCCTTTGATCTGGAGATACCTAACGCAATTTGTACGCCGAATACGGAGCAAATGCCGTGGGCATATATCGGCAAGGACTCCATGATGCACCTCAACACAAAGGATCGCACTGACCTGCTATTCAACAACTATCCATATCCGTTCCTACGCGATGGGATTTATAATCATGTCGCCATGGTACTCCCGCAGAAGATAGACGATTATACATTTCGCAGCCTATCCAATGTTATCAATCTGCTAGGCCAATATGCGGGGGGTAACACAGGCGACATTCATTTCTACCCGGACAACGTCAACGAGGACCGTCTGAAGAACAACAACATTATTGCCATTGGCAGCTATAAAGACAATAAGGTCATCCGTGATACGAATGACAAGTTGTATTTTCAATATAATACCGACGGTACTAGAATTACCTCGAATGAGAAAATGAGCATTGAAGACAGCTACGGTGGTCAGATTGGTACCCTGCAGTTGATTGAATCGCCTTTTGCAGCGGGCCGGGGGATGCTGGCTGTTACGGGCGTCAGCTCTGATGATTATTATGTGGCTTCCAGGCTGCTCGCCACTGAGAAGGACAAATGGAGGGTGTTCGGAGATGGTGTTGTAGCCGACAAAGATGGCAATGTCAGTGCCTATCGCTTCAAGACCGTCTCCGGTGCCGAGAAGGACTCGGCAGTGCAGCAGGTTTTGGAACGAGGCGACGTGCTGGGCTTTGTAGCCGCAATTGTGCTGGTCATTGCGCTGGTTCTGATATCTTTAATACTGCTGCTCCGCAAACATATGAAGAAACGTGGTGATAAGCGTGAGACGTAATCGCAGCACCCTGATCTCTGATGCCGCCTTTCTGTTATTCCTGGTTCTGGCGTACATCTGTATTGTATTCATTGCCGGGTCGCCGAATCATTACATCCAGAACATTATCATCCTCAATGTGGCTTTTATTCTGGCAGTAGTTACTTATTTCACCACAGTGACGGCTGGCTTGGTGCTGAACCTTGCGTTTATTTTCGGCTACGGATTCTTTATTATGTTCCAGACGATATCGCAGGGAGAGACCATTGGTCTGAACACCTATTTCTGGCTCATTATGACCCCGCTTCTGACCGTTGTGGTCTGGATCTTCACGCTGGGCAACCGCCAGCTTCAGACCGAGAATGAGAACCTCAAGAAACGGGCAGATCAGTTGGCGACGGTGGATGAGAATACCGATCTGCGCAACAGTGTGGCCTTCCAGAAGGATGCCAGCCTGTTCACCGGCATCTCTACACGGTACCAAATACCGTTGACCCTGCTTGTGGTCAAGGTCAAATACTGGGATGAAATCCGGCGCCTGATTCCGGAAGAGCAGCTTACAGAAGCCATTTATGATGTCTCGCAAATCAGCCAGTCGAGTATCCGCACCAATGATGCGATCTACATGCTGGACAAGGAAGATGCCACATGGGGACTGTTGTTGTTCACAGACCGCGACGGGGCGAAAATCGTCATTGAACGGATCAAGTACAAGCTGCTCGAGCTGAACGATAACGGGTTTATGAGTAAATACAAGGTTAAGCTGGGACTCAAGATTGGGGCTGTACAATATCAGCCGGACACCATCGAGAACCCGCTCGATTTCATTGTCCAGGCCAAGAAACAGCTGGAATATGATGTGTGATTAGGTAATACCATACGATTTCTTGAGCTACAAGCGGATTATAGTTAACTGATTTGGGAATGCTGTTTCATTAAGATTGCTTTCATGTCGGAGTTGGCGTATGATGTAGACATGACTTAATTCGTAATGTTTACGATTTGAATCCATTTGCTCAGAAAGAAGGTCATCGGCAATGAGAGAAGGTATACATCCCAGAATCAACCAGGTCATATTCCTGGATGCCAGCGTAGGTTTCAAGTTCCTCAGTACCTCCACCAAGTCGTCCAATGAGACGATGGAGTGGGATGATGGTAACACCTATCCGGTAATCCGGGTGGATGCCAGCTCTGCCTCCCACCCGTTCTATACCGGCAAGCAGAGAGACACAGAAACCGGCGGGCGTGTGGACAAGTTCAAGCAACGCCTGGCACAGAAGAAATAAGACATCATTTCAGACCAGACAACCCGTTTAAGCGGAGGGTTGTCTTTTTTGTCTGCTCAGAATCTGTTTTGGTCCATACAGGAGGTCACAGCCTGCATAATTAGTGTTAGAATTATAGGATCATATAATTTATCATGCGCTGAAGGAGAGTCAGGATGGCACAAGAGATTACGGTGAATACCGAGCTAAGCAGCGGAGATGTTCAGGAGTTTAACCTGTGGTTTAGCCTGAACAGCAGAATTATTGTTAATGGATTCAGTGTGGTTGCCTATTTCGCAATCATGCTGGCGATTACGAAGAATTACAGCACCTCTAGTCTCTCCATTCTCGCAGCATCGGCAGTTGGACTTGCTATCATTCTTTGGTATATCACGCGGTCAAGTTTGACCAAAAAGTCGAAGAAGGCTTTTGAAAGTGACAATCAATCAAAGATGCCCCAAAGCTATGTGATCTCGGATGAGGGCCTCCAGCATCAGTCCGATTCAGGCTCCGGGCACGTCAAATGGGAAGAGATATATAAGATTGGGGAGACGGCCAGTTTGTTTGCTTTTTTTGTCTCTGCCAACCAGGCGCTGATCCTCCCCAAACGCTTCTTCCAGTCGGAGGAGGACAAGCAGTTCTTCAAAGACCTGGCCAGAAAGCATATGTTCTCGAATCGGGTCAAATTTAAAGGATAACCCTATAAATACAGCGGCTACGTAAAGGCGTCTACTAATATTTTCCTTAAGGATTATAGAAGAATGATTCAATTGTTAGTGAGAGTGAGCTATAATGAGGCAAAGCTATCTAATAATAGGAGAAATTTTACATGCCGTGGATACAGGGTTATCCGTATTATTTAATCATGGGCAGTATTCTCAGTCTTTATATGGGTGTCAAGTCTTATCAGTTTCGTAAAACACCAGGAAGACGCTATTTATGGATTTTGATGCTGCTGGTTAGCTGGATATTTGCAGCGACGGCCGGAGAAATTATCGCCATTTCCTTTGGGGCTAAGCTGTGGTGGAAGAACCTGCAGCAGCCTCCGCTGTTTTTGAGCACGATTTTTACATATGCCGTTATCAAGGACTACGTGTCCCGCTCAACGGCAGAGCTTCCGCGTCGGCTATTCCTATTCTCTATCCCTGTTTTCGCTTATGTGCTGCTTATCTTTACGGATTCCTATCATCATCTGATGCGCAGCGAGGTGGGTGTGGCACTAGAGGCAGGCATCAGCGGAATCATGGTTCAACCTACATTACTCAGTATGTGTCTGATCGCCTATGATCAGCTTTTTGGTGTCTATGCCCTTTATTTGCTGACCGCCTCCATGTGGGGTGCTCCAAAATATTATCTGAGGCGCAATTTGCTACTGCTTGGCGGGCTGCTGGTACCCGTGGCTTCTATTTTTCTGCTGCCGATTCTGAAGATTACTGTTACAGGCTTCACTGCCTTTACTTATTTGCCGGCAACGCTAGCGGCTTACTTCACTGTATTTAAAGATCCTCATCTTGCTTTGTACCCGCTAGATAAGAACAAAATTTTTGAGAATATGAAGGATGGCATTGTTGTAATTGATCCTCATGACATTGTTATGGATATCAATGAAAATGGTGCTGTTATGCTATCTGATCTATCAGGAGAGTGGCCTTCAACTTGGATTGGTAAGAATATCACCCCGTTGCTGGCAGAGCATACGGAGCTTACCCAGGCCTACAGGCAGAGACAGGCAGGCGAATACGAGATCGAAGCTTCTGGCCCGGGGGGCTCATACTACGGGGTCTCGCTGATTGTAACAGAGCCTAACGAGCTTGAGACAACAGGCATGTTGCTGGTCTTCAGCGATCAGAGTGCGAAGAAGCGGTACGAGCGGGAGCTGCTGCATCAGGCTACGGTGGACGACCTGACCGGGCTCTATAACCGCAGACATTTTATGGGGCTGGTACAGAAGCATGGATTGCAGGAGGGGAAGGGCACGGCACTGCTGTTGTTCGATATTGACGATTTCAAATTAATCAACGATACATATGGTCACTTGGCGGGTGATCAGGCGCTGGTCGATCTGTCCAGTAAAATTCTGAGTGTATACAAAGACATCGGTATCTCGGGAAGAGTAGGTGGCGAAGAATTCGCCGTGTGTTTCTTTGCCAGCAGTGAGGCGGCGGCGCTGGAGGAAGCAGAGTTTTTCCGGACTATGATCAGGGATCATGTCGTGAATCTGGATGACCGGCATACCATATCCCTGACCGTGAGCATCGGGATTGCCTTCACTCAGCGGGGTGATGTCACTTTTGAGACACTGTACCGGGAGGCGGACGAGGCATTGTACTTGTCCAAGACCACAGGTAAGGATAAAGTTACTTTGGGTGGTCAACCACCAGTCAGCGAGGTTTTGAAGGGTTAACACTCAAACTATAAACCATAAAGAAGGCCTAGCTCCATACTGGAGTCAGGCCTTCTTTATGATATGTGCTTCTGTTGGTACAGGATTGCTTTAAGGCCTAGCAGGTGCAGGCTGCACGACGATTTTGACGGCTGTGCCGATCGGTGGCAGACTCTTAGTCATCATTGGAGTGTAGAAGCCGATCACTTTGGCCCCTTTTACAAGGCTGCTGCTGTCCATAGCCTCGCCTCTTCCATTAACCACCACGGTGTCCTTAGCCAAGCGAAGTACAATCTCACTTTGCGAAAGGTCGGTGAGAGGGTCGCCTTTCAGACGGAAACTGATACTACCATCTGCATCCTTCAGCACTTCCTCCGCGGTGCCTGCGGTTCCGAGCAGGTCACCCTGATTCTTTTTATCCAAAACGGTTATGGAATACGTAGGTGTCTGCGGCGGCAGGCTGAACGTGCTGATCATGGAATGTGCTGCCTGTACGGTCATCCCGATGTGGAGATCGGTGAACGCAAGCGTCCCTCCGTCAGCCGACTTAAAGACAGTATCTGGGCCGACAGTAAGAATCATCCCGTCCGTACCTGCACCTTGAATCTGCACAGAATTGTATTTGCCGCTTTCGCTTTGATAAACCGAAGTGATAACACCAGTGTCGATCACAGCTTCCTGATCCTGAATGTTCGTTTGAATTAGAATCGAAGCTCCTTTCACCGAAACGGATTGATGCAGCACTTCGCTGGCGAAGGAAGCCGGAACATACAGCTTGTCTCCCTTTAGCACGGGGGCGGTGCCAAGCGTTGTGTACATCCTATTGATGACATAGCGGTCTTCGCCGGCCTTTACGGTTGTGAAAATATTGCCTTGGCTCAGCTCGACTGATTTGGTCTTGCTGTTCCATTCCAGCTTGAAGCCCAAAGCTTCTGTCATTGCCCGTAAGGGAACCAGCGGTTCCTTGCCTCCAGGAAGCTGATAGCCGGTATCTGTAAGGGAAGTTCCGTTAATTTCAATCGTGAAGACTTGTTGTCCTGCGCTCGTCACAGAGGGCTGCACACTGTTATTTTGGTTAGCTGATGCGGGCTTGGCAAGAGCTGAGCCTGTCGTCAATGCCATGGATAGCGTTAAGAGGACTGCGCTGGTCTTAAGTATGTTGTTCATGTTGTGAATCTCCTTTAATCATGAGTATTTTAGGCCATTGTTACTTATCTGACGCTGCGTTCTTCCAGAATGTTGCACCTGATGAAACGAAACCTGCAAATTGGAGGGTGAAAAACCTCTGTAGTTTCAGGCAAATACATCGAACACCCGTTTATTTGTAGTAAAATGAAAATATTAACAATCTATGACATGGGGAGGCGCTATGGAGAAGTTCAGAGAACGGATGAAGTCCGTGCAAGAGCGGCAGAATGAGCTTCTGCAAGACTATGGAAAGCTGATGGCTGAATATGAAAGTCATGACTTGGTGCATGAGCATGAAACGCTGAAGAAGCAATATAACGAGCATCTTATTGTTCTGGATGAACTCAAAGTCAAGGCTTCCCGCCTTGAGATAGAGAACTCCGAGCTGCGCATTGCTCTCGCAGAACAAATGATGGACGAGAAGCGCAACATTCTACGGATTTCACAGCAGAAGCTGCATACTTATTTTGCATCCCGAAGCCGTGGCTATACGGATCGACTGACGGCTCTTGAGCAGGAGGCCAAATACCGTCTGGAGCGGATGTACAGTACCGCTAATCGTCAGTTGGGTGAGGAAAAAGAAGCAATCACTGCCCGGCTGGGAGGCCTTGCTGCTGAATTAAACAAGAGTATTCAGCTACGTCGTGAGCGCCAGATGGAAGCTGAGCAGATTCTTCAGGCCGGGCTGGGGGATAAATACCGCGAGCTTGAGGCTGAAGGGGTCAGTGAGGAGGTTCTGCAGCGTAGAAGGAAGCAGAATCAGATTGAGATGAAGATCGGCTTGAACTGGATCAACCGGCTGGGTATTCTGCTCCTGATCCTCGCTGTCGGCGCAGGATTCAGATACAGCTATTCCACATGGTTTAATGACTACATGAAGGGCAGCGCCTTTTTCCTGTTGGGGGCCTTGCTGCTGAGCGCCGGAGAATGGCTGTTCCGCAAGGGTAGGAATGCATTCGCTCTGGGTCTGCTCGGCGGCGGGATCTCCATTCTCTATGGCTCCATCTTTTACAGCTATTTTCTACTGGAGATTATAAATATCTATGTTGGGTTGTCCCTCTCTATACTTGTGACGTTAACGGCAGTGCTGTTGTCACTGAGGTATGAGTCCCGGACGATCTGCTCGCTGGGTCTTGTCGGCGGATACTTACCTCTTTTTTCTTACATACTGGCGTTTGGACTGGAGGGGAGCGCAGTCTATGTCGCGATGGGTTATCTATTCCTGCTGAACCTTTCGGTGCTACTGATCTCGTTGCGCAAGCGTTGGGTGGTCGTGAATTACATCAGCTTCCTGTTCAATACGCCGACCATGCTCACCCTGATTGTGCTGTCTGGCAGTAATGGCGTAAGTATGATGTATGCAGTGCTGACTTTCGTCATGTATCTGGGCATTACGCTATGGTATCCGTTCAAGTATCGCTCCAAGCTATCCTGGTGGGACTTCGCCTTGCTGGGCTGCAATACGCTGGTTAGCTGTATCACCTTGTATG
Organism: Paenibacillus sp. NPDC057934; assembly: GCF_042887565.1. NCBI lineage: Bacteria > Bacillati > Bacillota > Bacilli > Caryophanales > Paenibacillaceae > Paenibacillus > Paenibacillus sp. NPDC057934. The sequence continues at coordinate 199,510 of NZ_JBHVPB010000010.1, forward strand.
TGCTGTTGCTGGATGCGGGCCTGGGTGATTACAAGGGTGCCCTGGCATTGCTCTTCTGCCTCATGTATTTGGGGCTTGGCCGAATGCTAGAGAAGCTGATGGTACAGGAGAAGCAGAGTATGCTGCTATTCTATGCCACCTCATTAACCTTCGCCGTGCTGATGATTCCCTTCCAGTTGGGTGCAGCCTGGTGGTCCATTGGCTGGTTGGTGGAGGCCGTCGTACTTACCGTCTATGGCAGTCAGCATCGGTTCAAGGGATTGGAACGGGCAGGCTGGGGGATTCTGGCTCTTTGCCTGGGAGCCTTCTTCGGGCTGTCGGTACCGATTCAGGTGATCATGGAAAATGCGGCCCTGCCTAAAGGTGATCCCTATTTTGCCTTGAAATATGCTTTTATTACTACCGGTATGCTGATTATTGCTGTATGGTATGCCGTCAGGCACCAAAACAAAGAGACGTCTGCAGTGAGCGGATTAATGGAAATCCGGTTAGCCGTCTGGTTTAAGTATGCTGCTCTGCTGAATGTTTGGGCCTTTCTGCTATACGTGTCGGGCCGTCTCTACCAGCGGGTGGTTCCCGATGACTTCACACATACGGTCTTCTATCGCTGGGTATTGGCCGCTGTGATCTCGATAATTGTGGCGTATGTACTGCCGAAAGTGAAGATTCTGTTTGATACTGTAGTCAGGTATTTCGCCATACTGTTATATGGCGTGGGCTATGTTATTTGTATCGGAATTACGGCGGGGCTACCGAGCCTGGAAGGCGAACTGGTGCAAAATACGTCAGCTGATTATATCGCGCTGGGTCTGCTTGTAGTCTTCAACATTTTCGTCTGGTTCAGCAGCCGCGATGTGCTGGTCGCCATTCTAAAGCGGGAATATCGGAGCCTGGAGCTGTACCCTGTCATTATGGGCATTTATCTGCTCGGCATTATTACTGCATTCCTAGGTGTGCAGCTTCAACTACATGATGCCGGTCTGATCTTCAGTCTGGTCTATCTTCTGCTGGCGGTGCTGTTCATTCTATATGGCTTCAGCCGACGGTATGTGTATATCCGCCGCTTCGGCCTTGGGCTCACACTCTTGGCAACAGGCAAGCTGCTGCTATATGACTTGAGCCTGCTGGGCGCCGGTCATAAGATCATCGCGTATTTCAGCTTCGGTGTCTGTCTGCTCGGAATCTCCTACCTGTATCAAAAAGTATCCAACAGAATGGAGGAGGCTTATGCGGAGGCGAAGACAGATACGCAAGGTTAGTATTAATCTGCTCCTCTTAAGCTGTTTGGGACTGAACGGGTTGGGAGCAGTTATTCTCCCGCCGGTCAAGACAAGCGGAGTAAGCGTTGCAGAAGCAGTTTCATCCAAGGCAGACAGCAGTGACCAATGGCGATTCACCAAGGCTATTGAGCCAAGTGGTGATGCGGCATATCAGGATTTTTTTCTTGACGAAGAGGTGTATCAGCACGCCAACACTAATTTGAGCGACTTGCGAATTGAAGACAGCCGAAGACAGTTCGTCCCTTACTTCCGAGAATCAGGAGAGGCGGAACAGAAAGAGCAGAATATTAGCTACAAGACCGAATTAACCCTTAAATTCAATAAGAACCTGGAGACGACCTTTGATTACAGGGTGATCCCGAATGAAGAGAACCGGGATATTCAGGGCAGCAGGCTGGAGTTCGGTCTGCCCGGCGAAGCATTTTTGAAGCATGTCCAAATATACGGCGGGTATGACGGGAATACGTGGGAACCTCTGGTCAAGGGTGATCTGTATAGGGCTGGAGAGTTTGCACAGAGTGGTATTGATTTGGGCTCGAATTACAAATTCACCTACTATCGTCTGGTAGTCCCGAATAACGCCGAGAAGCTGGAATTCGGTCTAATGAAGCTGATACACAAGACAGCTACAGTGAATGTCCAAGACTTTACGCGGCAGCGAGATCCTGTCTATGAGATGAAGCAGGATGGTCAGAAGACGCAGCTTATCATCCGTAATGATAACCGACTGAAAGTGTCGTTGATCCGGCTGGAGACGACCGGGAATTTCTCACGTACTTATACGTTGTACGATGATAGTGGAAGGGAACTTGGAACTGTAGGGGGGAGCAAGCTATATCGGCTTGATTTCAAGGATTCTCGAATTGCTGGAACAGATATTATACTTCAGGAGCCCACAACTGCGCTTTACTTCACAATCGTCATTGAGAACCGGGATGATGCTCCAATTTCGCTCCAGGGAGTCCATATGGAATACTTGGTGGATAAGCTGGTGTTCCCCGCTGATGGGGAAGGACCTTTCCGGTTAGTGTACGGGAACAGTGGGGCTGTAGCGCCCCAGTATGACATTGTAAGCTTCAAGAGTCATATTGAAGGGGAGAAGATAGGCACAGCCAGATTGGGACCTGAGAACGCCTTACCAGAGGTGTCAGCTATATCTTCTACCGGGTGGCGCTGGCTGACGGGTGCTTTGGGGTTTAACGCTGTAATTATTATTGTATCGCTGTTGTTAATTCTTGTGCTAATTCGTAAGCTAAATCGGAAATAAGTTGAAAAGAGTCCCGTATCCAGCGGCGAGTGCCATTTTGACTGGATACGGGACTTTTTGTGGATATAGAAGAGGGCCCCTTGAATTGCAGGGTCCCTCCGTCAGTGATCGGCTATTGAACAGCCAGTCTTAGTCTTTTTAGATTACACCTTCAGCGATCATAGCATCTGCTACTTTCTTGAAGCCGGCGATGTTAGCGCCAACCAGAAGGTTGCCCGGATGTCCATATTGCTCAGCTGCTTCTACGGACTGTTTGTAGATGTCGACCATGATATCATGTAGTTTAGCATCCACTTCTTCGAAGCTCCAAGACAAGCGCATGCTGTTTTGAGCCATCTCCAGTGCAGATACAGCTACACCGCCCGCATTGGCAGCCTTGGCCGGTCCGAACAGAACGCCAGCTTTATGGAACTGGTCAATAGCCTCCAAAGTGGAAGGCATGTTCGCACCTTCACCAACCGCTTTAACCCCGTTCTCGATCAGTTTCAGCGCCAGGGTCTCGTCGATTTCGTTTTGGGTTGCACTTGGCAGCGCGATGTCACAAGGAATCGTCCAGATCTGGGAGGAATCCTCGGTGTATACAGCGTTCGGATGCTCCTTCACGTATTCGCTGATCCGTTTTCTCTCTACTTCCTTCAGACGACGGACAGTGTCAAGGTTGATACCATCTTCGTCATATAGGTAACCGGAAGAGTCACTACATGCGACCACTTTCGCACCCAATTGTACAGCCTTCTGGATTGCGTAGATAGCAACGTTACCAGAGCCGGAGACAACCACACGGCTACCTTCGAAGGACAGGCCTTTGGATTTCAACATCTCATTGACAAAGTACACGGTTCCGTAACCTGTTGCTTCAGGACGGGCATGGCTTCCGCCGTAGGTTACGCTCTTACCTGTCAATACACCGGCAGGGTAGCCGCCGCGGATGCGTTTGTATTGTCCGAACATGTAGCCGATCTCACGCGCGCCGACACCGATGTCGCCAGCGGGAACGTCTACTTGTGGCCCGATGTAGTTGTGCAGTTCTGTCATGAAACTTTGAGCAAAACGCATGATCTCGCCTTCCGATTTGCCTTTAGGGTCGAAGTCGGAGCCGCCTTTACCTCCGCCAATATGCTGGCCAGTCAGGGCGTTCTTGAAGATTTGTTCGAAACCGAGGAATTTGATGATACTGGAGTTCACGGACGGGTGGAAGCGAAGTCCGCCTTTGTAAGGTCCGATGGCACTGTTGAACTGTACACGATAGCCGCGGTTCACGCGAACCTTACCTTTATCGTCTACCCAAGGTACCCGGAAGAGAACAAGACGTTCCGGTTCAACAATTCTTTCGAGAATGGCATTCTCCTGGTACTTAGGCTCAGCTGCCAGAACAGGAAGAAGGGATTCCAGAATTTCCTTAACGGCCTGGTGGAACTCAGGCTCATGCGGGTTCCGTTTCACAACGTTGTTGTAGACCTTCTCAACATAGAGTTGAGCATCGTTGCGGGAGATGTCTGTATCGATCGAAGGTACTAAGCTCATGAATTCAACCGCCTTTACGTATAATTATTTTTCTTCGGGTTTAATGCTTCTTCGCGTTACTGCTTTCACGCTGGGATATATTTTTTATTATTTTGGCATAAGAACGCGCCGCTAACAACTGTTTTTTGAAAAAAGTTTACTCTCAATGACACGTTTTTTTGCAGAGAGGGGTGGATAATTATACGTATATGGGAGTAAATACAAGACAAAACAAGGGTTCTTCGCTATATTTATGCGGGCAATTCCCGAATTTGAACGCTTTCGCACAGTTTGTGCGGAAGTTAAATCTCCCGGCTCAGGGCAGACTGTGTTACAATGGCTTTGCAGCAACTTGTAAGGAGATGACTATCCATGAGCGAACAGGTGAATGAACAGGAACTGGTGGCGGTGTTGTCCGCCAAGACTAAAGTGGACCCCGGACTGATCCGGCTGGTACTGAAGCATGAGCAGACCTTTATTAATAAAGCCCAAGCTAATGCTAAGGGTGAGGTAGACATTGATAATGATGATCTAGTGGATTATATCACAGCTCAGCGTGATGTGAAGCTGGACGAGCTGACCGTGGAGACCCTTCTCGATGCCGAGATGGATTATCTGATGGACAAGGGATTGGCAGGATACATCGATTAAACTTCCGTTTTGTTGATGTATAGCAGGTACCTGAATATTGTCCTCTGTTTCTATGAATTAAGCAAGCATAAGTCGTGCACTTATGCTTGCTTAATTTTAGAAGTGTGACGGGTATTGTCCAAGAACAGCCTGCCCCTGATGGAGGGGCGGGCTGTTACCTGTTTTTCGGATACGAAAGATTGTATGGTTATTGGATGCTGAATCTGAATTTCTCCCAGCCGTCAATGCTTGTGCGATTGGCAGTCAGCGGACTATTGCCGAAGTTATCAGCCGTCACGTACCGATTGTTGGCATTCGATAGTAGTGAGATGGTGCCGTCCCCATTGTCAATCCATTGGAACTGCTCCCAGCCCTGAACGGTGTCTCTGCTTGCAATGAGGTTATCGGCGCCGCCGTTCTCCGCTGTCACATATTTGTTGTTCGCCAGTGCTCTCAGAGAGATTAAGCCGCCCCCTGCATCGGCTACCTGGAATCTCTCCCATGTGCCGACTGTCGTCCGGTTGGCAATCAGTGGACTTGCGCCTGCATTATCCGCTGATACATACAGATTGTTCGCCATGGATTGGAGTGCGATGGTGGAACCGATAGGTACGCTACCGGTGCCGCCACCGTCTCCGCCGCCGCGGGTCCAGATGTACGTAGCTACAGTTTTGGCGGGAAGAGTCCCCAGGAGCTGCTGTCCTTCGGAGAGGATTTTGAAGCTCTTGGCGGAACTGGTCTGGTTAATAACGACCGTCACGATGCTGTTATCGGGATTGAGGAAAGCCACATTGGTGACCGTAGCGGCAGAACCGTAGTTGCTGTCGATCCGTTTGGCCCCCGGCTTCACAAATTTGGCGTACTGGCCAATGAAATTCACTTCTGGCGCTACCCAATAGGTATTGCGGTTCGACGTGCTCTGGATGAGCATGGTCGGCCCTGGTGTCCCTGTCCATTTCTCGGGCTGGATATTCTGGTCCAGCATCGTGACCCAGTTGGTGTAAGAACCGGACCAGTTGCGGAAATACTGCGCCATCCTGTCGGCTCCTCCTGTGCCCCACACGGCGCGTTCGGTCATCTGCATGGATTTACTCGGATAGGTGTTGCGCACCGCTGTCATGGCCGTAGGATCGCCGGAGTAGTCATGGAAAGCCACCCCTTCAATGGCGGCATTCGCAGCTGCGTTATCCAGGACACCGGGAAGATGTGTCCAGACCTCGCCGAAGTTATGATCGTACGCCCATAGCTTGGTGGAGATGCTGTAGGTGTCGAGCTGGGACTTCAAGGCGATCGCCAGCTCCCGTTCGTTGGCAGAGGTCAGCAGCATGCTGGGATAATCAGGCGCAGCATACAGAGGTTCATTCTGCAGGGTCATCGCGTAGATGGGGATGCCCCGGCTTTGATATTCCTGAATGGCGCGACGGTAATAGACCGCCAGATCATTTGTATTCTCCCGTTTCAAATAGCCGCCAATCAGGCTGTTGTTAGTCTTCATCCAGGCCGGTGCCGTCCAGGCGCTGGCGAAGATTTTGACCGGATTGCCGGTTTCGTTGCCGATAGCGATGGCGCGCTGCACCGTAGAGACTATGTTATAGTCGATGTCCTTCTGGATGGAGAAGCTGCCTCTGGTATCCTCATAAGTGTAGAAATTACGGCTGGTAAAATCAGAGGTCCCGAAGGTGATCCGGAAAAGATTCATACCCGCTCCGTTCACGGGATCAATCAATCTGCGCAGTACCTCGTCCCGCTTGGCTGCGGACATCAGAGACAGGTTATAAATAGTAGACTCTTCTAGTGATGTGCCGAATCCCAGCATGTTCTGGTACTGAACCTCGGGATTTACGGTAATGGCTGTGGCAGTGGAGCTTGTGGGATTGGTGAGGGGAATATCGGCTTGCTTGCTTGTGGCATACTGGATACCGGCAGAGGCGGCAGCGGGGTTATTGTACCAGATACTGCTCCCCGGTGAACCTGTGGTTGACTCGGAGCTGAAATAGACCTGGGCAACTCCTGGTGCGGCCTGAGCGGTAGGGGTCTGAAACGGTATAGCAAAAGAGGTGAACAGTACGGTTGCAGCTAACATCAGCTTGGAGAGCGGCCTGGGCCGGGCTTGCTTCTGTCTACGCTTGCGAGAGTGCTGAATCATTGAAATTCCTCCTTTTTAAATATGTTTGATAACGCTTACATTATAATAGGAAGCTTGTCTAAAAAAGTATGTGTTAAAATTTAGAAAATAGTCCTCATTTTTTAAAAAAAATAAATAAAAAGGGCAATTCTTGACGTCTGAATGACGCGAAGAACGGCCCTTTTTCCGAATATAAATTAATGTACAGCTGCCATCGTTGAACTGGAGGATGATTCGGGACGATCCGGTTCGAGCAGCGCGTGTTTTTCCCAAGCCCGGCTCTTCCAGCGGAAGTACATGATTACCGCTCTTAACCATTCGTCTGCTGCTGTGGCAATCCACACGCCAGCAAGACCAAGGTGAAGTTTGAATACGAGCACATAACCTAGCGGCAAGCTCATGCAGACCATGGAGATCAGACCCATGTAAACAGGGAACTTTGCATCACCAGAAGCACGCAGGGAGTTGATGATCACCAGATTGGTTGTGCGTCCTGTCTCCAGGAAGATGCTCAGCAGGATAACCTGGGCACCCATAATAATGATGCTCTCATTATTGGTGAACAGTCCAAACAGCGGTACCCGGAATAAAATAACGATGACGTCAATAATAACGGTGACCAGCATGGCCCACTTTACACTGGAGAATACACGCTTATACGCTTCTTCCTTACGTCCTGCACCCACCAGATGGCCCACGATAATGGAGGTACCCATGGATACAGCTACACTGAATAGATAGATGTAGTTAGAGATGTTGAGCGCATACTGGCGTGTAGCCATGGCTTCCGAGCCCAAGTACGTAATATAGAGTGTGAATACAAGCTGACAAGCTTGATAGATAATCGATTCAAAAGCAGATGGAATGCCGATCTTGAGAATTTGCATCACATAGTTTTTGGACAGGTGAGTGTAATATCTCCATTTGACCCGCACTTCCATAATTCTGTAGAGCAGCCAGAAGAACAGGGCCAGACAGATCAGACGGCTTGCAACCGTCGAGATGGCGGCACCCTCCACACCCAGCGCAGGAAGACCGAAATGCCCATAAATCAGCAGGTAGTTGCCGATTACGTGGAAAATGTTCATTAGTAGGGAAATTACCATCGTCTGCTTGGTAAATCCGTGTGTACGGATGGTAGCGGCAAGTCCGTTGATTAGGGCCTGGAAGAAGATCAGCCCGCCAACAATGTTCATATAGGAGAGCGCGTAATCAAAAATATCGCCCTGAACATTAAGTGCATGCAGCAAAGGTTTGCCCAATCCGAACAGGAGAGCGCTCAAGATTAGCCCTACCGCCAGGTTGAGGGTAATGGCATTCCCGGTCACCTCTGCGGCTTCCCGCGGTTTTTTGGAACCAAGATACTGGGAGACGACGATGGATGCGCCGTTGCCGATCACGCTGAGAACCAGAATGGCAATGGCGATAATCTGATTGGCTGCGCCTACCCCGGATACAGCATCGTCTGAGACGGTGCTGATCATAAAGGTATCGACACTACCCATGAGCATGAACAGGAAGAGCTCTAGAAAGATCGGCCAGGTCAGCTTCATTAGATTGAATTGTTGATGATTTTTGTTTTCCATGATGCACCTTCTTAGTTTATATATTTATACACTTATATCGTGTAAGTTCGCTCAACATAGTTTTTTTATCCTTCAAACAAAGTGTAATATTAGCACAGGTTTTCTGAAAATGCAGCATCTTTTCTCCGAAAATTCATGAAAATTGCTTGGATAAACTGGTTAAAATAACCGCGGATGAATTTGTCCACTATAAATATGGGTATTTATGTGGAAAGAACGGCAGTAGGCGAATGGTGTTTGCGTGGTTTTAAATGAGTGAATTGGTGCAGGCATTAAAAAAGCCGGGCAGAGGATAATCTTCTCTGTCCGGCTTTTCGCCATGCTATGCTTTTTGTTCGAATAGCTTGGCTATTTCGATAATGACCTGAACCGCCTTCACCATGTTATCGGCGGAGACGTACTCGAACTTCCCGTGGAAGTTCTCTCCCCCGGTAAAGATATTGGGGGTAGGTAGCCCCATATAAGAAAGCTGCGAGCCGTCGGTTCCGCCGCGGATCGGACGGATGACCGGTGTAATGCCAAGGCTCACCATCGCCTCATGCGCGATATCGACGATCTGGCGCACCGGCTCGATTTTCTCACGCATATTGTAATACTGATCCTTGATCTCCAGAAGTACATTCTCATCACCGTAGGTGCTCTTGAACTCGTCCACAATGGACGTCAGATGCGCCTTGCGGGCCTCGAACTGGTGGCGGTCAAAGTCGCGGATGATATAGTGTAGCTTGCTCTGCTCGGCCGATCCCTGAATGGAGATCAGATGATAGAAGCCTTCATAACCCTCTGTGAACTCGGGTGCTTCTCCCGCAGGCAGTCTGAGATGGAGGGCCATGGCGATTTTGGAAGAGTGGATCATCTTTCCCTTGGCCGTTCCGGGGTGGACGTTTACGCCGTTCACGGTGATTTTGGCCGCAGCTGCATTGAAGCTTTCGTATTCCAGCTCACCGAGCGGTCCACCGTCCACGGTATACGCATAAGAAGCGTTAAAAGCGGCCACATCGAATTTATGCGGTCCGCGTCCGATTTCCTCGTCCGGGGTAAAGGCCACTCTGATCTTTCCGTGCTTAATCTCTGGATGCTGCAGCAGATAGTTCATGGCCGTCATAATCTCAGCGATCCCCGCTTTGTTGTCCGCCCCAAGCAGGGTCGTTCCGTCTGTGGTGATCAGCGTATGTCCCTTGTATTCAGCCAGTTCGGGGAAACTCTTCGTGGACAAGACCACATTGAGATCTTTGTTCAGGACAATATCGCCGCCGTCATAATTCTCTACGACTTGTGGTTTTACATTCGCTCCGGTGAAATCCGTTGCCGTATCCAAGTGGGCCAAAAAGCCGATGGTCGGCACTTCCTTGTCCGTATTGGACGGCAGCGTAGCCATCACATAGCCATGCTCGTCCACCGTCACCTCCTGCATGCCAAGCTCTTTCAGCTCTCCAACCAGCTTATGGGCCAGCTCCATCTGACCTGGTGTGGAAGGACAGGTATCATTGTCTTCATTAGACTGTGTATCCATCTCTGCATATGAAATAAAGCGTGTCATCACTTCTTGCTTCAACTTGTCTCAGCTCCTCATCACAACATTTTCAATTCCTCTCTCTTTATAGTATCACGTTCCATCGCCGGTCTCATCCTCAGGCCGTCTTTCAAAAAGATCAGAGCGGTTCCTTCTCCACCAGTCTGGCAGTGAGCAGATACCGGTCAGGCGCCGAACCGACGAAAGAGAATGGATAACATGTAATCAGCGTGAGTATAGGTTGTTCGCTGGTTTTGATGGCCCCGCGTTCGTCCTTGTCGACAATCACACTACCCGTAATCTCGTACGTGAATTTTCCACTTGCGGTCTCCACCTCGATGGGATCATGAATGGCCAGCTCCCCGAGATTGCGGAAAACAGTGTCACGATGTCCAGCTAGTACGCTGTTGCCGTCGGCGCCTATAGCCGCACTGCCTGCGTAGTGGCCGGCTCCTTTTTTCAGCTGTGGACTGTCCGTCCCTTCCAAGATGGCTACTTTTTTATTTAAGGTTGGGAAAAAAATCTCCCCGATCACCTCGCCCTCCGTATAAGACGGCTTGGAGCCGGGCGCTGTCGAAGGGGCATTAATCATCCCTGCGGGCAGGGGCTGCTCTTCAATATGGGAGGGATTGACAGCTTCCTCCCTCTTTTTCTCCCAGGCTTGCAGGGCTTGCCTGGCCTCAATAGGGGCTTTAATCACTTGCACCACAGCATACAGCAGCACAGACAAAGAGAGTATGAGGATCAGCTTCACGGCAATGACGGCCCCGGAATGCTTCTTCTTCATACTCTCTCCTCCAGACTTAGGGAAATTCAGTTTACCTCTTCGATCTCAATCTGCGCAGAATGATGATACTGATCACAGCGACAGCCAAACTGATGAGAATCAGGTTATACCAGGGCTCCGCGGTATCCGGGAGCTTATCTCCGGCAACGGGAGCAGCCAGCGGCAGCTCGTCGTCGGCCAAGGTGACATCACTACCCGGAGACATAGTCGGTGATGGTGCCGGCTTAGCTGTGCTGCCAGTAGTGATGCCTGCGCCCGGTGAAGCTTCTGGGGCAGTACCGCTATTGTGCCCGCCATCACCCAATGGGACCGGATCGTCGGTGATGGTAATGTTGCTTGGCCCCGGCGTTGCCGTTGGCGTTGGTGCGACCGACGGTCCAGGCGTTACAATGACACCTGGTATACCCGGAGAAGCGGTGGCTGTCGGCAGAGTTGGAGGTCCGGATGTAGGCTCATTAGTAGCTGAAGCTGTCGGCCCGGTGCTAGGTCCAGCCGAAGGCTCGGTAGTGGCCGAAGCGGACGGAGTCGGGCTAGGTCCGGTAGACGGTTCAGGTGAAACTGTTGCTGTCGGTCCAGTGCTAGGCTCCGGCGATGGTCCAGGTGAGGCCGAAGCGGACGGAGTCGGGCTAGGTCCGGTAGACGGTTCAGGTGAAGCTGTAGGCGTCGGTCCAGTGCTAGGCTCTGCCGAAGGTGCAGGTGAGGCCGTAGCAGATGGAGTCGGGCTCGGTCCGGTAGACGGCTCAGGCGAAGCCGTTGGCTCCGGTGTCCCCGAAGCTGTGAATTCAAAAGCCACCGTAGTCTGCTTCCCTTGGTATTCGTTGCCGGCCTCCCATGGGAACGTGACATCCATGATGATGGATTCCTGAGCGCCTCCAGCCAGCGATCCTACTGCCACTCTTCCGGCGGCTTCGCTCATCACCCCGGAATAGAGGATTACTCCCTCTTTTTCTAGGGTCATTTGCAGGATTTTGTACAATTCAGCGTCCCCGGACTTGAATTTAAAGTCTACATAATAATCAAAGTCCTCATTACCCTCATTAATAATCGTGTAGTCAGAGCGCATCTGATCGCCAGGCTTCATATTGCTCATGGTTGCTGTGCTCGTCGTATGCGAATTCACTTTAAGTTTTATGGTGTCCTGCGCGCTTGCCCCACCCGCATGCCAGATTACACCTGCCAGAATAATCAGGGCATAGGCAGCTATAAAGGCCGAGCGATATTTCTTGATCACAGTCTTCGCTCCTCTCACTTGGGGCCCTTTGCCATGTGCATAGACAAACTATGTCGGTACCCGCCAAAATACGCTGTTGCTTAACGCATATATCCTCACACTTTGTCAAAAGGTAGTTCTTTATAGAACCACTATAAACGAACGGAATTACCCGTTGTTCATGTCTGTGATCCTTTGATGCACAGAGTAGAAGACATAATGAACACGACTGTTCGTTATAGCGAATAATTAAAGTATAATCAAAATGCGATATAAAGAAAAATGACCAATTTCAAGTATTACACCTGAAATTGGTCATTTTTAAATCACTATATGCTTTTATTTGCAGATTCCTCTTGTTATCTCTTTATTTTTAGGAAATCCTCCAGCTAACGTGTATTTTATTGAGAACGGATCTCTTGGTGATATTAGCTCTCCTTGATGGCCTCTGCCACCAGCTCATAGGAATGTAGCCGTGCAGCATGATCATAGATCTGAGCAGCAATGATCAATTCATCCGCATCCGTTTCATCGATTATTTGCTGCAGTCTTTCCGTGATGGCAGATTTATCTCCTGCAATGGAATATTTCCCTTTGTCGAGAAGTATAGCCTTCTCGTGCGGGGTCCAGAGCTCATCCATGCTGTCGACCGGTGGCTGTAGCATCCCGGTGCGTCCGCGGATCAGATTCAGGAATTGCTGCTGCTGGGAAGTAGCAAGCCGCTTGGCTTCCTTCACGGTATCTGCTGCCGAAATTCCGAGACCGACCATAACATGCGGTTTCTCCAGTACTTCAGACGGCCGGAAGCTGCTGCGATACAGATGCAATGCAGGCAACAGATATTCTGGTGCAAAATGGCTGGCGAAGGCGAATGGCAGACCCAATTGACCAGCCAATCTGGCGCTGAAACCGCTGGAGCCCAGCAGCCAGATCGGAATGTTCTGCCCTTCGCCAGGAACGGCCCGCACACCTGCTGGGCGGAACTCCGCGCCATTCGGGTCGAAGTAGGCCCGGAGCTCGCTAAGCTGCTCGGGAAAATCGCTTCCGTCGCTGCCGAGTCCCCGGCGCAGTGCGCGGGAAGCGGGTTGATCCGAGCCTGGGGCTCGGCCGAGGCCAAGATCAATACGGCCTGGGTACAAGGATTCTAACGTGCCGAATTGCTCGGCAATGGTGAGAGGGGCGTGGTTGGGCAGCATAATGCCACCTGAACCGACACGAATCGTCTTAGTACCAGCTGCCACATGGCTGATCACAAGCGATGTCGCGGAGCTGGCAATACCGGGCATATTATGATGCTCGGCCAGCCAATAGCGGTGATAACCCCAATCTTCGGCATGGCGAGCCAGGTCGAGTGAATTATGAAAAGAATCGCGTGCTGAGGCGCCTTCAACAATCGGGGCCAGATCCAGCACAGAGATACGAACGTCCTGAAGTTTTTTCAAGTATAATCCCTCCCATACTATTGATAACAGTATTTGCAATGCTGTGCGGAGATACACAGGACATTATACCATGATTAATTATAATTTACACACTTCAAGTAAGTTAATTGCTTTTTGAAATTCGGGGTTTCCATACACTACTTGTTAGGAAACATATTTTGAAAGCGATTAACAAATGTACTTGTCAATTTTAAACAGCCTTGCTATAATCCCCTTGAAAAGGTTTTCTAAAAAGGAAGTATCCAAAATGAAGCCAACAATCAGAGATGTGGCCAGGATGGCCGAAGTATCCATCAGTACCGTATCCAGGGTGATGAATTCCCCCGATTCGGTGGTGGAGAGCAAGCGTAAGCGGGTTATGGATGCAGTGCAGAAGCTGCAATACCAGCCCAACGCTTTTGCACGCGGTCTGATCTACAAGAAATCTTTCACACTGGGCCTGCTAATACCGGATATCGAAAATCTCTATTTTGCAGGAATTATCCGGGGTATGCAGGATGCATGCATTAAGCTGGGTTACAGCCTGATGATCTGCAACACAGACCGTGACAAGGAACGCCTGTTGTCCTACATTGATAACTTCTATGAGAAGCAGGTGGACGGTATTGTGTTCGCCAGTGATGTTCTTTACCCCGAGTATTACGAGAAGCTTGTCGGCTGCCGTATCCCTTTTGTCCTTTTGTCCTCCCACACCTACGACTATGAAATTCCCTCTGTTGAGGTCGATGACGAAACGGCTGCCTATGATGCGGTAAAATTCCTCATTGAGCTTGGGCACAAGGAAGTTGGCATGATCGGCTTCAACCATGATAATTCCATCGCCGGTCCACCACGCTATGAAGGGTTCATCAGGGCTTTAACGGAATATGGTCTTGAGCAGAATATCGGCAAAATCAGATACGCCAATCATCGTTTTGAGCATGCCTATGAGGCTGCACATGAATTGTTCACGGCATATCCGGAGTTAACCGCCGTCTTCTGCGTAGCTGATGAATTTGCGATGGGGACCATCTCTTATCTTAAAGACCGGAATATTCATGTTCCGGGCCAGGTATCCGTTGTTGGCTTTGATAACCTCAGAATGTCTAGTATGTTCATTCCGAAATTGACCACCATAGCACAGCCAATTTATGAGCTTGGGTATCGTGCCGCCGAGAAACTGCATGAGCTGCTGGTGACCGGTTCGGTTGCTATTCTGCGAGAAAGAATGGATCACAGACTGATCGTGAGGGAATCCTCAAGGGAAAAATGAATGGTGACATTCTTTTTTCGTCCATTTTGAAAAGCTTTTCATATAAATAACCAAAACTATACGCATGGCATTCTCTTCTCCTACCCCACCATGAATTACACCCTAATATACTTTAGAATTTTTAATAAATAGTTTCTTACGAGCGCTCTCATCATAAATCAATCTCAAAATGTAAGCGCTATTATATTGATAACTGCGTAATTCGGCTATTTGTGTGCGGTAATAACCATATTTTGAAAACCTTTGCAAGGAGGTGATCCGGGAAAGCTGGTAGCGTTTGGCTACCGGCATGATTGACAGCAGAAAGTTCTCTAAACCACTAAAAGGGGATGTATGCAAAGATGAAAAAGTCTTCAACACGCAAAGTAACTCTGCCTCTCGTACTCTGTTTGTCCTTCGCTATGATGTTAAGCGCATGTGGCGGCAACAGCAATAACGGAGCGGCATCAACAGATCCTCCGGCAAAAACCAACAATCAGGCGGATAACACCCCGGATTCAACAAATTCAGGTACGGACACCGCGGCAGGATCACCGCTGGATTTAGCGATGAAAGGTGAATATAAAGGGACCAAGGTCACCGTGTTTGGACCGTTCGTCGATGCCGACCAGGTGAAATTCGAGAATAGTATCAAAGAGTTTGAAGAGAAGACCGGCATTGATATTCAATATGAGGGCTCCAAAGAATTTGAAGCGACGATCAACATCCGGGTAGACGGTGGTAACGCGCCTGATATTGCTGATTTCCCGCAGCCGGGGCTACTTGCCGCCATCGCCAAAACTGGGAAGGTCATTGATCTAACCAATGTGCTGGACCAGGAAAAGATGAAAACCAACTACAACAAGAGCTGGCTGGATATGTCTATGATGGACGGCAAGGACGGCAAGATTATGGCCGGTATCTGGAATCGCAGTAACGTGAAGAGCCTGGTGTGGTATCCGAAGAAGCAATTTGACGAAGCCGGCTACAAGGTCCCTGAGACATGGGATGAGATGATGTCCCTCACGGAGCAGATCGCCAAGGACGGTGACCCTGCCTGGACCATTGGCATCGAGAGCGGAGCGGCTACCGGCTGGGTGGCTACGGACTGGGTGGAGGATATTATGCTTCGTACCACTTCTCCTGAGAACTATGACAAATGGGTCAAAGGCGAGCTGCCGTTCACTTCCCCTGAAGTGAAGCATGCCGTGGAGGTAATGTCGAAGATCTGGATGAACAAGGACTATGTCTACGGCGGTACGAAGTCGATTGTAACCACGGCGTTTGGCGATGCACCAAAACCGATGTTCGATAATCCGCCCAAAGCCTGGTTCCACCGTCAAGGCAATTTCATCACCAGCTTCTTCCCTGAAACTGCCAAGGTGGATGTCGATTATGACTGGTTCTACCTGCCGTCGATTGATCCTCAATACGGTAAGCCGGTTCTCGTAGCCGGAGACATCTATGCGATGTTCAATGATCGTCCGGAAGTCCGGGCTGTAATCGAATTCTTCACAACAGGTGAATCGGTCAAGAGCTGGGTTCAATCCGGCGGTATGATTGCCCCGATGAATGACGCTTCCCTGGATTGGTACAGCTCCGAGTCCGACAGACGCATGGCGAAGCTTGTTCAGGAGGCATCAACCCTGCGCTTCGACGGCTCCGACCTTATGCCAGGCAAAGTGGGTGCAGGCACCTTCTGGAAAGGTATGACCGATTATGTAAGCGGCACGGCTACACTGGATCAAGCGCTGGAGCAAATCCAGTCGGGATGGAATAACTAGTCGGAACACATAGTCACAGGACTGACTGTATGACAAGAAGAAGAGAGGCAGGACACATCACCGTAAGCTGCCTCTCTTTTTCTTGCTTGCGAAGAGAGTTTTGCTCAGCAGAACTTATAGGAGGAAGCTAAACATGGGTGCACAAGCAAAGCAACGAATCAGTGTATCGGCGGTGTTGTTGTCCCTCGGTGTATTGCTGGCCAATATCGTTGTGAATGGACTGATCTTTCTATTTTTCCGGGATTCAACGCTGAATCCACTGGTGACCGCCGTTCTTGCCGTGCTTTGGGGCGTGCTGGGCGTCTATCTGATTTACTATACATTGACCTGGGCGGTTGAGAGATACCCCGCTCATATTCGCAGGAGGGTGCTCCCTTATGTTTTTGTAGGACCTGCGGTGCTGATACTGGGCTGGCTGCTGGTGCTGCCTGCACTGCGGACGCTTTACCTAAGCTTCTTCAATGCTTCTTCGGAGAAATTCGTTGGCCTTAGCAACTATGCTGCAATCTTCAATGACCGTCTACTGGCGACGGCACTGCGAAACAATCTGCTCTGGGTGTTCGTGGGAACACTGGCCTGTGTAGCGTTGGGATTGCTGATAGCCATTCTGGCCGACCGCAGCAGCTATGAGAAAATCGCCAAAGCGATTATTTTTATGCCCATGGCGATATCTTTTGTGGCTGCAGGTGTCATTTGGAAGTTCGTGTACTATTATCAGCCGGGCGATGAACAAATCGGGTTGTTGAATGCTATTGTGACTTATTTTGGCGGTGAGCCGCAGGCCTGGACGAGTATGATTCAGCCGTGGAACAATTTCTTCCTCATCATCATCCTGGTCTGGATGCAGACGGGGTTTGCTATGGTCATATTTTCTGCAGCGATCAAGGGGGTTCCCGAAGATATTCTGGAGGCGGCGAGAGTGGATGGTGCAGGTGAGATCAAAATTTTCTTCAGCATTATTGTTCCCTTCATCTCAACCACGATCCTGACGGTCACGACCACCATTATCGTCTTTACTTTGAAAATATTTGACGTCGTCATGGTGATGACGGGAGGTCAATACGATACAGAAGTAGTAGCCACGCAGTTCTACAGACAGTTCTTCATGTACCGGAATTTTGGCTACGGCTCGACGCTGGCGATTGTCCTGCTGATAGCAGTCCTGCCGGTGATTTTCATTAATCTGCGTCAGTTCCGCAAGCAGGGGGGATTCTAATGGTAGGTAACAAGAAGAGAAAAGGCAGCAAAACGGCTGTTAACATCGTTCTGGGCATTATATGCTTCATCTGGCTGCTGCCGACGCTGGGCCTCTTCATCTCCTCCTTTCGACCGGCGGCGGATATTTTGCAGACCGGCTGGTGGAAGGTGTTCCCCCATCAGGAATGGACGGCAGGGGAAAGCATCCAACTCTCTAAGGATGTGGACCTGCGCCAGCCGATCGAGGTCAAAGGTAAGACGTATACAGATGACCAGTTAAAAGCGGGAGTAACGGTAGATGGTAACCGCCTAATGTGGGAGAACCGCCGGGCACGCACTCTAAACATCCAGGAGCAAGGCTGGAAGACTACGCCAGATCTGACGCTTGAGAACTACAAGAATGTACTATCCGGCAAGGAATACAAGCTGAAGGAAGCCGATGGCAGTGAAAAGGTGCAAAAAGGCTCTGGTCTGTCGCAGGCGTTCTGGAATACGCTCACGATTGCCGTGCCGGCCACGGTGATTCCGGTGCTGATCGCCTCCTTTGCCGCCTACGCTTTCGCTTGGCTCAGGTTCCCGGGGCGCAAGACGCTGTTCGTCACCATTATTGCGATGCTAGTAATCCCGATTCAGGTGGCGCTTATTCCGGTACTGAAGGATTATACCGCGCTTGGGCTGAATGGGAGCTACCTAGGGATTTGGCTGGCACATACTGCGTTCGGACTGCCGCTGGTGACTTACTTTATGTACAATTTTATTAGCCAGTTGCCTAAAGACCTGTTTGAGTCGGCTTTTATGGACGGGGCCAGTCACTTTACGATTTTCAGCAGACTGATTCTGCCATTGTCCGTTCCGGCTCTGGCTTCAATCGGCATCTTCCAGTTCCTGTGGGTGTGGAATGATTATCTGGTGTCGCTGATCTTTATTGGTAGCCAGCCATCCGTGCAGGTCATGTCCATGAAGATTGCCGACCTTGTCGGCTCGCGCGGTAACGATTGGCATCTGCTTACCTCGGCCGCATTCATCTCTATGCTGATGCCACTGGCGATCTTCTTCCTGCTGCAAAAGTATTTTGTCAGAGGTCTCATGGGTGGATCGATCAAAGGATAATTGCAGTGATAAGATAACGCTATGAGATTAAAAAGGCCCCCGTCCTACTTCCCTGGTGGAAGTGACGGGGGCCTTGTGGGTGTCACAGGAAATCAATATCCGGGAATATTTGTTTCAAGTGATGCACCATATGATTCAGATAGTCCTCAATCAGCCATTGGAAGGTGACGTTGTCCCCGTTAGGCAGCTTACAGGACAAGGATAACTGAGCGGACTTCAGATCCGAGATTACCCGTAATATGGACTGATTCAGGCTAAGCCAGAGACTCAGTACCTCTTCCGCGGAGGTCTGGCTGTAACGCTGTGCAGCTACCCATTGATCTTGCTCATAAGGGAAGAGTAGCAGGGGCTGTGGTTCGTACGAAATCCGGATGAACCTCGATACATTATTGATAGCTGAATCACACAGATGGCCCAGAATCTGCAGGCGAGACCATTTGCCAGGTGCTAGTGGTTCTAGCGCCTCGGCAAGAGTGAGGCTTCGAAAGGCCTGCGGCACTTCTTGCAGCAGCACCTCTATACATGGAACAGCGTTCAAGGTCATCGTTGTTACCTCCTTATTCATACAGCGGCCCCCACCGGAGCGGACCCGCTGTCTATGTAGTGGCGCCTTCCTCCAGCTCCACCGGCAGGATATGCTCGGAGGAGACAGCCTTGCCTTGCATCTGCTCAATAATTAGCTCAACCGCGCGTTTGCTAATCTCTTCAATCGGCTGCCGGATGGTCGAAATCAGCGGGTTTTGCAGCTTGCGCTGAGCTATGCCGTCATAGCCGATGATGCGGACATCCTCCGGAACCCGTCTGCCACTGTCCTGGCAAGCCTTGAGGGCATACGCCGCCAGAATATCGCTGCTGGCAAAAATTCCGTCGATATCCGGGTGTTCCAGGAATAATTGCTCCAGTAGAGCCTCGTATTCCTCCAGTTTAAAGCCATTGACATCTGTGTGCAGCGAGGTATGCCATATTCCGCGCTGCTCCGCAACGTCACGGAAGGCGACATATCTCTGATGGGACAACAAATTAAGGTGTGGATGAACGCCGATGTGGGCTAGCTTCCGGCAGCCTTTGTCGGCCAGAAGGCCTGTTGCCAGTGCGCCCCCTCGGTAGTTATCGGAACAGACGTAGGGGATCTCCGGTGAAATCTGGCGGTCAAAGGTGACCAGCGGCAGGTGAATCTGGCGGTAAGCCTCCACTTCCAGTGTATGGCTCCCCATAATAATGCCATCCACGCGGCTGGAGCGCAGCATGTCGATATATTCGAACTCCTTGAGTTTGTCCAATTGGGAGTTGCAGAGCAGAAGCTTATACCCGTTCCGGTAGGCATACTCTTCAATGTGGCTTGTCAATTCACCGAAAAACGGGTGTGAGACAAAAGGGATAATGAGGCCAATAATGTTGGATTTGGAGCGGCTTAATGAACGGGCCAGTTCATTGGGCCGATAGTTCAGCTCCTCCATGGTATCGTAGACCTTTTTCTTCAGTTCTTCACTGAGATAACCTCTGTTGTTCAGCACTCGGGATACGGTTGTCACTGAAACACCGGCCTTCAGTGCCACATCTTTAATTGTCGGCATTTCATTGATCTCCTGATTCCATTATATATAGGTTAATACTAACTTGGAGGGGCCTTTGTGTCTATAATCGTAAGGCCTTCCTGACTATTCATACAACCATGCTACCCTGCTGTTTGAAAGGGTCCCACCGTATATTTCAGCTTCTACTTCTCAGTACCCGGTTCTGTTTTTACTTCGGTAAGGTCACTGATTAGGAAGTCTCTGAGTCGATCGATGAAAATACCCGTGGCATGACTGATGAATCGATCCGTCCGGTAAATAAGCCTTAATTCACGCTGTGGCGGATGATTAATAATCGGTATAGAGCAGAAGCTGCGATCTTCCAGATGATTGAGCAGACTGGCAGGCTGGATCGTGCCTCCAATCCCTGCTTTGACCAACTGAAGTACAGAGGTGGCCGATCCAGTCTCCATAAGGGGCGTGAGTTGCAGTCCTGCTTCCCGGAAGCAGTCCTCCACGAGTTCCCGTCCAAGCAAGCCTCTGGGATACATCACCAAAGGGAGATTAGGCAGCTCGGATAATTCAATATGTTCGCGGTCAGCATAGGGATGATCTTTGCGAATGACTAACTGGTATTGCTCGATGCCTAAATCCTCTTCGACCAGCATAGGGTCTCGTGGGCCTTTGAGGCTAATTCCGATATCCAGCTTGTTATCCAGCACCTCCTGCCTTATCTGAGTGGTGGCATATACCTGTAGTCGTATATTGGGAAATTCCTGGTGAAATTGCACGAGAAGCGGTGTGAGGCGATAGTCGAGGTCAGAGGGAAGCAGACCCAGCCGGATGGTTCCGCGACTGTCAGAGCGAAGTTCGTTGATGGCATTTTTGGCGTTCTGCTCATCCTGAATCATCCGGGAGGCATAAGCTTTGAGCAGGGCCCCGGCTTCCGTAAGCGCGATTTTTTTACCAATACGGTCGAAAAGTGGCATATTCAATTCACCTTCAAGCACCCGAATCTGCTGACTTAAGGTGGGTTGGCTGATGCCTAGCTGTTCTGCCGCTCTGGTGAAATGTAGTTCATCGCATAGTGCGAGGAAATAGTGCAGATGTCGTGTCTCCATGAACTGCTCCTCACTAATCATAGTTATTATCTATGATAATAATATAAATAATAGTATTGAACAATTCTTGTGTTGGGCCGTATACTCAGGAAGCAGAAATGATACTACTATTAACAGGAGATGATCCACATGCCAATCGTGCTTTTACTGGCCGCGTTGTTTCTGGCCTCTTTAAATATGCGCCCGGTCATTACGTCTGTGGCTCCGCTGCTAAGCAATATCCAGGGTGATCTCGGGATGAGCGGTTTAACCGCTAGTCTGCTCACCACGTTGCCTGTATTATGTATGGGTGTTTTTGCTCCTGTGGCCGTTAAAATCAGCCGTAAAATCGGCATGGAGCGGGCTATTCTGTACTCTATGATCTTAATTGGTGCAGCTACAGCGGCCCGGGCAGTGACGAACTCCTCCGGCATCCTGATTCTGACAGCTTTCTTGTCCGGCATCGGAATTGGGATTGCTGGACCACTCTTGTCAGGCTTTATTAAAGCCCATTTTCCCGGCGGTTCCGCGCTGGTCAGCGTCTATTCGGCCTCGCTGGTGTTCGGGGCTTCACTGGCGGCAGGATTATCTGTCCCTCTGTATACCTTGCTCGGCAACTCCTGGCAAAAATCATTGGCCATATGGGCAATCCTGGCGATCGCCGCCATTCTTGTCTGGTGGAGGGTCGCCTCGAAACCTGTCCCGGTCAATAATAGCGCTGATTTTACGCTGCCGCTTGCCAATAAACGAGCTTGGCTGTTAACCGTGTTCTTCGGCATGATGGCCAGCGTCTTCTATTCGCTGACCGCTTGGCTGGCCCCAATTGTATCATCCATGGGGTATACCAGACATGAAGCAGGGAATCTGCTGACCCTGTTCACCTTAATTCAGATCCCAGTCAGCATTATCATCCCGATTCTGGTGGCTAAATATAAACGGCGCACCTTCTGGCTGGTGCTGTGCAGCTTGTTCGAACTGGTGGGGATCATTACGCTAATCAGTGCAGTATCGCCATTCCTAAGTGCAATCCTGCTTGGGATCGGGGCAGGGGGTTTGTTCCCGCTAGCACTGATGCTGCCGATTATTGAGGCACAGCGGCCTGAGGAAGTCAGTTCCTGGTCGGCGATGAATCAGGGCGGCGGTTATATTCTGGGTGCTGCTGGTCCACTTTTGATCGGCCGAATTTATGATTGGACAGGTGAGTTTCGGCTGGCCCTGATGGGACTTATGGTCGTGATTGTTCTGATGATTGGTGTCCAATTGTGGATTGGCAGAGGATCAAGATCCCCAGTTGAAGCGGTGACGGGGGAGCCGGAGCTGACGCGTCCTTGAATAAATTGAAAACAGCAAGTCCCGAAATGCGGGACTTGCTGTTTTTTAGCTTTATAACGTTTAAGGCAAACGGTAGTAGGCGAATGGTTCACCGTAACGAAAAGCGTTACTGGCTTCCTCTAGCTTTCGGAGCGCCTCCTCATCAAGGACCAGTGTGGTGCTTTTGAGATTCTCCTGCAGTTGATCCACACGGGTAGCGCCTACGATAACGCTGGAGACGGCTGGTTGGTTCATCAGCCAGGCGAGAGACAAGGCGGTAGGCGTCGTGTCCAGTGCTGTCGCCAGCTGGTTTACCGTCTCGCCAAGCTTGATCCGGTCCTCGCTGAGGAAGCGGGAGAAGCTTGGATCGGTATGGACCCGTGAGCCTTGCGGGACATCGCTGACCGTTTTATATTTACCGGTCAGGATTCCCCCGGCAAGCGGGAAGTATGGAATAATGCCAATGCCTTGATCGAGGCAGAGTGGCAAGAGCTCATTTTCCGGTGTCCGGTCAGCCAGCGAATAGCTGCACTGAATGGAGACGTATCTGGTGAAGTGGCGTGCTTCGCTGATGCCAAGTGCCTTCATAAGCTCCCAGGCCGCATAGTTGGAGGCGCCGATATAGCGAACTTTGCCTGAGGAGACCATATCGTCCAGCGTACGCAGGGTCTCTTCCAGCGGAGTACGGGGATCAAAGGTATGAATCTGATACAGATCAACATAATCGGTTTTCAGGCGGCGCAAGCTGCCTTCCAGCTCTTGCATCAGATGATGACGGGAAGAGCCGCTTCCATTCGGGCCTTCGCTGCGAATTAGCCCTGCCTTGGTGGCCAGTACGGCATGGTGACGTCTGTCTTTCAAGGCCAGGCCAATAATCCGCTCCGACTCTGTACCAGCGTAGATGTTGGCCGTATCAATGAAGTTGATACCTCCATCCAGCGCTGCATGGATAATGCCGATGGAAGTATCCTCGTCTGCCCGTTTGCCGAAGGCATTCGTACCCAATCCGAGTGCAGATACCTGCAGTCCACTGTTTCCAAGCCGATGATAGTTCATAGCCATCACTCCGTTTCTTTATTGGTGAATAACTGTAATGCCGTCTCAATGAAGAGCTTAACCGCAATCGATGAACCCTCCAGCGATTGGACAGCGATATGGATATCGCGGTAGGCATCGGGGGACAGCTCTCGCACGACCACGCCCGGAGGCAGTGACATCAGCGCCAGATCGGACATAATGCCAACGGCCAGCCCCTCCTGTATCATGTTCAACGCGGTGGAGAAATTGTTCACCACATACTTGGGGTTCAGTGTGCTGCCACTGCGGCGGAACAGGTCCTCTATGGGTGGCTCATAGCCAGCTCTGCAGATCAACAGCGGTTCTTGCTGGAGATCATTTACCGAGATGATCTTGTGTTTGCCAAGCGGGTTGTCCTCCTGCACCACACCGTATAATTGCTCACGGAAAAGGGGGAAGGTCTCAAATTCACCAATAGGAGGCAGGATTAATCCTACATCAATAAAGCGGGAATCCAGCCAATCCTTAACCTCAGTGACAGAGCCTTCGTACATTTCAATCTCGACACCGGGATATTGTGAGGCGATTGAACGGATAATCTTTGGGAAAAAATAAGCGGCAGCCACAGGAAAAGCTCCAATGCGGATACGGCCTTTCTCCAGGCCCTTCTCCAGAGCGATCTCCTGATTGACCTTGTCAAAGCCGGCTAGAATTTCACGAAAGAGGACAAGGACGCGCTTTCCCACATCGGTAAGCGCCAAACCGCTGCGCCGGTCACGGAGCAGGAGTTTCACATCCAGCTCGTCTTCCAGTGTTGAAATGGCTCGGCTGACAGCAGGCTGGGTCATGTTTAGCTCCAGTCCGGCTTTGGTGAAGCTGCCGCTTTCGGCGATTTTGACAAATAAGGTGATTTGAGTGTTGTTCATATCTTTTTTGATATGCCCCTTATGATTAATATTTATTTCTATTATGAGTGTGATTATTGTATCATTTGACATGAAGCCGATTCAAGGAGATGAAATCAACAACTATGCAGAAGAAAAATATACTGCTGCTTTTATTTCTTGTTATTGTTTGGGGCGTTAACTGGCCCTTGTCTAAGATTGCACTGGCATACGCCCCACCCTTGCTATTCGCAGGGATTCGCACGTTGATTGGCGGCGTGCTGCTCATTCTGCTCGCTCTGCCGAGATGGAAGAGTCTGCGCTTTAAGCAGCTATGGCGGATTTATCTTGTCTCTGCGATTCTCAGCATTGTCTTCTACTATGGCTTTCAGACCATTGGGCTGCAATATGTGCCAGCCGGTCTGTTCTCGTCGATCGTCTTCTTACAGCCAGTTCTGCTAGGGATTTTCTCTTGGATATGGCTCGGGGAGAGCATGTATGGACTCAAAATCGCCGGACTGCTACTAGGGTTTATTGGTGTAGCTTCACTAAGTGTCGGTGGATTTACAGGCAGCATTTCCCTTTGGGGCATCTTCCTCGCCCTTGCCAGCGCGTTAAGCTGGGCATTTGGTACAATCTATATGAAGCTGCGATCTGACCGTGTAGATACGCTATGGTTGACCGCCATGCAGATTACGATTGGTGGACTGATCCTGACGTTCTCGGGGTCTGTGACCGAACGGTGGGGAGATATTGTGTGGAATGGTGCTTTTATCGCTGATACCTTGTTTATTTCAATTTTTGTGATCGCGATGGGCTGGGTCGTATACTTCAAACTGATTAATGAAGGGGAGGCAGGCAAGGTGGGTTCGTTTACCTTCCTGATTCCGTTAATTTCGATTGGCAGCAGTGTCTTCTTCCTTAAAGAACAAATCACGCTTAACCTGGTCATCGGACTGCTGCTGATTGTGTGCAGCATTGTTCTGGTGAATGTGAAATTCAAGCGTTCTACCAAACTTTCAGCTAACTGACCAAGGCTGAATGCCCTACATCGAATAGTAAAAGGAGGTCCCTGCTGACATTGTCGCGAGGGACCTCCTTTTATTTTATTGTCGGCGCTGTAGCGTCTGTGGTGTGATCACAGCGTTCTCCAGTGGTTCGGTAACCTCTTCCGAGTAGCCGCCAACACTGATTGTACCACCGCTCATTTTGTGCAGAACAAGCCTCTTTCCGGCCTTTAAGGTGGACTTGACTTCACTTGTCCCTCCAACCGTCTGTGCTGTGATGGCACCCTTGGCTTCCAGATTGGAGTCTTCACAGACCGCATTTCTGCTTGTGTAGGCGATATCTCCAGCGGACAACAGCTCACTTTTCCGAGTGCCTTCTCCGTAAAGGGTGATGTTGCCGCCAGAATGAATGCTGCTGCTATCGCTGTAGGGAAGATCAATCCGGACTTTAGTCTCCTGCATAACAACAATGCCTCTGTACATATCCTTTAGCAACTTCAGGAAGGATTCCACAAGCGCATCATTCAACAACCCGATAAACTGATCTGGCTGCAAAAAGACCTCCAGCAAGCGTTTCAACTGTTTCGTATCCTGAGGGTAGGTATGCTTGATGTCAGAGAGAACGTTTAGGAGCTCGGGGATCAGAATCGCGAATCGTTTATATTTGGTATCGAGCAGAAGCTGAATGACCTGGCCGTAATTGACAGGCTGCTGGCGGTTGGCTAGCTTTTGGGACAATACCTTGGCTGCCTTCCGTAGCAGAATGCCTTCCTCCATGATCTGTTTGGAGAGATGATAGAGTCGGTTGTTGAATACTCCATGATATCCCGAATACAGCTTGCTCTCCGCCACATCGCCCCGAATCCAAATACTTCCGGTTGCCGCGATGGTCGCATTCTTCACACTTCCGTAAATATAGACATTTCCAATCGCCTCAATAATCATCCGCTCTTCCACATCGCCGTGAACAGCAACGTCCCCCGCGAATACGATATGCCCAGTCTCAGAATTGACATTCCCCAGAACCCTGTGCGCTGCAGCAATATCAAAGATGGAGCCCTTCACTCCTGTCAGGCGGGGTCTGCCGGTACGAAGCGCCATGACCTTCACTCCGGACACAAGCTGTGTATGTTCCTTGGCGGTAAGCCGGATATCTTCAGGTGGTGTAGCAGGAAGCAGATGTCCATACACATCATATCCAGGCACTCCTTCGATGGATGGATGCTTTATCGCTATGATGTCACCTTCCTGAACTTCGGGAATGTCCGGATATTTCTGCCCTTCCTGTCCGCTCACGTTTCTATGGAAGATTTCTGCTGTTAGGGCTTCCTCGGAGAACGGAATTTCGATTCGTGCACCGATCGAAGGTTTGGGCGCCGTGCCTTCCGCAACACGAACAGGCCGTCCGGTGGGGCGGTTCAATTCCTCGTAGATCGCGGGAATATTGAGATTCTGTGAGATGGATTTTTTATCAAAATCGGCAAGGACCTGTTCGATGCGCAGTGTAGATAGCAGGGCTTTCTTGTCCTGCTCCGCACTGACCGCGATGTTATTCGTGGCTGCACAGTTCTTCAGGCGCCAAGCGTACTGTTCTACTCGTCGCACGGTAAGGAAGGCAGATAGCTTGTCTTCGGAGACTATGATCTCGTACGGAGCTGGCTCTTCAATCTCCCATTCCAGGCGGTCGGATGACAATACTTCTGTAGGGGTAGTAATGATCTGCCGGTTCTTCCTAAGGACTAGGGGAGGAACGGGAGAGACGACAGCGGGTTTGCCGCCAGATAAGGGTGAGGTGATGAAAAATTGATTATTTTGAATAATGATGATGCCATCCTTATTGTTGGCGTCGTCTAGTGGTAGAGATTCTGTAACACTATTCAAGATTTGTTCGGAGGGATCTATTGGCAAAGGCCGGGCAAGTTCTTTTACTTCATTTGGATTAGGGCGGTGCGGCATTCGGTTACCTCGCTTCTTTGTATAATCAAAGGCATCTGTACATAGAGAGCACCGTTATTTCGGTGCGATCATCCACTAGGGATATCCGCCATGTAGGCGTCTAATTGGCAGCCTGGCAACCATAAATGCACTTGTGCATTCTTAGGCCCATTGCTTTGCGTCCTACCCTTTCGAATAGTTTGCCTTTAAAAATGGATCAATGATGTATACTCAGCATCAGGCACTTTAATCGACTAAAATCGACAAAAAAAGAAGGCGCCGGTACGTCGTATATATAAAATGTCGGCATTAAATCCTTTTAATTTTAGTGCTAAAGTAACGAATTGACAATAGGGAATAAATAAATTCACCCAGACCATTCACATGTAAAAGAGAGGCGTCTAAGGCGGATGGCCCGGGACGTCTCTCACAGGATCACATAATCCGTAGAAAGTACCTATATATTCCACATTTCCTTAATTATAACGTGTAAGATGGTTTTAGTAAAATGAAAGGACTCTCCACGTTATAACTTGTGGGAGAGTCCTTTTTTCATGTAACGAATACCTTGGGCGATGTCTCGCTTAGCTTCGTGCGGTACCGCCGAACAGGTGGCATATTCCGCCCGTTCCACCTCATCCAGCACCCGGTTCAGGTGCGAGAAGACTGCACCAAGATCGCGCATAGCGGTCAGAGGGCAATGACTCTGAAGCTTGGAGAAGCAAGAGAGTTGCAATTCCCGTGCATGGCGTAGGGCGTCTGGGAGGGAACGGGGGCACTCGGTATCGGACAGGGTCTTCGTTCCGTACAGTGCGATGCAATCGGCAGTGGCTTCCAGCGAACCAGTCATCCCTTCTGCAGCTGCATAATGCGGTGGCAGCAGGGCGATCTCATCGGCAATTTCCTTCACATAGGCATGAACGGTTTTAAGATGAGAAGTAGCAGTGCTAAGCCTGTTCAATTCATTTCGGCATTGGTAATGCGATAGCGTGTAGTGAATCTCTTTCTGCTTTTTGCCGCTTCGCTTCAGCAGTTCACCGGCTTGTTTCGATACTGTATTGCCCTTTACCGAACTTTTTTCGCCAGCGGCAAGACCTCTCAGTGCTTCTGCTAGCAGTTGGCTTCCTTCAAGTGCCAAGGCTTTTACCTTGACGAACCCCTTCGGCGGAACGATAATCATATTGATAAGAATGGCAATCAGCACTCCGATGAAGGTCTCGGTTATTCTAGAGAGTACATAATCGTTTTGATAGAAGGAAAGGGCCATAACAGAGGTGACGCCTACTTGGGTCACGGCCTGAATATTCACGCGGCAGGCGGTGGCGATGCCAATGCCGATGAGCAGCATAAGCAGGATGGAGAGCCCGCTTATGTTAAAGAACTTGCCGACAATCAGAGCGACGATCCCGCCAAGAATGATGCCGAGGAGGCGGTAGATTCCTTTTTCTACAGAGCCCTTAACCGTACCTTGGGTAATCAGAATGGCAGCTAGCGGAGCAAAGTACAGATAGTGACTACTATAAAGACTGTGCACCACTACCCAGGAGAGCGAAGCGGCCAGCGTAATTCGTATCATATATAGGGAAAAACCAAATTTCTCAAGGCGGTCAAATAACCCCTCGTTCATGTGCTTCATCTTCTTTCGCAAAAATAAGAAAACATCAATTTATCTTTCATCCGTTTTCATTATATCACCTCATTTTTGATGAAAATCCTCATAAGTTTTACGAACTTGTTAAGTTTCTGGGGGACGTTAACAATCTAAGTTATCGCATAAGATGAAGCTATCTATTATGCTATACCTATATGAGGTGTCGAACGAGGGGAGGAATTGTCGCTTATCCGCACTGGGCATGCCGATATCGATTGTTCCCCGCAGAAAGCGGGTAAAATAGGATTGTATTACTAAAGGCAGGGAGGTTGTTAGCTATAGCTACCCAGGAAGGTACTATTATTTCTTTTGACAAGGTAACGAAGCAATACGACGATGAAGAGGCCGTCCTCAAAGAGGTCAGTTTTGAGATTGAGCGGGGCAAATTCTATACATTACTGGGCCCGTCCGGTTGCGGTAAAACGACGATTCTCCGGCTGATTGCCGGATTCGCTGAGCCGACAGGCGGCTCGATTATTTTGAACGGAAAAGTGATTAACCGCATTCCCGCCAACGAGCGGCAGGTCAATACAGTATTTCAGGACTACGCTTTGTTTCCACACCTGAACGTATTTGAGAATGTGGCTTTCGGACTCCGCATCAAGAAGCTTAAAAAGGATGTCATCACGCAAAAGGTGCAGGAGGCGCTGCGCTTCGTGAACCTAGCAGGCTACGACCAGCGGGCTATTACAGAAATGTCCGGTGGTCAGCGGCAGCGTGTAGCCATCGCCCGGGCCATCGTCAACGAGCCGCAGGTCTTGCTGCTGGACGAGCCTTTGTCGGCGCTGGATTTGAAGCTGCGGACAGAGATGCAGTATATTTTGCGGGAGATGCAGCAGCGGTTGGGGATTACTTTTATCTTCGTCACGCACGATCAGGAAGAAGCACTGGCGATGTCTGACTGGATCTTTGTCATGAACAAGGGCAAAATCGAGCAGAGCGGCACACCTCACGATATTTATGATGAGCCGATCAACCGTTTCGTAGCGGACTTTATTGGCGAATCGAACATTGTACCGGGTGTTATGATCGAAGACAATCTGGTGGAATTCAACGGCCGCCGCTTCGAATGCTTCGATGCTGGTCTAAGGCCTAATGAAGCGGTGGAGATTGTGATTCGTCCCGAGGATTTGGAAATCTCGGCTGTGGAGCAAGGCAAGCTGCGTGTACGCGTCGATTCCCAGCTGTTCCGGGGTGTGCATTATGAGATCAGTTGTTATGACGAGTCCGGGCATGAATGGCTGGTCCATTCCACACGTCAAGCTACTGTGGGCAGTGAAATTGGCCTGTACTTCGATCCTGAAGCGATTCATGTTATGCGGTTCGGGGAAACGGAGGAAGAGTTCGACAGACGTCTGGAAGCTTACGGCGAGGTGGAGAGTCATGAACAATAAGGGCCGGTCGTTTTATCTCATCCCTTATTATTTGTGGATTGCCTTGTTCGTTATTGCTCCAGTATTTCTGGTCATTTACTATTCCCTGTTTGATCTGGACGGGCATTTGACGCTGGACAATTACGTGAATTTCTTTACGCCTGTATATTTGAAAATGACGCTGACCTCCTTCTGGTACGCGTTTCTGATCACAATATTCTCGCTTCTGGTCGCCTATCCGGCGGCTTATCTGCTGACGAGAACGAAGCATAAGCAGCTTTGGCTGCTGCTGATTATTTTGCCGACCTGGATTAATCTTCTGCTGAAAACTTATGCATTCATCGGGATTTTCGGCACCTTTGGACCGATCAATAACCTGTTCGATGTGCTTGGGATTGGTGAGCAGCAGATTTTGTTCACAGGCTTCAGCTTTGTGTTCGTGTCGGTCTACATCTTTATTCCGTTCATGATTCTGCCGATCTTCAGTGCGCTGGAGGAGCTGAATCTGTCCCTGCTCGATGCTGCGCGTGATCTGGGGGCGTCCGGTTGGACAACTTTCCGGCGGGTGGTCTTTCCACTGACGATTTCAGGTGTGCGTTCCGGCTGTATGGCGGTATTCATTCCGGCACTATCTCTGTTTATGATTACAAGGCTCATCGCCGGTAGCCGGGTCATTACGCTCGGAACTGCGATTGAGCAGCACTTTTTGGTTACACAGGATTGGGGCATGGGCTCCACAGTAGCCGTATTTCTGATTGCGATTATGGCGTTGTTCATGATTCTGTGGGGCGGCGCACGGAAAGGGGTGCAGAGATGAGGAAAAGAAACGGATTCTCCAATCTGTATCTCATTTTAGTGTTTGCTGTACTGTACGCACCGATTGTGTATCTGATGTACTACTCGTTCAACAGCGGGGGTACGATGCACAAGTTCGAAGGCTTTACCCTGGAATATTACCGCGAGGTGATTCAGGATAGCCGGCTGATCATTATTGTGATCAATACGCTGGTCATTGCGCTGCTGTCTTCGGCGATTGCTACGGTGATCGCGACCATTGGTGCGCTGGCGATCCATCGCGTCCGCAGCCGCCGGGCGAAGAACACCTTATTGTCGCTGAACAATGTGCTCATCGTCAGTCCAGACGTCATCATCGGGGCTTCATTCCTGATTCTGTTCACGATTGTAGGGATCAAGCTGGGCTTCATGTCTGTGTTGCTCTCGCATGTGGCCTTCAGTATCCCGATCGCGGTGCTGATGATTCTGCCGCATCTGCAAGAAATGAGTCCTACACTGACCGATGCGGCCCGTGATCTGGGTGCCAGCCGCCGGGATGTGTTGACGAAGGTTATTCTGCCAATCATCAAGCCGGGGATTTTCAGCGGATTCTTCATGGCGCTAACATACTCGCTTGATGACTTTGCGGTTACCTTCTTCGTGACCGGTAACGGATACTCCACCTTGTCGGTCGAGATTTATTCCAGAGCGAGACAGGGCGTATCACTGTCCATTAATGCGCTCTCGACCCTGATTTTCCTCTTCACCATCGTGCTAGTGGTCGGTTATTACTTCCTGACAACTCGCAAGAACCGCTCAGCGGCTCCGGTTGCAGAATCGGTAGCAGAAGCGGGGGTGCCTAGATGAAACAGCTGGCTAATGCTTTTCTGGCGATTGTCATCGTCGCTTTTGGCCTGATGTATCTAGGGTCATGGATGAACTCCAACCAGGGCTACACGGGAAAAAACACGCTGACCATCTACAACTGGGGCGATTATGTTGATCCCGCCATGCTGAAGGAGTTCGAGAAAGAGACCGGAATTACGGTTATTTACCAGACCTTTGATTCCAACGAAGCGATGCTTACCAAGGTTGAGCAGGGCGGAACGACCTTTGATGTCGTGATTCCTTCGGATTATGCTATCTCTAAGATGAAGGAAGAGAACCTGCTGATTCCCTTGGATCACAGTAAAATTCCGAATCTCGCCAACATTGACCCACGGTTCATGAACCTGCCGTTTGATCCGGATAATCTTTATTCGGTTCCCTATTTCTGGGGAACGGTCGGGATCATCTTCAATCCGGAGATGACGAAGGGAATAGACTTCAGCAGCTGGGATTCCCTATGGGACAGCCGTCTGAAGAATAACATTTTCCTCGTGGATGGGGCACGTGAGGTCATGGGCATGGCGCTGAACAGCCTGCATTATTCCGTCAACGATACCAATGAGGACCATTTGCAGCAGGCGCTGACGAAGCTGAACAAGCTATCGCCTAACGTAAAGGCGATTGTGGGCGACGAGATCAAGATGCTGCTGGCAAATGAGGAAGCTGCGGTAGGCATCGTCTGGTCCGGCGACGCTTCGGAGATTATGGGCGACAACGACAAGTTGGACTTCGTTGTACCGAAGGAAGGGTCGAACAAATGGTTCGACAACATGGTCATTCCGCGTACAGCGGGCAATGTGGAAGGTGCGCACAAGTTCATCAACTTCATGCTGCGTCCTGATGTAGCAGCGAAAAATACTGAATACGTGGGCTACTCCACACCGAACGCTCAGGCTCTAAAGCTTCTGCCGCCGGATATTTCGGAGGACACCCGCTTCTACCCGTCGTCCGATATTACAGACCACCTGGAGGTCTACGACAACCTTGGCAAGCGCATGCTTGCCCACTATAACGAGCTATTCCTGATGTTCAAGATGAACAAGAAATAATCAGCTGCTTATACGGGGATAGTGAACAAGAAATAATCGGCCGACCTATAAGGGGATGGTGAACAAGAAATAAATGGCCGTCCTCTTACGAGAGGCTGATGGACAAAGAGAAGCGCCTAACTGCGAGTGCCGCGGTTGGGCGTTTTTTTGAATTGGGGAGCGGTGGTAAAAGGTTTGGGTGTAGATATAGATATAGATATAGATATAGATATAGATATAGGTATAGGTTTAAGTTTAAGTTTAAATATAGCTAGCAACCCGCTATTTTTAGTTTCATTAGCCGGAGGTTAAGGATGGCTCCGGCTGTTAGCCACTGGGTAGGGGGAAGGTGAAGGGGGAGTGAAGTGGGAAATGGAGGAGTCGTGGGGCAGAGGAGTGGAACGGTGAGCGAAAGAGGGGAGTGGGATGAGGAGTGAAGCGGAGAGGAAAGGAAAGGAAAGGAGAGGAAAGGAGAGGAAAGGAAAGGAAAGGAGAGGAAAGGAGAGGAAAATGAAGGATTAGTGGGTGGGATGGGGGTGGGCGAATTGAATAACGGGAATTTCTCCAGTTAATGTCATCGATAAGCCTGAAACCATCGGAATAACTGGAATAACTCCCGTTATTTCAACGGGAAATTCTTAAGAAAGAGTTATTTGGCTGAATTAACAGGAGTTTTTCCGGTTATTATCATGCGGACACGTATAAAGATTAGAATAACGGGAGTTTTTCCTGTTATTTGTAAGCTAGCGAATTCACTACCCACCTGTATTGAAATTTAGAACGTCCAGAATGGGTGGTTGTCGGTAGCAACTCATAAACAACTAAGTAATTACTAATTAATAACTAATTAATAAATAATCAATAATCAATAATCAATAATCTACTAACTCAAGTAATCGATCATTCCACGGGCTAACTCGTAACGCATTACCCGTTGTTGATCAGCTCCCCGAACGGGGAGCAAATAACCTTTATTACACAAAGTACGTAGGTGTCTGACAGCCGTTTTGTGATCTACTTTCAAATGAATCTCTATATCCTTTGGGCGCAGTCCGCGAGGCATTCCTAGAGCCAGTCGAAAGATTTCTTTTTCTACAAGCATTATGCGGGAAACGGGTGCCGGAGATGACTGGTATCTGCTCAGCACCATACGTAGCAGAGTGATGCACAGGTCGGGACGTTGCTCCACATCGTCATAAGCAAATGAAATCACCTGGTAACCCATGGCGCAAAGAAAGGTTTCTCGATTCAACTCGTTACAATACTTCTGGCGGTCCATGTCGCGGACATGGGGTACGAAACCTTTGATTTCAATTAATAGTTTGAGATTGCCCGGCAACCACACAAAATCAGCGAAATAAGACCTCCCCCGCCAATCAGCGACTTCATACTCCGGATGCAAGTCATTTAAGTCGCCACGTACCGGCCACCAGACATTGCGCAGGAACAGGGATTCGGCGTGACGATGGCCTCTTTCCAGTCTGGAGAGCCGTTCTCCGGTTCTACTTGCAAGATGTTTTGCCATGAATAATGCTTGCGCTTCTTCAAATCCCACCACTTTCACCCTTTCATAAACATAAAAAACGCCCCGAAGCCCCTTGGGTGAGGGGATCGGGACGTTCTTCGTCTCTTACTGGTCAGTATAGGGTAAATTCGGGTCTTTGACCAGTCTAGTTAATGCATTTTTGGCGGTTCAAAACCATAATCAGCGATTGGTGATTGGTGATTGGTGATTGGTGATTGGTGATTGGTGATTGGTGATTGGTGATTGGTGATTGGTGATTGGTGATTGGTGATTGGTGATTGATATCTTGTGAATAGAGGCGCTACGGGCTCGGAGGATCTTACGATCGCTGGTTAAGCCCGATTTACTATCTGAACAATGAGTATAGATTGATATCCCTGCTTTTCAGCCTTCAGAGCGAACACGGCAACAGGTTTTATTTAACCCCGAGTCGCATCCGGTAGCTGATCAGCACATCCAGGGTTTTTCCTTGAAAATGCTGCTCTACCGCGGCCTGGAATTGGGCGATATTGTCGTCAAGATCCTTAGAGCCAAACTTCCACACGGTTTGGATGGCTCCCTGGCTAAGGGCTAGGCCGACATATCGTGCTGCGTCACAGGTCTCCGTATTGTGAAAGACGATTTCACGGGCGAAGGAGAACAATCTGCTGTTCTTGATGTTGTCCAGGTGACTCTCCTTATCCCACTTGTGGGCTCTTTCTGATGCTGGCACCAGCGTATCCAATAACTCATTGGCCTTGTCGATCAAATCGTTATAGAGAATCTCGACATTGGCTTGCAGAGCCAGTGGCCAATCGCAGTCATAAGCAGCGAAGACGCCTCCGTCCCGCAGGACACGGGAGACTTCCTGAAGTGTACTTACAGGCTCCATCCAGTGAAAAGACTGCGAACACGTAACGATGTCTACACTGCCTGTAGTGAAGGGCAACAGGTTGGAATAACCTTGGGCAAAAGAGATTGTTGTAGCACCTGGCATCTCGGCACGCTTCTCCTGCGCCTTGCTCAGCATGTCGGGATTGGGTTCAACTCCAACCACGCTATCGGCGGCGTGGTTCCAGATGAAGGTGGACAATCCGGTGCCGCAACCAATATCTGCGACAAGGGCGGGCCGGTGTCCGAGGTAAGTGGTGAGCAGTTCAGACACCATTTGTGGGGCCTCAGGTCGGTAACGATCATAGTCCTCCTGAAAGCCAAGAAAACGGTCGATATTCGGTTTGCTGTTTCCGGCAGGAATCATACGGTTCTCCTCCTTGGGGTTGAATGGGCTCATCCATTCTTGATTCTATAGTTACTATATACCCTTTTGATTCAACGTGGCTCTAGAATAGCAGTTTCATTTCGCCAAGTCACATTATCAGATGGCTTAAATATAAAGAATCCCTGGCGCCAAAAGGCATGACCAGGGATGGTATGGTTTGTAGAGGGAAGTCCCGTTGGTTCCAAGTGTTACAGGAGCAGTTCCGTGACTATAGGGAGGGAGGCTCCGTAGGTCTCGGTATTAGGGAGCAACTCAGGGAACTATATGGTTATAGAGAGTTTACCATAGGTTTCCTGTGTTACCGAGCAACTCCGGGAACTATTTGGTGTGCAGGGTTCACTATAGGTTTCCGGTGTTATCAGTGTAACTTCAGGAACTATACGGTTGTAAAGGGTTCCCCCGTAGTTCTGGGTGTTTTACCGGAGCAGTTTCGGGTCTATTGCCGGAACAAGTCCTTCGTCGGCAGCACGGGTCAGTAAAGACGTGATGGCTTCATAACCGTTCTCGCCCAGGTTCATGCTAAATTCGTTGACGTAGAGATCAATATGGGACTTTGCCACTTCCGGGGATAGCTCCTGGGCATGGCTCAACACATACTCGCGGGAGTCTGTCGGGTGATCCCAGGCATGTTGCAGGGAGCTGCGAATCCATCCGGAGATGGCTTCGGCATCCAGATCGCGGCGGGCGACAATAGCTCCCAGCGGGATCGGTAGTCCGGTATCTTCTTCCCACCAGCTGCCGAGATCGGTCAGGAGATTAAGGCCATAAGAAGAGTACGTGAAGCGGGCTTCGTGAATCACCAACCCGGCATCAATTTTGCCGTCGCGTACAGCGGGCATGATCTCGTCGAAAGGCATCACGACGATCTCTCCCACACCGCCTGGAACGTTCTGGGCTGCCCACAAGCGGAACAGCAGATAGGCCGTGGAGCGCTCACTGGGAACAGCGATTCTGCGTCCGGCGAGTCCGGCCGGACGTCTTACCGCTAGCGGTCCATTTCCGGTCAGTACCAGTGGCCCGCAGCCGCGGCCGAGGGCGCCACCGCAGGGCAGAAGACGGTAGTTCTCCAGCACCCAAGGCAGGGCGGCGTAGGAGATTTTGAGTACTTCCGGTCCAGAGCCGTCGGCCGCGAGTCCGTTCGTAATGTCGATATCGGCGTACATCACATTCAGTGCCGGGGCACCCGCCACCAGCCCATGCGCCCAGGCATGAAATACAAAGGTATCATTTGGACAAGGGGAAAATGCAATATTAAGCTCGTTATTCATTACAGCACCTCCTTTAGGATAGCGGCTGCTGCCGCAAGCGCGTCCATCGCTTCGCCGATGGCCCAAGCTGCCCGGTCGCGGGGACCGACCGGGTTCGAAATCGCGCGGAGCTCCAGCACCGGGAGCTCCAGCGCCTGTGCGGCCACGGCGACCCCGTGGCCTTCCATGGCTTCGGCGGCCGCCCCGGGATGGCGCGCCGCAAGAGCGGCGGCCGTCTCTGCCGTGCCGGTCGCCGTGGACACGGTCAGCACAGGACCTGTGCTGACCGCAAGGCCGGCCGCTGTCAGCGCGGCCGTAAGAGCCTCCACCGTGCCGGAAGCCGCCGGCACGGTCACGCTGCCGAAGCCAAGCTCGGCAGCACTGCGGAAGCCCTCCGGCGTCTCCGCCCCGAGGTCGGCGGCAATCATCTCGCTGGCAATCACCAGCGAGCCTACCGGGGCCACCCCCGGGAACCCGCCGCCGATCCCGGCGTTAATGACGCAGCCGTAGGAACCGGCTGCCAGGGCCGCGGCGGTACCCGCCGCAGCGGCTGCGGTGCCAGCGCCCGCAGCCACAACGTGGAACCTGCTGCTGCCCTGCAGCCCGCGCAGGACGGCGTCGCGTTCTGCCGCGACTGCAGTCACGATCAGCACACGCCGCTCAGCCTGCTCCGCGGCATCATTTGGTGTAGCAGATGTCATGAGTAGGCCTCCTTTTAAACGAAAAGTAATATAGTGGTATTTGTTAAGAAATGAAGAGGCTTACATTTTAGATATTCGTAAGACAAAGAATACGCCGTTTTACGAGCCAGGTCAATTCGGACAAAATTTCCACGGAAGATTATTGACAATGGTAAGGATGAGGCGTATATTTATCTTAAATTAAAGATAATTAACTTAAAGACAAATATTCTCTTATTCGAATCAATTTCATAATGCGGATTTCAATCCGAATAGGTGCGATATCAAGTCATACCTAAACCAAGTACAACTAGATACCGATGATTAGACACTCACTTATGAATTGATTTATTCATAATAAAGTTGCGGGGAGGTGGAACATATGAGCATTGAACAAGAGCCTTTATCAGGGGATACAAGCGGAGCGGAGCAGGAACGGGATGAAGCGGCTTCCTTGAAATTGTTTGTCGTCTTATCCAAAGCTTACAAGACCTTAATGGATCTGGCGGTGAAGGATATGAAGAGCCACGGCTTGTCTTCCGCTGAATTTATGATTTTAGAAGTGCTGTATCACAGAACACGCATTCCATTGCAGCAGATCGGTGAGAAGATTCTGGTGACCAGCGGCAGTATTACGTACAATATCGACAAGCTGGAGAACAAGGGCTTACTGAAGCGTGTTCCTTGCAGCGATGACCGGCGGGTAACCTATGCTGAGATTACAACTGCAGGCCGGGAGCTATTCGACGATATCTTTCCGCTTCACGTATCTTCCCTGCATCGTCTGATGGGCGGATTGAACACGGAAGAGAAGGAACAGGCAACGCAGCTGCTGAAGAAACTTGGGAAAGGCGTATAGGGCAGCAATAACTGCGGCCCTTGCCGAAAGGCCAGAAAGTGGGAAGGAATAGTATTATTAACAGGGAAGTCGAGATAAACAGGAAGCATCAAATTTTTTTGCCTAATATCTTAATATTAAGATAATTAAATCAAAGAGAATGGAGCGGGGTAAAAATGGTTAGTGTAGGCTTATTATTACTCAGACTGGTGATCGGGATTTCTTTCATCGGGCACGGCAGCCAAAAGCTGTTTGGCTGGTTCGGAGGTTATGGCCCCAAGGGAACCGGAGGTTGGATGGAGTCGATCGGCATGAAGCCTGGTGTAGCCATGGCGGTGCTGGCGGGAGTGATGGAACTGGTTGGCGGAGTGCTGTTCACCTTCGGATTGCTGACTCCGCTCGCTTCGGCGCTGATTATTGCCACCATGCTTGGAGCGATTGTGAAGGTTCACGCTCCGAATGGGTTCTGGGCGACGGCTAACGGAATTGAGTTTCCACTGACTTTGCTAGTGGTTGCCGCCGGAGTGGCCCTGACCGGGGCTGGATCGATTTCACTGGACGCACTGTGGTTTAACTAAGAAAGGGGCAGATAATTATGACATTACGAAGCGCAGGTATTCATCATATTACAGCTTTTGTGGGCGACGTGCAGCGGAATGCTGACTTTTATGCAGGCATTCTCGGATTACGATTGGTGAAGAAAACCATAAACTTTGATGCACCAGAGGTGTACCATCTCTATTTCGGGAACGAAAGCGGAGCTCCCGGGACGATCATTACATTCTTTCCTTGGTCGATGGGACGTAAGGGGAGAATTGGCGGCGGGCAGGTTGGCGTAACCACTTATGCCGTGCCAACAGGATCGCTCGACTTCTGGGAGCAACGTCTGGCTGCATACCAGATTTCAGTAACCAAAGTCAGCCGGATCTCCGAGTCCTATTTGTCCTTTGCTGACTACGACGGTCTGCGGATTGAGCTTGTGGAGCGTGAAGAGGGTCGGCTTAGCAGTTGGTCCTTTGGTGGGGTTCCTGCTGAGCATGCAATCAAGGGTTTTGGCGGGGCTGTCCTTTACAGCACAGAGCCAGCGAAGACAGCGGATACGCTGTCCCGTACATTGGGCATGGAGGTCATTGCAGAAGGAGATGGCTATCTCCGCTTCAGAGCAGCGGGCGATCTGGGCAACATTATTGATCTGAAGGCAGAGCCTGTGCCGCATGGCTCGGGAGGCACCGGAACGGTACACCATATTGCGTGGCGTGCCAGTGATGATGTCGAACAGCTTGCCTGGAGTCGCCTTGTGCAGAGCCACGGTTACCAGCCAACACCTGTTCAGGACCGCCAGTACTTCAACGCCATTTACTTCCGTGAAGAGGGGGGCATTCTGTTTGAGATTGCGACAGACCCTCCGGGTTTTGCCCGCGACGAGGACCCGGATGCACTAGGGGAGAAGCTGATGCTCCCTACTTGGTATGAACCGAACCGTGCAGTGATTGAAGCTAATTTGCAGCCGTTTGACATTCGAGAGATTGGAGTGAAGTCCAAATGATACATGTATTTCGTAAGGGGACAGATGAGAGCAAGCCGGTAATGGTTATGTTCCACGGAACGGGTGGCGACGAACAGGATTTGCTGCCACTGGCTGAACTGCTCTCCCCGGGTTCATCCGTGCTCGGCATCCGCGGTAATGTGCTGGAGAACGGGATGCCCCGTTTCTTCCGGCGGTTGTCGGAAGGGGTCTTCGATGAAGAAGATCTGATCTTCCGCACGAGTGAGATCAAGCAGTTTCTGGACGAGGCAGCGGCTAAATACGGCTTCTCTGCTGATAAAGCGGTTGTCGTTGGATATTCCAATGGTGCCAACATCGCGGGTAGCCTGCTGTTCCACTACGGGAAGGCCTTCCGGGCAGCTGTACTGCTGCACCCGATGGTACCGCTGCGGGATCTCAAGCTCCCGGATATGACCGGTCTTCCGGTCTTTATCGGAACTTCGATGAATGATCCGATGGTTCCGGCGCATGAGAGCCGGGAGCTGGAAGAACTACTGCAAGGTGCAGGTGCAGCTGTGAAAACGTACTGGGGCAATCAGGGGCATCGTCTGAATGTGGAAGAGGCGGAAGCAGCCAGAGACTGGCTGAAGCTTCAATAAGTGTTAGAGCTATGCGTACAGTGACAGCGGACAACTAAATTTTCCAACAAGTTCGGCGTATGGAATGATTTCAACGGGTAATAGAGAGCAGAAACAGTATATCCATTTGCTAATCTCTGGAGAGGC
Organism: Paenibacillus sp. NPDC057934; assembly: GCF_042887565.1. Lineage (NCBI taxonomy): Bacteria > Bacillati > Bacillota > Bacilli > Caryophanales > Paenibacillaceae > Paenibacillus > Paenibacillus sp. NPDC057934. The sequence goes on from NZ_JBHVPB010000010.1 coordinate 240,476, forward strand.
GATGGATGTGCGTGAGCTGCTCTTTTTGCTGTAATAAATGTTATATTGGTAGTAGCGGATAGAGCGACACACTCTTGCTAGGAAAGGGGCAGCGCCCATGTCCATTCAGGGACAGACTGTTTTACCTGCGATCCGAAAGATGAAGCATCTGGAGAAGCTATTGCAATCCTCCTACGAATATATTGTGCTGCTCGAGAGCCATATCGGGCAACTGAAGGACATTGTTGATCTGGCAAAATCGCACCGGAAGAAGCTGCTGCTGCACGTCGATCTGGTAGAGGGACTGAAGAATGATGAGGCGGCTGCAGAATTTCTATGTCAGAGCATCAAGCCTGCCGGTTTGATCTCCACCCGGACTAATGTGATTCTCAAAGCACGGCAAAATGGTTTGCTGGCCGTTCAGCGGGTATTTCTGTTAGACTCCAGCGCTCTGGACAAAAGCTATACTCTGCTAGAACGGACACAGCCTGATTATATTGAGGTGCTTCCGGGTGTCATCCCGGGCCTTATCACAGAAGTGAGGGAACGTACAGGCATTCCGATTTTTGCTGGCGGGCTAATCCGTACTATAGACGACGTGGAGAAGGCGTTGGCAGCAGGAGCAACCGCTGTGACGACTTCCCAGATGGATCTGTGTCGGCATTACGATAAGATAAAATGAACCTGGAGGTGCAGTGTGGATAAAAAGTATATTCTGGCCTTGGACCAAGGCACGACCAGCTCAAGAGCCATTCTATTTGATCGTAAAGGTACGATTATTCATATTGCTCAGCAGGAATTCAAGCAGCATTTTCCGCAACCAGGCTGGGTGGAGCATGATGCTAACGAGATCTGGATTTCCATTCTGGCGGTCATTTCGTCGCTGTTCACCGAAACCGCCATCTCTCCAGAGGAGGTTGCTGCTATCGGGATCACCAATCAGCGGGAGACAACGGTAGTCTGGGATCGGGCTACGGGGATGCCGGTGTATCATGCAATTGTCTGGCAGTCCCGACAAACAACGGAGATTTGCGAGGATCTCAAGGCTCAGGGTCATGATGAGGTCTTCAGGCAAAAGACAGGGCTGCGTCTCGACGCGTACTTCTCGGGTACGAAGGTGAAGTGGATTCTGGACCATGTTCCGGGGGCGCGGGAGAAGGCGGAACGCGGAGAGCTGCTGTTCGGGACGATGGACACCTGGCTAATCTGGCGGCTAACTGACGGGGGCGCTCATGTGACCGATTACTCTAATGCATCACGGACGCTGATGTACAACATTCACGAGTTAGAGTGGGATGAGGAGCTGCTGGCACTGCTGAATATTCCACGCTCCATGCTGCCAGAGGTCCGGTCGTCCTCCGAAGTTTACGGCTATACCAATCGCCAGCATTTCTTCAATGCCGCTGTACCGATCTCGGGCGCTGCGGGTGACCAACAGGCCGCATTGTTCGGGCAGACCTGCTTTGAGCAAGGGACTGCGAACAATACTTACGGCACCGGGGCATTTATGCTGATGCACACTGGTGAGCAGGCCATTGCCTCAGCAAGCGGACTGCTGACTACGATTGCCTGGGGGTTACACGGGAAGGTTGAATATGCGCTGGAGGGCAGCATCTTTGTCGCCGGCTCGGCCATTCAGTGGCTTCGTGACGGGCTGCGGATGATCAAGAATGCGGCAGTTAGTGAAGAATACGCTTCGCGGGTGAGTTCAACAGAAGGCGTCTACGTGGTGCCTGCCTTTGTTGGCCTGGGCACACCTTATTGGGACAGTGAAGTCCGGGGTGCGGTGTTCGGCCTGACACGGGGTACGTCGAAGGAGCATCTGATTCGTGCGACTTTGGAATCGCTGGCTTATCAGACACGGGATGTACTTGCGGCCATGGAGGAGGATTCCGGCATTTCCCTCAAGAAGCTGCGGGTGGGTGGTGGCGCGGCCCGTAATAACTTTCTGATGCAGTTCCAGAGCGATATGCTGGGTGTTACGGTAGAACGACCGGTGATTAGCGAGACCACAGCGCTCGGAGCGGCGTATCTGGCGGGTCTGGCGGTAGGGTTCTGGCAGGATCAGAATGAGATCTCTGCGTTATGGCAGATTCAGCGCGCCTTCGACAGAACGATGGATGAAGGGGCCGCAGACACTCTGTACGGCGGATGGAAAAAAGCGGTACGTGCCGCACAGGCTTTTCACTGAAAAGTCACCATGGTATACTTACCTCAACAAGTTAATACAATAGGTTGGAGAACTGGAGAAACCACAACAGCCGCTGCGCAAGCTATCGCAGCCGGCATGTTTGTGGTTTTTTTTGCAAATATAAGAAATTTATATGTTTTACATTATAAATCATCCTTATATTTCTCACTGAAACGGATACCGCCTCTTAGAGGACGGCAAAGCCGTTTCTACTTGTATGGGAGGAAACAGACATGGGAACTTTTTCGGCAGGCAAACGGGAACAATATCTGAATCAAATGACGGAACAGGAATGGGATGTACTCGTGATCGGCGGGGGCATTACAGGAGCGGGAATTGCCTTGGATGCACAAACCCGCGGCCTGCGGACCGCACTGGTGGAGATGCAGGATTTTGCCGGGGGGACCTCTAGCCGCTCGACCAAGCTTGTACATGGCGGACTCCGCTATTTGAAGCAGTTAGAGATTGGGGTGGTGGCAGAGGTGGGCAAAGAGCGGGCGATTGTGTACGAGAATGGGCCTCATGTCACTACGCCGGAATGGATGCTGCTGCCGATTTACGAGGGAGGTACCTTCGGGAAAATTTCGACATCCTTTGGACTTCGGGTCTATGACTATTTGGCTGGTGTCAAAAAGGGAGAGCGCCGAAGGATGCTGAGTGCCGGGGAGACGCTGAGCAAAGAGCCGCTGCTGAAGCAGCAAGGTCTCAAGGGCGGGGGCTATTATGTGGAGTATCGCACGGACGATGCCCGTCTGACGATTGAAGTATTGAAGGAGGCTGTGAGGCACGGGGCGCTGGCTGTGAACTACGCCAAGGTGGAACAGTTTATTTATGAGAACAAGCATTTAACGGGTGTTGAAGTGACAGATCAGTTCAGCGGACGTTCTTATGAGCTTCGTGCGAAGCATATCATTAATGCCGCCGGACCTTGGGTAGATACGCTGCGGGAGAAGGACCATTCCAAAGAGGGTAAAATGCTGCATTTATCCAAGGGCGTTCACCTGGTGTTCGACCAGGGGCGTTTTCCGCTGAAGCAGGCAATTTATTTTGATACTCCGGATCGGCGCATGATGTTCGCGATCCCGCGGGACAATAAAACCTACGTAGGGACGACCGATACGAATTATAAAGGAGATCTGGTAAATCCGCTGGTTACTGAAGCTGACAGGGTGTATATCCTTCAGGCGGCCAATGAGATGTTCCCTGGCATGAAGCTGACGGACGATGATGTGGAATCCAGCTGGGCCGGACTTCGTCCTCTGATACATCAAGAGGGTAAAAGCCCGTCCGAGATTTCCCGCAAGGATGAAATTTTCGTCTCGGCCTCAGGTCTGATCTCTATGGCTGGAGGCAAGCTGACCGGCTACCGCAAAATGGCGGAGACGGTGGTGGATCTGGTCGCAAGGCAACGGAGTGCTGCCGGACTTAATGCCGTTTCTGGATGCCAGACTGTGCACATGCCGATCTCCGGCGGTGATGTTGGGGGCTCCATTCAGTATAAGAAGTTTGTGCAAGAACGTATTCCGGATGGAACGAAGCTGGGACTGTCGCCGCTTGAGGCCGAGCAACTGGTACGGAGATACGGTTCTAACATCGACGCGGTTTATGCGTTAATGGAGAAGCACGCTCTTGAAGCAGAGTCGGCAGGAATGCCGGTATCCTTGCTCGCCGCTCTTCTGTATTCCATTGAAGAGGAGATGTCTTTGAAGCCGGTGGACTTCTTTATCCGACGCACGGGTGCGCTTTTCTTCAATATAGCCTGGGTAGAGTCGTGGAAGGATGCTGTAACCACCTATATGGGAAAATATTTCGGATGGACGATAGAACTGACGGTTCAGTACTCCGAAGAATTAAAAGACCGGTTGGCCGAAGCAATTCAGGCTAAGGATGCCTAAGCGTAACGCAGGTTAACAGAAGAAGCGGCGATCGTAAAATAGTCGATGTTGCCGGAAATCTGAACAAGGGGGCGTACCTCCAGTTCGTTTCAGGACGGAAGCAAGGGGACATCCCTGACTCCGTCCTTTTTTCTTGGAATCAAGTAACGGGAAATTTTTACGTAGCTATCAATACCTGAGTTTCCATCATAAAGTTGCACAGGCGTACTTTTTTGGTTACGCTCTTAGTAAACTATGGAAGCAGACTCGTCTAAGATAGATGGTAAAGGGGAGATTAGATCTAGTTTCTGGGTAAAATAAATAAGGCTATATTGCAGGGTATATGCTCTGGATTCAGTCTTATATATTAGAGGTAATGTGATGGTTACCGGTGCTGTTTGTTACATGCCAGCCGGTTTACGTATTGTTATAATGGACAAGTTGAAATTCTCGCACATGAGCCGCTGCCCGGACCAAGGACAGTGCGGTAGGTTTTGCCGGCGGAACATGTGGCAGTAGCAAGGGCAGGTGGATTTATGCATTCAATGAAAGAGGCGCTGGAGCGGTTCAAGATTGTAAGGCTACTGGTATCCATTTACCGGATTCGGGCGGTACGCGCTCTTTTTCCGCTGGCGATTATAGCGCTTGTATATTGGGAAGGACAGCATGAACTGAAGCAGGTGCATCTGGGACGTACGCTTCGCGAGCTGAAGGATGTTCCGGCGTCATCCATCTTTCAGATGATGGGGATTGCATTGCTAGCGGTGGCGGTAATGAGTGCTTATGATTATTTGATACGTGCCCATTTCAAGCTGAAGGTTAGTTTATGGAGCACGTTCCGTTATGCATGGATTGCCAATACATTCAATAACCTGATTGGCTTTGCCGGGCTGGCTGGTGTAGGCTTACGGACACTGTTATATAAGAAGAGCGGCGTATCTTCGGCTGTTCTGACACCAGCGATCGTCTTCCTGTCACCACTTATGATTACGGGGCTATCCCTGTTATCCTGGGGAAATATCTTTGGTATTCTTCCCGCGGCGGGACTGATGCATGAGCATCGTTGGCTGGTGTTCGCAGTCTGGGGCATGGCGCTCTACCTGCCATTCTTTGTGTTCGTGCAGCGATCGGCGTTGTATACGAAATGGATTAACCGCGGTCAGGGACGAACACCGTGGATCACGGTAGGGAGCTCGGTCGGTGCGTCGTTCCTGGAATGGCTGTTTGCCGGCATTACATTCTGGTCGATTGGTCATCACCTGCTGGGTGGAGTACATTTTGTGACCATCTTCAGTATTTATACGATTGCGGCCATCGCTGGCATTCTCAGTATGGCTCCCGGGGGAATCGGGGCGTTCGACCTTATCGCGCTTCTGGGGCTGACTCAAATGGGTTATCAGACGGATCAGGCTATGGCGGTGCTGGTAATCTACCGTTTGTTCTATTATCTGATACCTTGGCTGATCGGTCTCGTGCTGGCTGCGCTGGAGATCGGGCTGCAGGGTAGAAAAATGCTGGAACGCGCCGCTGTGGGGCTAGAGCCCTCGCTGAATCTGTGGCAGAAAATCTGGCGTTGGCCAGGACAGTACAATTTCCTCAGCGATCTTGGGGTATGGGCGCTAGGCAAACTGGTCTTTGCCAGCGGTCTCATTCTGCTGCTGTCCGCAGCAACGCCGGAACTGCTGTACCGGCTGGAGATCACAGAAGAGTTGCTATCATTTCCGATCATGCGGCTGTCGCATCATTTGTCGGTCTTGATCGGCTTTATGCTCATCCTGCTGTCACGAGGCATCTCTCTGCGGATCCGTAGGGCCTATATTTGGACCAGCCTCTCGCTGCTGGGCGGCGCGCTGTTTGCTTTTACCAAAGGTTTTGATTACGAGGAGGCTATCTTCCTGCTGGTAGTCGGGGTGATCCTTTGGATATCCAGAGCGCGGTTCTACCGGGTCAGTGCGCCGGTCAGCCGGCAGAGTACGGCTAGGTGGTTGGCGCTGACTTCGGTGATCGCCGTGATCTATTACTTGCTCGGCAGTCATGTGCATCGTGGTTTTCTGAAGCATCTTCCGCCAGGCATTCATCCGGAGTGGCTGCAACGACACAGTAATGTTGCCTTTACTGCGGCCAGTGGGCTGATCTTCTCCTGGCTCCTGCTGACGATGTTTGTTACGCTCCGGCCTCACCGTGATTCCGAGGAGCTGTCAGGCCCTCCGGACATGGACCGGCTGACACAGTTTCTGAAGAAGGTGCCTGGCAACTCCCTAACCCATATGCTGTTTCTGGGCGACAAAAGTTTCTATTGGGCACAGGATGGGCAAGTGCTGCTCCCTTATTCTCGGGTGCGTGATAAGCTTGTTGTGCTTGGTGATCCGCTGGGCGCGAAGGAGCTTATTAACAACGCTATCAGCGAGTTCCGGCAGGCGGCGGACAAGTATGGGTTGTCCGTGGTCTTTTATCAGGCTACTCCTGCGTTCCTGCCGGTATATCATGAACAGGGCTATCATTTCTTCAAGCTTGGCGAAGAAGCTATGGTATCGTTGGAGACGTTCACACTCAGTGGCCGCAAGAATGCCGACCTGCGTAGTGTCAACAACCGTTTTGAACGGGAAGGTTACCAATTTGAAATATCGCAACAGCCGCATTCAGCCGTCCTAATCAAAGAACTGCGCTCGATTTCGGGAGAGTGGCTGAGCGGTCGGACGGAGAAAGGATATTCGCTTGGCTGGTTCAAGGAATCCTATCTGCAGCTCGCTCCGATTGCTCTGCTGAGACAGGCCTCCGGCGAGGTAGTGGCCTTCGCTACCCTTGTCCCCGGGTATGACGGAGGGGCGACACTCTCCATAGATCTGATGCGTCACCGGAAGCAGGCACCGAACGGGACGATGGATTATTTATTTATCCGATTGATGGAATGGGCCAAGGAGCAGGGCTATCAAAGATTCAATCTTGGTAATGCCCCCCTTTCAAGTGTCGGTCAGAATGCCGGTGCGCTGCGGGAAGAGAAGCTCGCTCGTCTGGTCTTCAAGAAGGGTGGCCATTGGTATGGCTTCTCTGGTCTGCGCCGCTACAAGGAGAAGTTCAGTCCGGAGTGGGAGCCGCGTTATCTCGCGTATCCTGCTTCCTTGCAACTGCCGATTCTGACCCTGGATCTGGTGCGGCTCGTATCCAAGCATCCAGAGGCGGAAGAGTAGACTTTGGGCTCGATGGTGGGAAGGATGGGCTTGGTCTGCACTCTATCGCTGGAAAGCAAGTCACAGCACGATAAAATATGATAATTCAAAAAGACCCCATTCTTCACAATTACGTGGAGAATGGGGTCTTCTGTTTTCTGCGTATAAGCTTACCCCTGCTACTCTTCATTTTCCTCGTGGGGGAGAGCCCAGACAGAGACGCTTCCGCCGTTCACAGAAAAGGCCGCCCAGCCATCCTGCCCAATGGTAAGCTTCTCCTTGCGAGTGCCAGTGAAATCCACCCACACTTCACCGGCGCGGTGCTTGCCTACCTGCATCCGCTTCTCACCCTTGTCACCATTGGAGATAACTACTGCACAGCCGGAGCCTTCAATCTCATCCACACCGAGCCGTACCCAGCCGATCGTGTTGGGGTGATCCAAGTAATCCTTCTGCTCCCCGTAAGCCTTGTGGTAGCGGGCATACAGCAACGGGTCGATCGCGGTTTTCTTGCCTTCGATCGGGGCTGGGCCGCCGATCCCGTAATAGTCGCCGTAAAAGACGACAGGATATCCGTCGCGGCGCAGCAGAATGAGAGCATAGGCAATTTGTTTGAACCAGTCACCGACCCATGATTCGAGCGCCTCATGCGGTTGGGAGTCATGGTTATCGACAAAGGTAACCGCATTGCCGGGATGGCTCTGTACCAATGTATCATTAAAAATGGTGCTGAGATCAAAATCCCGCCCGCCAAGGGCGGCAGAATATAGCTTATAATGCAGCGATACATCAAAGAGATCAATCCGATAATCCACCGTGTCCAGAAATTCGCGGCAAGAGGCAAGATCAGGATTCCAGAATTCGCCTACGATGTAGAAATCCTCTCCGCGCTTGTGCACCATCTCCGCCGCAAATTCTTTTATAAATTCATGGTTAATGTGCTTGATGGCATCGAGGCGGTAGCCGCTGCATTGCAGTGTATCCACCAGCCAGCTTCCCCACTGGAGCATTTCCTCCTTGACTGCGGGATGGCTGTAATCAATATTCGCGAACATCAAATAATCATAGTTGCCGAACTCATCATCCACATTCTTATTCCAGGTCTTGTTCTCACCTACAATACGAAATACGCCAGAGCGGTCCTCCTTCGCATTGAAGTCCGTGCCATTGAAATGATCGAAATTCCACTTGAAGGCAGAATGCTCGTCTCCGCGTCCCGGAAAAGTGAACTTGGTCCATCCCTCGATCTCGAACGGCTGCGAAATTTCCTTCATCCGGTCATGGGGATCGACCTCGACTACCTTGAATATCTCGGTCTCGTCCGCACCGGCCTTATGGTTCATGACGAGATCAACATATACAGCAATGCCGTTCTTTTGGCACTCGGCTATGGCGTCGACCAGTTCTTGTTTGGTACCGTATTTGGTGCGTACTGTACCTTTTTGGTCATATTCACCGAGATCATAGAGATCATAGACACCATATCCGGTGTCTTCTGCGGAGACAGCCTTGGTCACGGGCGGAATCCATATGGTGTCAATCCCGGCGCTACTCAGCTCTGGTGCCATTTCCGCGAGATGTTTCCAGTGCTTACCGTCTGCTGCGACATGCCACTCGAAAAACTGCATCATCGTATGATTTCTCTTCATCTCTCTGCCTCCTTCGCTGCTGCAGTGCTTTCAGATCGTTCTTCAGGCTCTTCGGTTATTCTTCACTTTTTAAAGGGAGGGAATACCAGTTATTTGCAGATGCAATGATCTTTTTTCAAGCTATTGAAAGAGATCAAGCTGGCGCGGAGCCAGACCGCCGTCTATGCCGAGCATGTTCTGAAGCTCCTTGGCGTTGTCTGTAGCATCGCCGCCGGAATTGTTATTGAAGACAACGTAGAGATTACGGCAGTTTTTCTCCAGCTTTAACAGACGTTCCTTCCACTCGCCGAGTTCTTCCTGATCATACCGGTATAGATAGCGCAGCTTGCGCCAATCCGGGTGGTTGCTTTGGTTCCAACCTGAGACATTGCGGCCGTGCAGTCGCACATAAGTGATGTCCGGGGAGGTGGCTACGGCTACAATCGGAATCGAGCCAGTCCCGGCCTGTGGCTCGTCCACTACTGTATGAATCCAGCCCTCACGCGCCATGAATTGCAGCGTCTTGTCACGGAACGCCGGGCTGTACCAGCTCTCATGGCGAAATTCAAGGGCGCAGGGTACGTCTTTCATCCGCTGCCTGATGTCGCGCAGCATATCCACATTATCTTTGGTACAGTCGAACCAGGGTGGGAACTGGAACAGGGTCATGGCCAGCTTGCCGGATTCGATAACGGGCTGGATGGATTCATGGAAAGCCGCGAACATGGCGTCTTTTGTATCGAAGTAATTCTTTTTATCACGCAGATGACCAGTCATTCCCTGATAGGCCTTCACGATGAACTGGAATCCTTCTGGGGTCTGGTTGACCCATTTCGCATAATTTCTGACCGGCTGAACCGCATAGAAGGAACTGTCGATTTCTACAATGGAAAAATGGGCGCTGTATGTAGACAACCGTTCGGCCGGTTTGATTTTTCCATACAATTCCTCATGGTCGCCGAAGCCAGTCAGCCCTATCTTGATCAAAGGCTTTCTCCTCCTTGGCTGCTTTCTCTGGATGTTCGCTAGAATACATGTATCTTCTATTTAAACTAAAAATACAAGTTCGCAAACAGTCGGCCAATAAATGACCAGCTGGGAGTCGCAGGGCATCCAAAAGCAAGGTTTTTAAGTGCATTATAACATTGAAATGAGGGATATCCACTTGTGGGAGGATAGCGACTGTACCGAATTCGCCGCGTCAATTTTGTCCCAATGTATTGTATAATTAAAGCTTAGTGCTAGGTGATTAACCTGAGGTGGCATGGAGCTACTTATTATAGGATGGATGAGGAGAGCGGCACGTTATGTACTATCTGGATATCGCATCATGGCTGACAGAGGATAATCTGCGGCACATGCTGGAACAATATCGTTCGTTCGGACCTTTTCCGGGCATTGCATTAACTTTTATGAAATCATTTGTGCCGCCCCTGCCTACCATAGCTATCGTTGGTTTGAACGGTGCGGTATATGGTTTGTGGCTCGGCTTTTTGTATTCGTGGATTGGTCTGGTCGCGGGCTGTGTAACGACTTTTCTGATTGTTCGCAAAATTGCTTCCCACCCCTACCTGCGCAAATGGGCCTTGCGCCCAAAGGTGGCGAAGAGCATGACTTGGGTACGCCAGCGGGGCTTCAGCTATGTGTTTCTGCTTAGTTTGTTTCCCGTAGGGCCATTCGTCGTCATTAATATGGCTGCCGGACTTGCCGGAATGCGGCTGCGTTCCTATCTACTGGCCTTGATCGCGGGCAAAGCCATTATGGTGTTTGCGGTTTCTTATATCGGCAATGATCTGGAACGATTTATCCGTCGTCCCGCGGAAGGACTATACGTACTGCTCTTTATAGCGTTGTCTTTCTGGGGCGTCAAAGCCATAGAAAGATATTTTACCAGAACAGCCAGTGATGGCGGCAGTGGCAAATAAATTGAACAATTAAACTCTAGATATGAAAGGAAGAGGTGCCATTATGAAATACCGTAAGCTTGTAAGTACCGGACTGAATGTGTCTGTGATCGGAATTGGGACCTGGCAGTTTGGCGGGGAATGGGGCAAGGATTTCACCCAGAACGAAGTTGATGCCATGCTGGATAAATCAGGGGAACTTGGTATCAATCTGATTGATACAGCAGAATGTTACGGGGACCACTTGTCCGAGAGGTTCATCGGGGACTATCTAGCTCGCCGCAAACGCGAGGACTGGATTGTGGCGACCAAGTTCGGCCACGGATTCAAGGGGCATCTCCAGCGGGAACAGCTATGGAGCGCCGACCAGGTGCTGAAGCAACTGGATGATTCGCTTAAATCGCTCCAGACCGAGTATGTCGATCTCTACCAGTTCCATTCGGGAACCGATGCCGAGTTCGAGAACGACAAACTGTGGAGCATGCTGGATAGACAGGTGCAGGCCGGGAAAATCCGGCATTTAGGAGTTTCCATTAGTGCCTCTGGCACAGGTGTTCACCAGACAGCCTCTGCTCAGGCGGTCGGGGCAGAAGCCATTCAGGTCGTATATAATCGTCTGGAACGCGGCCCGGAAGAAGAAGTCTTCCCGCTGTGCGCCAAGCATAACCTGGGTGTGCTAGCACGGGTGCCGCTGGCCAGCGGCTATCTTAGCGGCAAGTATAAGCCGGATGCTGCCTTCCCGGCGGGTGATGTCCGGGCGAATCATAATGCGGATACGCGTCAGAAGCAGTTACTGGAAGTTGCTAAGATTGCAGAAAATGAAGTGCCTGAAGGCATTCCTATGGCGCAATGGGCCTTGGGCTGGTGTCTTCAGCATCCCGTAGTAACGAGTGTAATTCCTGGCTGCAAGGATGTCGCACAGGTCATTGCCAATGCGTCTGCCGCTGATCTGGACATGGTAAAGGACGGGCAGTCCCAATAGTAGACTGTTTCGCTAATAGGCTGTCTTACTGATCAGGAGTCCAGATGTTAGTTATGCTGGAGGTCAGCGGGGTTAAGTGTTCCTCACAGGCGAAACCATCCGGCAGCATCCTTAATCGCCGGTGCGGCAGCAGTAATGTGCTGCCAACCGTTAGTTTCGGGGTTATACCTGTAATCCTGTCTCCACTCTTCAATATGCTTTACGATGGCGCGGATGGCTGAGACCATTCGCGCCACTTCTTTATCTGTCATGATGGGGTGGAGCGAAAGCCGGACCCAGCCCGGCTTGAGTGACTGATCTCCAGCATAGATAGCCTTGATGAAGCCAGCGGAGTCCTTAGGGCCGAGCCCCAGCAGATGATGGCCGTAAGGACCCGCGCAAGAACAGCCTCCGCGGGCCTGAATGCCGAATCGATCGTTCAGCAGCTGCACCGCGAGGTTATAGTGGATATCGCGCATTGTAAAGGAAACAATTCCGAGTCGTTCCTGTTGCTCTCCGGCCAATATGGTTAAGCCGGGTATAGTCTGCAATCCATCCAGTAGCTGCCGGCACAGTTCCCGCTCCCTGAGCAGCATGTATTCACCGCCCCCGTTCATGGCTTCTTTCAGATGAATAGCCAGTGCAGTGCGGAAGGCCTGCAGGAAGCCCGGCGTGCCGCCATCCTCGCGGGTTTCTATATCCTCTATGTAGCGGCGGCCGCCCCAGGCATCGACCCAAACCACGGTGCCGCCGCCAGGCTCGTCGGGAAGGCGGCTGCGATAAAGGGCGGAGTCGAACAGCAGCACGCCGCTGCTTCCTGGCCCGCCGAGGAATTTATGGGGGGAGAAGAAGATCGCATCGAGCTTCTCCTGCGGTGAAGCCGGATGCATATCAATCGGCTCATAGGGGGCGCTGGCGGCAAAATCAACAAAGCAGACCCCGCCGTGGCGATGCATGGCTGCGGCGAGCTGATGGTAAGGTGTGCGGATGCCTGTCACATTGGAACAGGCCGTGAAGGCGCCGATTTTCAGGCGCCGGTGCCGGTATAGACGCAATAGGTATTCAAGCTGATTCAGATCGATGTTTCCGTCTGCTCCCGGTGTTACAGTAACGACATCGCCAAGACTTTCCTGCCAGGGCAGGAGGTTGGAATGATGCTCCATGTGGCTTACGAAGATGACCGGGCGGTCTTCGGGGTTAAGGCTCCTGCCCTGCAGCCATTCTGGCATCTTCAGGCCTAAAATGCGCTGAAGCTTGTTTATTGCCCCGGTGGTGCCGTTGCCGCAGAAGAGCAGCGCATCCTGCGGCCCGGCGTGGACATGGGCTTTAATAATATTCCGGGCCTCGATATAGGCCAAGGTCATTGTCAGCCCGGTAGTGTTGGATTCAGTATGAGGGTTGCTGACATAGGGGCCGAAAGTTTCCAGCATTCGGCGCTCGATGGGCTCGTAGAGACGCCCGCTGGCGGTCCAGTCAGCGTACAAGAGAGGCTGTCTGCCATAGGGCGTCGTAAGCGTAAATCCTGTTCCGATGGTGTGCTCGCGAAAGGGTGCAAAATAAGTTTGCAGCGAAGATGGCATCTCCGGGGAAGAGGCGGGGATGATATTCAGCACGGACATTCCCTCCAGCCTGTAGTTTCTTTGGCCTCAGTATATGCCCCGCCCCGCCAATAGGTTAACGCCCAAGCCTGAGAGCTAGATGAACAGTTGCATGTCACTCTCCAGCGCATCCTTCAAATAGGTAGTCGCATCAATAATCTCAACTTCCGGCAGAAATTCCTCCGGTTTGAAGCCCATGATTTCCACGGAGAGTTTACAGGCGTAGAACTTGATATTCTTTTTACGGGCGCCCTTAAGAAAATGAATTAGCTTCGGCGCGCCTTGTGTCTCTATCATCTCCTCTAGCATCATCCGGCCCAGCCCGCTGAAATTCATCCGCGACAAGGGGAGTTGTTCTGGCCCTTTGGGGGTCATGACATCCATCAGCTTCTCATAGATACTCTTGTCCTCCAGTGTCATTTTCTCCGGATCACGGACCAGGAACAACCCCCAGAATGCAAAGAACATGGTCACCTCGCATTCGATATCCCTAGCAGTATTTGCCAGGATCAATCCCGCCATTGCTTTGTCATAGTCCCCGCTGAACATCAGCAGATTCATCTTTTTGCCCATCCATCATCCCTCCGTGATCCTCTTGGAATGAGCTTAGTATGGTTAGGCCAGCATGAACTATGCTTTTGTCACAACTTGTTCGCACTTCAGCGGGAGGTCATGAAAAAAGCTCCCTTGCGGGAGCATGAATTTATTCATTATGTCCGGCAGGCTCTGCTCCTGCACCACTGCGAATATCTTCACGGCGTGCGGCCAGCCAGATGCTTCCAGTGAAGAGAACGATCATCCCCAGGATAATAGCGAAGCGCCAATCCCCGGCTTTGAAATTCAACTGAAGTACGGTCAGCACCAGCGCAACCTGGGTCCAGACGAGTGTTCTTTTGCGAAAAGCGGCGATGTCTCCTGTTATCTTGGGAAGCCCGCGAATGACGCGGTAAGCAATAATAAGAAGAATTAGGGCAAATACGGCCGTTCCAATCCATTCAGAAGAAGTGAACACATTCATTGTCTCCAAATCCTTTCGGTTAACATGAGGGTTCTAATCTGATTATTGCGGTATAAAGATAGTGTACCACGCCTATCCTTGAGGGACAGCACATCTGCAAAAAAAAAGGATAAACGCGCTCCGCCAGAGTGGCAGGTGTACGTTTATCCATTGTTTTTTTGATGCAGGAATTGAAAGTTTATTTTTTGAAAATACGCAGCGGTGCGCCCATTGGCAGGAACGTACGTCCGAAGTGAGCGTTCAGCACCGAAGCTCCGCATCCGTAGAGGGAGACTATAGCGATACCTAGCTCCGCAAAGGCAGCCAGCTTATGAAAGGCTTCAGCCGCAATCCCGAAAGAATCAAACGTCAGACCCAGGAACAGGAAGTCAATCAAGATGAAGATAATTAGCAGGACTTTGTTGGCTTCCACGGCACCGATCGTCATGAACAGGGTGAAGATCAGGTATCCAAGAAACACAAATCCGAGCTGCTTCGGATCCACGGCTTCGGCCAGGGTTGTTCCGAATACACCGAGCTTGATCAGCCAACTGGCGGCCATACCGAACCAGAAGAAGGCATAGGCTCCAAAGGCGGTCATGCCGAAGGTATTATTGTGCTTAGCATCCTGAATGCTGGCAAATAGCTGGGCGAAGGCGCCCAGGAAAATAGCCCAAGGAATGACATAGCTGAGCCCCGAGGTGATCTCGAGCTTCTGTGAAGATGCGACCAGCGTGACAATAGCTAGTCCGAACAGGCCAATAGCACCAGGATCGGCAGTGACGATCTTGACGGATTGGGGGGATTGCGGTTGCGCTGACATAAAAGTTAATGCCTCCATTATTTAAAAGTGTTCGCTCATGACAACAGCACCCTGAAGGGCGCTGTTATTGGCTTGCCTATCATATCATACTGCCCTGCTTCTCTGGAATGATTTTTTGTTCATTTCCTGTCGATTCCTGACAGGTCACTTACAATTTACGATATAATGTCTCTGTGATATGAACTGTTCATTTGAGTGATAAGGGTGATTGATTTGAATGTAAGAAGTTTTCTGAAGTTTGTAGAGCTGCCGACGAAGGCAGCTAGTATGATTCCTTTTCTAATGGGGACGTTGTACGCCTTGTACCGGTTCGAGGATTTTTATATTCTGCGGTTTGGCCTGATGTTCATTTCTCTGCTGAGTTTTGATATGGCTACAACGGCGATTAACAATTATTATGATTTCAAAAAAGCATCCAAAACCGATGGCTACGGCTATGAGACGCATAATGCCATCGTTCATTTTAAGCTGAAAGAGCGTACGGTGGTTGCGACCATTATCATCCTGCTGGTGCTGGCGGCCGGGGGCGGAATTGCGCTGGTATCACAGACAGGTCTTTTAGTCTTCCTGCTGGGGGGATTATCGTTTCTGATAGGCATTCTGTATTCTTTCGGACCCATCCCAATCTCACGAATGCCGCTGGGTGAGCTGTTCTCGGGGCTGTTCATGGGCTTCGTCATTATCTTTATCTCGGCCTATATCCATACCGACAATAGTGTCGTCTCGCTACTGATTCAAGAGGGCTGGGTCAATCTTCATATTAATCTTATAGAGGTAATCTATCTCTTCTGGTTCTCAGTGCCAGCTATCCTGGGGATTTCAGGCATTATGCTGGCGAACAATATATGCGACATCGAGGAGGATGTTGAGAACCGTAGATATACTCTTCCTGTCTATATTGGCAAGGAGCGCGCTCTCCTGTTATTCAAACTGCTATATTATGTCTCTTATCTTGACCTTGTAGTGCTGCTGATTCTCAAGGTTCATCCGATACTCGTCCTGCTAATCATACTGACCCTTATTCCGCTCCGCCGCAATGTCGCAGCGTTCCATGCGAAGCAGGAGAAGGCTAGCACCTTTATTCTTTCGGTAAAAAATTTCATGTTGATGAATGCTGCACGCATTATGGTTTTGGGTATAGCAATACTCTTGCATAACTTCGCTTAATTTCATTTAATTTATTTATAGCAGCGCCTTACGGAAGGACTCCGAGGGTGCTGCTTTTTGAATTGTGCCAAATTATTGCAGTTTGTGCAAAGCGGCGTCGTTTTCCCGCATAATGTGTCATTAAGGATAGTAAGAGGGAATAGTTTCCGCTAGAATAAGGTAAAGTAACCCAATTTAAGGGAGAATCCGCTAGCTGTCGGAAGATTAGTCTGGGCTAACAGGTTAACTTGGAAGGAGTTGAAAGGAATGGCTGTTGCAGAGAAGCCGGTGATATCAATCTCTGGCTTGTGGATGAATTATTCGGACAGAATGGTTCTCCGGGGGATTGATTTGGAAGTCTACGCGGGGCAGATTATCGGATATATCGGTCCAAACGGTGCTGGCAAAAGCACGACGGTTAAGATCATGCTTGGTTTGGTTGAGGGTTATAACGGCACCGTAGAAATCTTTGGCCGGGATATTGCTGATGGCGACAATGCTTATAAGAGACGGATCGGCTATGTGCCGGAAGTTGCGGAATTATACGACAGCCTGACGGCACGGGAGTATCTGTGCTTCGTTGGCGAGCTGTATGGCATGAAGCGGAGTGCAGCTGATGACAAGGCCAAGCGACTGACCGCCCTGCTCGGTCTGGAGAAGGCCTACGACATGCGCATCTCCTCCTTTTCCAAAGGGATGAAGCAGAAAGTGCTGCTGGTCTCCAGTATGCTGCATGACCCGGATATTCTGTTTCTCGACGAGCCGCTAAGCGGTCTCGATGCCAACAGTGTCATGGTGGTGAAGGAAATCTTCGCTTCATTGGCTGCTCGGGGCAAGACCATTTTCTACTCTTCACACATCATGGATGTTGTCGAGAAGATCAGCAGCCGTATAGTGCTTATTGCTGGAGGGGACATTGTGGCCGATGGTAGCTTTGCGGAGCTGAAGGAGGAGAGCCGGGAAGGCTCGCTTGAAGAGATTTTTAACCAGTTGACCGGCTTTGACAAATACCGGGACATCGCAGGTGAATTTGTGACCGTGATTCAAGAAGGTGCTGCACATGAATGATTTTCGGGTACTGAAGCTGCTGGATCGGCTGGAGGGACTGTTCTCCAGAGTTGGCATTGATTACGGCGTTATGCGCAGCATTCTACAAGTCAAACTGACGATGGATGGGAGAAGGGCACCTACGGTTCTTGCGGCTGCACAAAGATCGGCCGAGCCGACAGAAGGCTCGCCGTTTCGCCCGCAGTGGGTGTACTTGATAATGGGTGCGTTCTTGATCCCGCTCATCGTTCCATCGGGCCATTACATGCTGCAAATGAGTCTGGTTCTGGGTGTGGTGATGTTCATGATTACCACTACACTGGTCTCCGACTTTTCCTCCGTCCTGCTGGATCTTCGGGACAAGAACATACTGTTCTCCAAACCGGTGAATCGCCGTACCCTGAACATGGCCAAGAACATCCATGTGCTGATCTATCTGTTCACCCTCACGTTAAGCCTTGCCGGACCTACGCTGATCGTCTCACTGTTCCGTCAGGGGCCTTTGTTCTTTCTTTTATACTGTGGAGCCATTGTACTGATGGACTGCTTCATCCTGGTGGTTACAGGGCTTCTGTACCTGGTGATCCTGAAGCTTTTCGACGGAGAAAGATTGAAGGATATCATCAACTATGTGCAGATTGTACTGATGATTGCCATAACCGTGGGCTATCAACTGATTTCCAGGCTGTTTAACCTGGCGGAGTTTAGCGCATCCTTCAAACCGGCATGGTGGCAGTATTTTATTCCTCCGGTTTGGTTTGCTGCCCCGTTCGAGCTGGCATTTGGTGGAGGGAGAGGCACTCATTTTAGCGTGTTATCCGGTTTGGCCATCATTCTTCCGCTTCTCCTGATCATTACATACATAAAACTTATGCCCCAATTTGAGAAAAGCCTGCAAAAGCTTTCCGCACAAGAGGTCGGTGGCCGTGAAGCAGCGAGATTATCTGGATGGCTATCTACTGTAATTTGCCGGAGCCGGGAAGAGGGCATGTTCTTTCGATTTACCTGGTCCATGATGAAGACAGAACGGGACTTTAAGCTAAAGGTATATCCGACGCTGGGCTTCTCCATCGTGTTCCCTTTCATATTTATCTTAAATATGATCTGGCTAGGGGATGGGAGCGGTATCGGAGATTCAAAGACATACCTGTGGATTTACTTTAGCGCTACGATGATGATGACCGTTGTTCAAATGCTGCGGTATTCAGGAAGCTATAAAGGGGCTTGGATTTACAAGGTCATACCACTACCGGGGGATCATACAGTGTACAGAGGCATGCTCAAGGCTGCCCTGCTCAGATTGTTTGTACCGATATTTTTGGCAGAAGCGGTGGTGTTCACAGTGCTCTATGGGGTTAAGATTCTGCCGGACCTTGTAGTTGTACTGTTTGCAACGCTTATTTATGCGGTGGTGTGCTTCCTGGTGCTGCCGCGGTCACTACCTTTTTCAGAACGCTTTGAAGCAGCTAAGCAGAAGGAATTCACGGGAAGCAGCTTTCTGATGCTATTCCTGTTGATCGGTATGGTGGGCCTACATTATTTGGCAACTTTACTGACAGGTGGCGTCTATATATACCTTGTGTTGCTGGCTGTCGGCAATTTTCTGCTCTGGCGCCGGGCATTTCCGGAGGCGAAGAGGATGGAGTCCTCTGGGATGTCAAATATGGACATTTTTTAACGGACACCAAAACAGGGGGCAAGTTCCAGTATTTACTTAGACAGTCTGGTTGATAAAAGGTAAAATTACACTTAAAGTTGCTTTCCAGGGATAGCCTATAATCTTTACGCACTCTTCCATTTATCCGATATACGTGTACTGATTCTGACTTGAGAAACGCACTGTGGCGATGATGATAATTACTATACCGGTGAAGAGGTTGACACATGGATCAAATGGGAATCCGTTATAATGTTTGGATCGTTTTACTAACTTTCGCGCTGGTCTCTGCCGCGGTTTATGCTGCCTTGAATTTGATTTCACAAGTTTCCCGTTCTGCCGGCAGAATCCGGCGAATGTGGCTGCTGTCAGCATCCTGTGTACTTGGTAGTGGCCTATGGGCAATGCATTATATCGGCATTATGGCCGGCCGTTTACCATTTGAAGTCAGCTACCAGCCGGGTAAAGCACTGCTGTCCCTGCTGGTGTGTATGTTATCTTGTTATGCTGCGTTCTGGATTGTGCTTGCACACCGTCCCAAGCTTTGGCGAGCGGGTGCCGGGGGGCTACTGCTTGGCGTAGGGAGTTCCGCCATGCATGATATCGGTATGTCTTCTATTTTGCTGGGGGGAGGAATCCGCTATCCAATCCTCTCACAGGCCATCTCGATCTTGGCAGCTGCGCTGATGTCCTCCATGGGGCTCTATTTGCTTCGCAAGTTCAAGGATCATCCTAGCTTTAATAAGTGGAAACTCTATTTAACATTATTGATTGGACTATCGGTGACAGGTCTGCATTATTTCAGTCTCAGAGCCAGCCAGTGGGAATATTACAAGGGAGCCGGCTCCTCATCTCTCCTGATGGATACAGATGTAATTCTGCTGAGCGGCGTATCCATTATAACGGTCCTGATGCTCGCGGTCTCCGGAGGAGCCGTTTTTCTGGACCGTCATGTGCTTGAACGGATGGCGTACCATGATCCGCTGACCGGACTGCCTAACCGACATGGCCTGGAGCGTTACTTTCTTGAAGATTTCTTCGGCGGAACATCCGGAGCGGTGTTCTTTGTGGATCTGGACCGCTTCAAATCGATCAACGATACCCTGGGGCATGATATCGGCGACATGCTGCTGCAGGAGGTTGCCCAAAGGCTGGAAGGCTGTGTTGGCACTATGGGGAAGGTGTTTCGGCTAGGCGGGGATGAATTCCTGATTGCCCTGTCTGTGTGCTCCGTACCAGAAGCGGAAGAAGTAGCCGAGCGTATTCTGCAGGAGCTCAAGCACTACTACAGCATCCAAGGTAATGAACTGTACGTGACAGCAAGCGTTGGGATCAGCCTGACTCCTCTACATGGCACCGACCGGTCGTCCTTGATGAAGGCCGCAGATACTGCGCTCTACACCTCCAAGGATTCTGGCAAGAATAAATACAGCATTTTCGATCAGGAGATGAATCGTCACCAACTGCGGCGGATGTCGCTGGAGAAGGATCTGCGCAAGGCGCTGGCCCGTTCTGAATTCATGGTCGTGTACCAGCCCAAGTGGGATTCGTTGTTGAATGTGACGGTTGGACTTGAAGCCTTACTGCGGTGGAGACACCCTGAGCATGGAATCATCTCTCCGTCGGAATTTATTCCGATAGCAGAGGAGACCGGGTTGATCGTGCCCATTACCTACTGGATGCTGCATGATGTATGTAGTCAGAACAAGCTCTGGCATCAAGAGGAAGTGGCGAATGTCGCCGTCTCCGTTAATATGTCAGCGCGGATGTTTGAAGGAAACGGGCTGTATGAAGTTGTGGAGGAAGCACTGACGCAATCGGGACTGGAGCCGCATTTTCTGGAACTGGAGATTACAGAATCTATCGCGATGAACAACATGGAGGAGACAGTAGCTCAATTATCCAAGCTCCGGCTGCTGGGCGTACGGGTATCACTGGATGATTTCGGTACAGGTTTCTCTTCCCTAGGCAATCTGGACGAGATTCCGGTCAATACGCTTAAGATTGATCAGGTGTTCATTCGCAAGAGTAAGCTACACTCCAAGAAAGCGATTATCAGCAATATTATTGCCATCGCCAGTAACCTGAATATGGATGTCGTTGCTGAAGGCGTAGAAACGACCGAGCAGATCGAGTTGCTGCAATCGCTGGGCTGCCGAGTGATGCAAGGGTATTACTATGGCCGACCGATGCCTGTGAACGAGTTAGGGCAATGGTTTATCGAAAATACGGCAGTATAATGATCTAGACATGTAATCATTTTGTTTTCATATTCAATATACATAACTTTCGGAATCACGCCGGACAAGAGGCAACTTGTCTGCGACCACATAATTCTGTTATATAAAAAGCAGGCCGGGGAGTTCCCCGACCTGCTTTGCTGCATTGAAAGGCTTATCTATTTAAGTTCTGTGGCTGTTACTATTTCAAATCCTGAACTTCTCTACCAAAAAGCGCAGCTTCTCGGCCATTGAGGAGAGGATACTTGCGGCGGCCTCAACCTCTTCCATAGCGGCAAGCTGCTGCTGGGATGAGGCAGACAGGCTCTCCGCCCCCGCCGCAGTCTGATTGGATACCTCAACAACATGCTGAATGGTCGTGACTAGCCCGGAGGCTAACTCGGCAAGTTGGCCAACTACAGTAGAGATTTGCCGGTTTTGCTCTGCCATGCTGGATACCGACATTTCAATCTCAGTGAAAGAAGCCCCGGCTTGGTCTATCATTTCGCTACTCTGTTCCATTTCTTGTGTGGAGTAAGACATCATCTCAGTCGCCTTTTCCATCTGGCTTACGGTCATTTTAATCAGATCGCCGATCTGGGTAGCGGAATGAGAAGATCGTTCTGCCAGCTTGCGAACGGACTGGGCGACAACGGCGAAGCCCCGGCCTTCCTCGCCAGCCCGTGCAGCTTCGATGGCTGCATTAAGGGAGAGCAGATGTGTTTCCTCGGCAATGCTGGAGATGACGGTAATAATGCTCTCGATTTCCTTGGAGTTGCTCGACAGAAGATTGATCATGCCAGAGAGCATACTGATACTGCCGCTCATAGTCATCAGCTGTGCTGTGGTGGAATCCATGGACTCTCTGCCCGTTCGGGCTTTCTCTGCATTGCCATTGGCAAGGTCAAGCGCAGTATCTGCCATAGCAGCAATCTCCGAGATGAAGCTGGACATGTTCTGTACGGCTTTGTAGCTGTCTTCGAGGTTCTGGAGTTGGGCATTCGCTCCATCGGCAAGCTCCAGGGTAATTCCTACACTGTGTTCCCCGGCCCTATTGGTTTCATGGGCACTGGCCGACAGCTCTCCAGAGGAAGAGGCAACCTGATGCGAAGTGTCATTCACTTCGGTGATCAGCAAGCGAAGATTGTCAGACATGGCATTAAAGTCACGGGCCAAGGTTCCGACCTCATCTTTACTGCCGAGAAGAATAGGGTCCTGTGTCAGATCGCCCTGGGCTACTAGATTAACGGAACGAGACAAATGGGTTAACGGGCTGACCATGCGGCGAATAAGCAGATAAGCGACTACAATAGCCAGTACAAAAATGGCTGCGCCGATGATAAAAGGCTGTACAACCACATCCATGGTTCGTTCCTGAATAATTGAACCGTCAAAATTGATGGCCATTAAGGCGATAATGGGTTTGGCTGGATCATGATTCTGGTAGATAGGACCGTAGCCGGTTTTGAGGGAGGTTCCATCGTAGGTATAAACTTTGGAATAGGTGGAATGCTGCATTTTGTTGATCATTGCCTTGTCTTCGTCGCTAAAATAAAATGTATCCCCTGCTTTATAGCCACGCTTCTGGAAGCTGCTGTCAGCGGCTAGGACTTTGCCGTCCAGCGACAGGATGAAGGCTTCTTTGAAAATAGGCTTGTGAGCAACAATCCAGCCAATGCGCTCTTCTACCTTAGCAATCTTGCTTGTATCTCCCGCAGTAAGTGCGGAAATGTCTTCTGGATTCACCAGGCCGGTTGTAATATTGGCGCAGCCTACCAATTCGATTCCGGCAGCCTCGTCCACTTGACTGTAAGCGGCACGATACCCGAAGAATCCGATGGAGGAGCCCACAAGCAGCAGCACAATGAACATCATCCAGGTTAATTTTGTTGCCAATTTCATTTTTATTCCCCACCAACTTTGACTAATTGTTAGCAAAGAGTCTCGTTCTCCATGCTCACTGCTACGATTATAGTGCAAGAAACTCAGCGTTTATGTGTCGAAATTTGCTTGTTTAAGGAATAGTTGTGACAACTATATGGCGAAAACGGCAAAATATTGACCGAGAGTCATTGAATCCGGGAGTGTTAAAATGGTACGCTGGTTTCAGGACAAAGTGATTGGGAGCTGAAGGAATGTCGAAACAAATAGATCCGGTGATTGAAGGCATCGGGATATCCATGTGGAGGGTGCAGCGGAAAATTGTGTCCCAAATGTCTTTGCATAAGGAAATTGGCCTAACGTTTCCTCAACTAGGCCTGCTCAATATGATTGCCCACGAGAAGAAATCACGTGTGATCCAGTTAGCTGAGAAAATGGAGGTGAAATCCAGCGCCGTCACGGTGATGCTGGATCGCCTGGAGCTGCTGGGCTTCATCGCCCGGGTTCCTGATGAGCAGGACCGTAGAGCGGTTGTTGTCACTATCACAGCCAAAGGTGAGGAATCACTGAAGGAAGCACAATATCGCTCCAAGCTACTTCTGGCTGATCATTTGGCTATATTGGAACCGGAAGAGCTTAAAACCTTTGCCAAGTACTACGAAATGCTGGACAAGCAGGAGCGCTGAGAAGCACCAAGCCTTCAACTATACAAAAACGGCCACACTCCAGATTGAGAGGAGCGTGGCCGTTTCTTCTTGAAATGGTTCTATTTCTTGCCTTCTGCTTTAAGCGGCAATTGGGTTACATAGCTGTCCGAGAGCTGCAGCAGCCGTAATGACCGGTTATATTCATCCTCCGTAGCAGCAGGCGTTTTGCCTCCTAAAGCGATAGGATACTGTGTGTTGTCCTCAAAGCTGCTACCCGGAATTAGCAGTCCGGAGCTGGCAATGAAAGACCCTGATGGCAGATAATAACGTTGTGGCAGCAGATTGACAGGCTCACTGAGCAGATCTTGGCCAAAATGCAGATTGTTCTCCATGGAGACACCGAGCAGCCCGGCGGCTGTCGGCATAATATCAATCTCCCCGCCAACCTGATCCAGTACCTGCGGCTTCGTGATCCCTGCGCCATGTATAATCAACGGAATATTCATCATGTTGGCATAGCTGTAGTCATGACCGTAGATTTCTTGCATCAATGCCTTGTCGTCATGATCTAGCGAGTAGATGGGTAGCCCCATATGGTCGCCGTAGATCATAATCAGGCTATTATCCCAGACGCCGCTTGCTTTTAGCTCTTCTACAAATTGGCCGAAGGCTTCATCTGCATAGTTCTGGGATCGGATATAGTCACCAACGAAAGTACCTTCATAACGCTCAGGTAGCTTCATCCGGTACTTCTCAGCCGGAATGGTGAAAGGATGATGGGCAGACATCGAAATAATCTGAGAATAGAATGGCTGACCTGCCTCATTCATTTCTTTTAATTTGCCGGCTGTCTTGCGATAAAGCACTTCATCGGAGGCGCCGAAGAAGAATACGTCCTCATCACCGAAGAATTGGTGATCATAATAATGCTCCCAACCCAGAGAACTATACAATTCCCGGCGGTTCCAGAACTCCACATCATTCGTATGGAAGGTGGCAGTCTGATAGCCATTGGATTGAAGCAGGCGTGGCAGACTTGGAAGTGTCTTGTCTACATACGACATCGTAGCTGCGCCGCGGGGAGGAATGTAGAAAGATGTATTCACGACAAACTCGGCATCCGAGGTGTTGCCCTGCCCCACCATTTGATAGAAATTCGGGAAGTACAGACTGCTCTCCATCAGGCGGTTCAGATTTGGCGTAACTTCCTTGCCGTCCAGCTTCAGTCCAAGCAGGAAGTTCTGGAATGATTCCATCTGAATAATGATCAGATTCTTACCTTTGGCAACGCCTTGCAGGGATGAATGATCATCAGCGCGAACCCCTTTTAGCGTGTTTATAGCATCCTGGGTGATATCACTGGTGCTTACAATCTCAGTTTTGTCTTTGGCAAAAATGGTATAGGCCTCATAATTGAGAATACCCATCTCCTGTGCTTTCTTGATCTCGTTCATACTGGCCTTATTAGGCAGAATATTGAACAGACACAAGGCGAGTGATACTGCAAACAAAACACTGAATTTCGCTTTTCCGCTACCAAGGTTGATCTTCGTCTTCTTGTAATCCCGTCCATTCTTGTTGAAGAAGAAGTAGAAGCCAAGTACGATGACATCAGTGAAGATCAGGAGATAGTAAGGGTCCATCAGTGAGAATACGCTGTTGCGGACGGCAGTGACCTGATTCACCTGCTCGGCGGCATGGTAAGTGACAATAACCCCGTAATATTTGAAATACATAATGGCGGCAAAAAAGATGGCGGTCACCAGCAGGTTCACCGTCATGTAATATCCTAATTTGCGTTTGGAAGCAAAACGTTCAATAATGCAAAAAAGTGCCCATGCAAAAGGGATCTCCGTAATTAGAGACTTCCAGGGGAGAATATCGCCAAAGATAACACCCCAGGCTAGAAAGCTCTTTAGAACAAAAATAATGGTAAAGAACACAAAGGGTTTGATGATCCACCGTTTCAAGGTATTGGATGACACAGCTCCGCCTTCTTTCTACGTGATGACACGCTTCTTCCCGGACAGAGGAAGCAGTGTAAGGACAAAGGAATTCCATAGTAACAGAATTTATTATCTCCCCCTGAAAAGTAAATGTCAAAAACACTGCATGCCAGCATTAGCGCAATGTAAAGCGGAACTGAATGACAGTACAGCCGTTCCTGCTGCTCCTGCCGCCAAATGAACTTATACAGCGAATAAAAGACAAAAACGACGAGTGGAATACATAGGGTTGTCAGCATAGGTACGTAAAGGAGGCTGAGGTATGCAGCATAGGATATCCATATCCGTCAGGACGCTAGTGGAGTATGTATTCCGCAGCGGGAGCCTGGAGCCGGGGTTCCGCAGTGCGGCTTCCATGGTGGAAGGAACACGTATTCATCAGAAGATTCAGAAGCGATACAAGGAAGGCGACCAGAAGGAAGTCTATCTGAAAACTGAGATACCATACAAGGAGCTGCTACTCGTGGTGGATGGCCGCTGTGATGGTCTTCTGCTGTCGGAAGAAGGTGCGCTGATTGTCGAAGAGATCAAGTCCACGGCTGGGCCGCTGGACTTGTTGGGTGAAGGCCGTGAGGTCCACTGGGCGCAGGTGCTGATGTATGCCTATATGATCGCACTTGAGCAGGGCTTAACTTCCATGGAAGTAAGGCTAACGTATGTTCAGCGTGGGGGAGAGGAGGAGCAAAGCCTCCAGCGAACGGTCAGCATGGAGAAGCTCACGGAATTTGCTGCTGATACAGTGGCCCGCTATGCACCTTATGCCGAAATGCTGCTCCGGCATGATATCACCAAGGAGCAGAGCATTCGCGAGCGCGGGTTCCCCTTTCCTGCCTACCGGAAGGGGCAGCGGCATTTTGCCGGTGCTGTGTACAAAGCGGTCTCGGAAGGCGTCAATCTCTTCGCTCAGGCGCCGACCGGCATCGGCAAGACGATGTCCACTCTGTTCCCGGCGATCAAGGCCATTGGCGAAGGCCGGGCGAAGGGAT
Source organism: Paenibacillus sp. NPDC057934 (assembly GCF_042887565.1). Taxonomy (NCBI): domain Bacteria; kingdom Bacillati; phylum Bacillota; class Bacilli; order Caryophanales; family Paenibacillaceae; genus Paenibacillus; species Paenibacillus sp. NPDC057934. Next base: position 267,187 of record NZ_JBHVPB010000010.1, read on the forward strand.
TCTTTTACCTGACTGCCAAGACAATTACCCGCATGGCTGCTGAGGAGGCGCTGGCGCTCCTGTCGGCCAGGGGCCTTGTCCTGCATGTCATTACACTGACTGCCAAGGATAAAGCGTGCTTCCGGGAGGAGGGACTTTGTAGTAGTGAGCATTGCCCGTTCGCCGAAGGTTATTATGACCGGATCAATGGGGCGCTGCTGGACATGCTGGGTCAGGAAACGCTGATGACACGGGAGGTTATCGCCGGCTACGCGAAGACACACGAGGTCTGTCCCTTCGAGTTTTCGCTGGATGCCGCTTATGTCTGCGATGCGGTGATTTGTGATTATAACTACATTTATGATCCCCGAATTAGCCTGAAACGGCTGGCCGAGGAGCGTAAGAAGGATACTGTCCTGCTTGTGGATGAAGCCCACAACTTGGTCGATCGGGGAAGGGAGATGTTCTCAGCTGCATTGCAGAAGTCTCCTTTCTTGGGGCTGCAGCGGCAGTACAAAGTAAGCAACTCAAGCTTGAGCGCTGCTGCCAAGGCGGTGAACTCGTTCTTCATCGCGCTGCGCAAGCTGTGCAACGAAGAGGGTCAGGGCTGGTGGAATGACTTCCCTGAAGAGCTGCCGGGCCTATTGGAGAACTTTGCAGCCGAGGCAGAACTGGAATTGATTCATCCGTCGATGATGCTGGCCGCCGCTGCGGAGGAAGGGGAATCCAGTCTGCTGGACACCTTCTATGCCGTACAAGGGATGCTACGCACCTTCAAGACCTATGACGAGCGATATGTGACCTATGCCGAGATTCGCCGGGGAGATGTGTATTTGAAACTCTTCAACCTGGACCCTTCTTATCTACTGCGGCAGATGGCCAAGGGCTTCCGCAGCCAAATCCTGTTTTCGGCTACCTTGGCCCCGATGTCATATTACAGAGATATGATCGGTGCTGCTGAGGAGGACTACAGCCTAATCGTGGCTTCCCCTTTTCAAAAGGAGCAATGGGAGGTGTCGCTGCTCCCGTTGTCTACACGCTATCATGACCGGGAAGCGTCCCTGCTGCCATTGAGCGAGGCCCTGCACAGGATGATCAGCAAGCCGGGAAATTATCTGGCTTTCTTCCCTTCTTATCTTTATTTGCAGAATGTATATGATCTGTTCAGCGAGCGATATCCCGAAATCGCTACTCTAGTACAGGGTTCTGGCATGAGTGAAGAAGCACGCGAAGACTTCCTCGCAGCCTTCCGTCCGGACGCAAATCAAACGCTTCTTGGATTTGCTGTGTTGGGCGGTATTTTCTCGGAGGGAGTGGATCTGCCCGGCGACCGGTTAAACGGGGTTATGGTGGTCGGTGTAGGGCTTCCGCAGCTGGGACTGGAACGTAATCTGCTCCGCGCCTACTTCAATCGCCAGGGCAAAAATGGCTTTGACTATGCCTATGTCTATCCGGGGATGTGTAAGGTGCTGCAGGCTGGCGGAAGGCTGATCCGCACCGAGACCGATCGTGGCACCATTGTGCTGGCAGACGACCGATTTACGCAGCAGCCATACCATTGGTTGCTCCCCGAAGAGTGGCGGGACTACCTTATCTGGCAATAACATCGTATAATCTATGAAAGGGCATACAATTCAGACTCACAGGAGGCAGAGCATGACACTTAACATCGGGTTGATTGGTACAGGCTGGTTTGGTAAGGTTCACGCGGATTTACTGGCTGGAATGGAAGATGTTACTCTAGTAGCGGTATGCGGTAGCAGCAAGGAGAAGGCGGATGAGATGGCCCGTCATTATGACGCTGAGGGCTATGGCGATATTACGGAGATGCTAGAAGCTCATAAGCTGGATGCAGCTTATATATGCGTTCCCCCGCAGTCACATGGCGATATTGAGCGTGCGTTGATCCGCCGAGACATTCCCTTCTTTATCGAAAAGCCGCTGAGCTATAGTACCGAAATTCCGGCCAGTCTGCTGCAGGAGATTAAGGAGCGCAATCTGCTGACCTCGGTGGGTTATCACTTCCGCTATCAGGATAATATCCGAAGGCTGCAGGAAACGTTGACTGAGGATAAAATCGGCATGGTTGTCGGTCAGTGGATGGGCGGTATGCCAGGAGTAGCTTGGTGGCGCAACCAGGAGCAGTCCGGTGGGCAGTTTACAGAGCAGACGACGCATATCGTAGATTTGCTCCGCTATCTGGGCGGTGAGGTAGAAGAAGTGTACGGCATGTACGGCAATCGTATTGTACATGAGCAGCATGAGAACGTCACGGTTGCCGATATCGGTACGGTGTCGCTGAAGCTTACTAGCGGCGTCATTGCCAATATTTCTAACACTTGCGTGCTTCCAGGAGAAATCGGCCGGGTCAATCTGGCTTTCTATAATGAACAAGGATTGCTGGACTGGAATCTGGATCGCCTGCTTACTGTTCGTACCGATGGCAGCACAGAGTATGCCAACAGCGGCGACCCTTATGCCGCCGAGAGCGAGGCGTTCCTGCATGCTGTGCGTACTGGTGATCGCTCCCGCATTCTCAGCGACTACGAGGACGGCTATAAGACACTCAAGGTGACTTGTGCGGCTTATGAGTCGGCACAGACTGGACTGCCAGTTAAACTGTAGGTTAAGTAGAAGGATCGAGTCCGAAGTGAGGTCATAGAAAAAAGCACACAGCTCCGGGGATTTCTTCGGAGCTACGTGCTTTGGCCCAAGCCGGGACGGCCTTAGTGGAGGAACACCGCGAGCAGTGGCGGCGCAATGCCGATGGTCAATAGCGCCGTCAGGATCATCGCGATGCTGGAGATGGTACCGGTCAGCGAGCTCAGCTCGAAGGCCTTGGAGGTACCTGTACCATGCGCTGCGGTTCCCAGCGATACACCGCGCGCAATTTCGTTGTCAATGCGGAAGAGACGCAGCACGGAAGGGCCCATCATTGTGCCTAGTATCCCGGTCAGGATAACGAAGACCGCAGTAATGCTAGGTACACCCCCGATACGCTGCGAGATGCTCATGGCGATCGGAGTAGTAACCGATCGCGGGACCAGACTAGAGACCAGATCGCTGCTGAGATGCAGCCATTTGGCAAGCAGCATGGAGGAGATCACCGCAATAATCGTACCTGAGAACACGCCTGCCGCAATTTCGGCGGCGTGTTTTTTGAGGACCTTGAAGTTCTTATGCAAAGGGATGGCAAACGCAATGGTTGCCGGCTGCAGCAGGTTAGTCAGCCACTTGCCTCCCGCATTGTAGGATTCATAAGGGATACCTGTCATCAACAGAATGCCAACAATCAGCAGAGGCGTGATGATAAGCGGAGATAGGTATACTTTGCTGTGAATCTTATAGGCACGTTTGGCAAGGAGGTAGAGTCCTACGGTTAGCGCGAGGAACAATAGTCCGGTCATCATAAGGGTTTATGCTCCTTTGCCTTGGATATAGCTCCTGTGAGCAGCCCGGAGCAAGCCATGACTGCGAATGTACCGACCAATACGACTGCTAGCACCCGCAGCCCGTCGGTCTCCAACATATCTGTGTATTTCATGACGCCGATAGCGGAAGGAATGAAGAACAGGAGCAGCTCAGCCAGCAGCCAGGAGGCTCCGACCTCCACCCAATTTAAGCGTACTACGCCGAATTCAAGCAGAAGGAATAAGATAACCATACCCAGAATGCTTCCGGGGATGGGAAAATGCAACCATGAAGCCAGTGAGTTGATCAGTAGTGAGAATACAGTGAGGCCGCCTATCTGCAGCAATCCTGAGATCATTTTTTTCATAATGGCCTCGCTCCTTTCATCGTAATGAAAGTTTACATTATTTATTTTCATAGGTAAAATGAATAGATCGAATAGCTGACATTCCTTTTGTCTATACATAGGAGGCTGAGCCATGGACATCCGGCAGCTGCAATATTTCGTTCAAATCGCTAGACTGAACAGCTTTTCCCAAGCGGCCAAATCACTGTATATCTCACAGCCTACAATCAGCAAAATGATCAGGAATCTGGAGATCGAGCTGGGCGCTGATCTGTTCTACAGGGAGGGCAAAAGCATTCGTCTGACGGATGCGGGCGAGATTCTGCTAACCAAAGCGCAGAATATTGTAGATTCATTCACCAGCCTGTCCTCTGAGCTGGACAGCTTGCGCGAGCTGAAGCAGGGACATATTCAGATGGGGCTGCCGCCCATGGTGGGTGCAAGCTTCTTCCCCGCTGTTATCGGTGAATTCCATCATCGCTACCCCGGGGTGACCATACGCCTGCATGAGGATGGCGCTAAGAAGGTGGAGAATGACGTGGAGACGGGTCTGCTGGATATCGGTGTCATTGTGCTGCCCGTGGATCAGGGCAAGTTTGAATTCTTCTCTATTCTGGAGGAAAAGCTGGAGCTGCTAGTTCCGGCAGGCCACCGCCTGGCTGGCCAGGAATGCGTGAAGCTGGCGGAACTGGCAGCAGAAGAGTTTATCCTGTTCCGAGAGGATTTTATGCTGCATGACCGGATTATTACGGAATGCGTCAAAGTAGGTTTTCAACCTAAGGTTGTATACGAGAGCTCTCAGTGGGATCTGATCAGTGGCATGGTAGGGGCAGGACTCGGCATTGCGCTTCTGCCAGAGACGATCTGCCGTGACATTGACCGCTCAAGGATCGCAGTGATTCCTCTGACGGCTCCGGTCATTCCCTGGCAGCTGGGTATTATCTGGCGCCGGGATCGCTATCTTTCTTTTGCGGCGCGAGAATGGATTTCTTTTGCTAAAGGGATCTTCGTAGGTCGTTAGCCTCCCGTTTTGTTGAATCATCGACAAATTTTTCTTTTTTTTGAAAATATGTTTTTTGGCATCATGCTTTATGATAGGGGAGAAGTTGATAGAGAGAAGGTGAGAGAATCGTGAGCCTTTACGATGCTTCCTCCCGTAACATTCATAGGAGAGATATAAGAGAAGACGAACTGCTGATTACGATTGAGAGCTTGAGATGTCAATTGCTTGAGGTTGCCGAGCAGCATAGTCTGAGTGACCGTGCTGTAGTAGAGCTGAGCGAGCGGCTGGACGGTTATATTTTGCTAGCCCAGAACAAAATGATGGAGAATCTGCGCAGCCGGAAGGCGGGAAATGGCCCGTCTGTCAAAAATTCTAGGAATTCGGCTCTAAGAAGCCAGACCGCGTTGCAATAGTTCAATAGTCTTTTGCATCCATAATCATATAGATGGTAGAATTAGGGGAGAGAACAGCTCCTCTTTTTGTTGTGCTTTCTGGACAATTATCCTATAATTATGTAAATAATTAGAAGCTGTTATTATATCATTATAGGAGGTGCCGGGTGGAGGCGAAGTTTACAACTATACGCTCAGAAATTGAGAAGAATCTATCCCGTTCGGGTCATAATCTCGCTTCTTTTGCGAAAGTTTCCGGCCTGAACCGCGGCAGTCTCAGTGCTATATTGCATGGGAATCCCCCAAAGCCTATATCATTAGGGCAAATGGACGCAATTACTCGGGCTTTTGGGTTTCCTGAAGGTTGGCTGTATCCGCTCTATATTGATGAATGTTTTTATGAGGACAAGGTCTCCCGTCGCAGGGCAGAACCGTTTCTGATCCGATGTGCGGAGATCGGCAAGCAGCCTTGTATTGATGAGCTTCTGAGCAGAATCCTTGAGTATCCGAAGCAGATTGACTTGATTTATTCAGTCGCCGAGAAGCTTTTCGCCAATGGGAAAATCAACGAATCTGTCATTTTCTATAAAATTGTAGCCGAGAATGAGCAGGACAGTTACTCGGAGCGTCTGGCTATCAGTCAATATCGCATTTTCAAATCCATGCAGTCTGTGGTGGATATGGAGGAGAAATTCAGGGCGGTGATCACATTCGAGCCGTTTCGGGGACGTCTGCCGGAAGCCATGCAACTGGATGGCCTGCTAAAGTTGGCCAACGTCTGTTTTACGCTGCACCGCTGGCGGGATGTGGAGAAATATGCGGACGAACTGCGCGCGCTGGCTAATGGATTGTACCGGGATGAAGTGCGCAAGAATGCAAACAAGCGTAGGGAGACTATGCATACGGAGCGGCCACTTGTAGTGTATTACGGCCATGGTTATTTGCTAAAGGCGGCTGCGCTGACCAAGCAGGGTCGATATGAAGAAGCCAAGCGATATACGGCCGGATATGCGGACCTTAGCTGGTTTGAGATTTTGGACGAAGAAGGTCACAAAGCGGTTGAGGACTTCAAGCTTTTCTCCAAAGCCAACAGCTTCACTCTAGAGATGCTGGACGGCAACATTTCCATCCTCCCATCCTATATTTCCTTCCTGGCCGATCATCCCGGCGAGATTCTGCCTGGCCTAATCACGATCATGGAATCTGCGAACCAGTTTGGCTTTTCTGCCGATAACGCACTGACCAAGTTCTCACGGGAAATGCTGCGCTTCGGCCAATTCCAGGACCCCATTAATGTAGACAGGCTGTTTAGGCTCAACTATCAGATTGCTATTTACCTTATCAATCATCAGGAGTACCCGCGGGGAATCGAACATGTTATCGAATGTTTCGGGCTGTCTGCCAGACTGAATAATGAGAAAGGCTTCATCAATTGTGTCACTCTCTTCGAGATTAACAGGGAATATGCCAGCGACAGGCAGAAGCAACTGTACACAGATCTTATGAAGGAGGTGAGACAAAATGAAAAAATCGCTGCTGACGATGACCGCCGTTTTAGCATTGTTTAGTTTTATTATCATTGGAACACCGGCAGGCAAAGGAGGTAACGGAGGATCGTTTACCACCCTTGAACACGGAGTGGGGTACTAATCCGTAGGAACGTTCAGGAACGTATCCAACGATTGACCACTTATAACCATAGAACGCGGCAATAAGCTGCATTTTTATAATATTTTATACCAGCAGAACAGTGATGCCCCCAAGATAACTTTGATTGCACGCTGTAATGCCACAAGATGATGCCCGGTTTCTTAGGGGTCATCTTTTTTTGTGTCAAAAAGCAAGGGGAGGAGTGTTTTGAATTCTGTAAAAAATGATACCGCATTCATTATTTGACAAAGTGTTTTGCAGTAAATATAATTTAGGTTACCTAATTAATAAACAGTTTAATTATTAGCTAACCTAATTAATTTGCGGGGTGATAAAGATTGGGATGAATGGAGAAAATACAGTCGCGAATAGGCTTTTCATTGCATTACGCATGTTGCACAAAGTCCAATGGCAGCATACGGTCGAGGGCAATAAGCCAAGTGAGATGACTTTGATGATATGCATTCGCAAACATCGGCATTCCAGTGAGCAGGGACTGAAGGTCTCGGAGATCGGACGTATCCTCGGATGGGCTGCTCCTACGGTCACTCAGTTAGTCAATAGTCTGGAGGCTAGGGGCATGGTGGAGCGGCAGGCCGATCCTGAGGACCGGAGGGCTGTTCGTATTCAATTAACAGAGCGGGGAAAAAAGGTCACGCGAAGAGTGCATGACTATATGAATGAAGAGCTAATTAAGCTGGTGGAATACTTGGGCGAAGAGGAGAGCAACCAGCTGTGTGATCTGCTGTTGAAAGTCCATGCGTTTGCCCTGAGCAGCCCCCGACCTGATTTCGATCGGTTACAAATGAACGGAGATGAGAACTTTGATTAAATTACTAAGACAACTAAAGCCCTTTAAGCTAGCGGTCATAGGTGTACTAATCCTTGTATTTCTGCAGTCCATGGGCGATTTGTATCTCCCTACACTGATGTCTGACATTGTGGATAAGGGAATTGTGCACCAGGACCGTAGCTATATCTGGCGGATTGGCGGATTCATGCTGCTGGTAGCTGCCGGCGGAGCGCTGTGTTCGATTATCGCCAGCTATTTCTCAGCCAAGATAGCTGCAGGCTTTGGTAAGAATACGCGAGCGCTAATGTTCAATCATGTAGAGAATTTTACGCTCCACGAGTTCGACAAGGTGGGTACAGCATCGCTGATTACCCGCACGACTAACGATATTACACAAGTACAGACCGTTCTGACCATGATGCTGCGGATGATGGTCGCGGCACCGATGATGATGATCGGCGGGATCATTATGGCGGTCTCGGAGGATGCCAAGCTGTCGCTGATCTTTGTGGTAGTTATTCCGCTGCTTGTGGGTGCTATTTTCCTGATCGGCATGAAGGGCTTGCCGTTGTTTAAAGCGATACAGGTCAAGTTGGATAAGCTCAACCTTGTGCTGAGAGAACATCTGACAGGTATTCGTGTCATTCGCTCGTTCAATCGGATTGACCATGAGAACAAAAGGTTCACGGAAGCCAACCGTGATCTGACCGATACAGCCATCAAGGTGAATAAAATTATGGCTGGGCTGATGCCGCTCATGATGATTGTTATGAACTTTTCGATGATTGCCATTCTGTATTACGGTGGTATTCGTATCGGTGACGGTGATCTTCAGGTGGGTTCGTTGATGGCCTTCATTCAATATGCCATGCAGATTATGTTCTCGCTGATCATGGTGTCGATGATGTTCGTACTGATTCCCCGTGCTTCCGCATCGGCTCTACGGATCAACGAGGTATTGGATATGAAGCCGGAAATTCTAGATCCGTCGGCAAGTGAGCTTGACAATACTGCCGTATTGACCAAGCGTGATGGCCGCGATGGGTTGCGCGGATACGTGGAATTTGAGAACGTCAGCTTCTCCTACCCGGGTGCAGAACAGCCGGCGTTGTCTGGGATCAGCTTCAGCGCCCGGCCGGGTGAAGTCACGGCGATTATTGGGGGTACCGGGTCTGGTAAATCCACAATGCTGAGTTTGCTCCCTAGATTCTACGATGCGGCTGAAGGCTCCGTGCGGGTGGATGGCGTCGATGTTCGCGATATGACTCAGGAAGAGCTGCGCAGCAAGATCGGCTATATTCCACAGAAGGCTGTGCTGTTCACTGGCACGATTACGGAGAACATCCGGTACGGTAAAGAGGATGCGACCGATGAAGAGATTATCCATGCTGCCAAGGTGGCACAGGCCTTCGATTTTGTATCGGCCATGAAGGACGGATTCAATTCGGAAATTGCTCAGGGCGGGAATAACGTCTCTGGGGGTCAAAAGCAGCGTTTATCTATTGCCCGTGCACTGGTCAGAAGACCGGAAGTATATCTCTTCGACGACAGCTTCTCGGCGCTTGATTTCAAGACCGATGCCAAGCTGCGTGCAGCTCTCAAAGGAGAGACGACAGAATCCACGGTGCTTATTGTGGCTCAGCGGGTCAGCACGGTGATGGATGCGGATCGGATTATTGTGCTGGATGAAGGCAAAATCGCTGGTACGGGAACGCACCGGGAATTGCTGGAGAACAGTGAAGTGTACCGCGAGATTGTATCCTCGCAGTTGTCAGAGGAGGAAATAGCATGAGTGAGAAGAACAGCCAGATGAAACTTCCGGGCGGTGGAAGAGGTCGGGGACCTGGTGGACCTGGCGGCGGACCTGGCATGATGTTGCCAGCAGAGAAGGCCAAGGACTTCAAGGGTACGCTCCGCCGTCTGATTCGCTACCTGCGCCCACGTCAGGTGCAGTTGATCGTTATCTTTATAATGGCGATTGCCAGTACAGTATTTAGTATTTTAAGCCCAAAGATTATGGGTAAAGCAACGACCAAGCTGTTCGAAGGCGCCTACGGAAAATTGACGGGTGTAGAAGGAGCCTTTATTGATTTTGGCTATATTAATGATATTCTGCTGATTCTGGGTGGTCTTTATCTGTTCAGTGCCCTGTTCAGCTATTTGCAGCAATATATTATGTCCGGGGTGGCCCAGAAGGTTGTCTATGATATGCGTGAGCAGATCAATCTCAAGCTGGAACGCCTTCCGCTGAAATATTTTGACTCCAGAACCCATGGGGAAATTCTCAGCCGTGCTACCAATGATGTAGATAACATCAGTACCACCTTGCAGCAGAGCTTAACTCAACTGATAACATCTATTGTTACTATTATCGGTGTCATTATCATGATGCTGACGATCAGTCCTTGGCTGACTCTGATTACAGTGGTGACGCTGCCGCTCAGTTTTGTGGCGATCATAGGGATCACGAAACGTTCACAAACCTATTTTATCAGGCAGCAAAAATCACTTGGGCAGTTGAACGGACACGTAGAAGAAATGTATACCGGACACCGTATTATCAAAGCCTTCGGCCGTGAAAAGGAATCTCTTCGCCACTTTAACGGAATTAACGATGATCTCTACAATTCCGGCTGGCGCGCCCAGTTCATGTCAGGTATGATTATGCCACTAATGACCTTTATCGGGAACCTGGGTTATGTGCTTGTCTGCGTAGTTGGCGGTATTTTTGTTACCAAGAAAATGATTGATGTTGGGGATATCCAGGCCTTTATCCAGTATTCACGACAGTTCACCATGCCGATCACGCAAACGGCGAACATTGCCAACATCATTCAGTCCACAGTTGCTTCCGCAGAGCGGGTATTCGAGCTGTTGGACGAAGAAGAGGAAGTTCCTGAGAAGACGGCCGCTGTGAAACACCAAGCTGTGGGCGAAGAAGGCGCCGTGGAATTCCGCCATGTGAAGTTTGGATATAAAGAGGATGCTATTCTTATTGAGGATATGAATATTGAGGTCAGTCCGGGTCAGACGATCGCGATTGTAGGACCGACCGGTGCCGGCAAGACCACGATGATCAATCTACTGATGCGCTTCTATGAGCTGAACGATGGCCAAATCCTCATTGACGGTGTTGACATTACGGATCAGAAGCGTAGTGATCTGCGCAGCAAATTTGGAATGGTGCTTCAGGATACCTGGCTCTTCAATGGTACGATCCGTGACAATATTGCCTACGGACGTGAGGGTGCCAGTGAAGCTGATGTGGTGCGTGCGGCTAAGGCAGCGCATGCAGACCACTTTATCCGCACCCTACCACTCGGGTACAATACGGTGCTGAACGAAGAAGCCTCTAACATCTCGCAAGGCCAGAAGCAGCTGCTGACGATTGCCCGGGCTATCCTGGCCGATCCGTCCATCCTCATTCTGGATGAGGCTACAAGTAGCGTCGACACCCGGACCGAGGTGCAGATCCAGAAAGCGATGAATACGCTGATGGAAGGTAGAACAAGCTTTGTCATTGCTCACCGCCTGTCCACAATTCGTGATGCAGACCTGATTCTGGTTATGAACAAGGGAAGTGTCATTGAGAAAGGCAACCATGAAGAACTGATGGCGCAGAATGGTTTCTATGCGGATCTCTACAACAGTCAGTTCTCCGAGGAAGCTGTTCCAGAAGTTAGCTGAGGCTAACCGCGGGGAATGTCATAACGGTTAGCGGCCTTAAAGTGCCCCTCATCTCCGTACGTAGTATGCGGTGGTGAGGGGCACTTGTCTGTCAGGGCAAGGCCCGGCTTCATGCGGTCCTAGGCCGTGTAGAAGCTGCAGGGTATGCCGCTTATTCCGTAGTTTAAACCGCGCAATTGCGCGGCTTTTTTTATTGTATAAGTAGTGCTGGATGCATGAAATCACGGATGGTATTTAGGCAGGTCAGCGTGTATGATATGAATATAAAAATGACCCGCGGTTCATTTTGCGTTCCGCAGGCTCTGCAGAGAGGATGAAATAGATGTCAGGCTACGGGAAATGGGTTGCAGGCAGCAAAAGTAAGTGGATCACGCTTCTTGTGTGGATTGTAGTAGTCGGCCTCCTTAACATGCTATGGCCTGCTGTGAATTCACAGGTGGCGAACAACGCCCCCAATCTGCCGGAGAAAGCACAATCGGTTCGGGCGGAAGTCGTTGCGGGAAGAGAATTCCCGGGCGGCAGCGGTGTTCCGGCCTTATTGGTGTGGCACCGGGAAGGTGGAATATCTCCGGAGGATCTGGTACATATCGGAGCCATCTACAATACATTGGAGCAGCAACCGCTGCCGTATCAGAATTTCGTGCCGCCCCTGGGGAAAATCCCCCCGCAGGCGCTTCAAGCTTCACTCTCGGAGGACGGCAGTACGCTGGTGACCCCAGTACTCTTCGATTCTTCGGCAGACAGCGGACAGCTTAAAGAAGCGGTGACGGACCTCAAGGGGATCATCCGCACGGAAACTGGCGGTGATCCGACAGCAGCCGATACAGCTGATAGTGGGTTAAGTCTGCGCGTCACTGGACCTGTAGGCATCTCGATCGATGCCAGCGGTTTGTTCAAGAACGCCGATGTATCCTTGCTTATTGCAACCGTTCTTCTTGTACTTATTTTTCTGCTGATCATTTATCGTTCACCGATTCTGGCGATCATTCCGCTGGTTGCGGTGGGCTTCGCTTATGGGGTTACGGGACCTATACTGGGCAAAATGGCTCAGGAAGACTGGATCACCGTAGACTCGCAAGCCATCTCGATCATGACCGTCCTGCTATTCGGAGCAGGCACGGATTATTGCCTCTTCCTGATCTCCCGGTTCCGTCAATTGTTGAAGAGCGAGGAGAGTAAGGGCCGTGCCCTGCTGCATGCAATTACGGATTCTTCCGGGGCAATTGCCATGAGCGGCTTCACTGTGGTGCTGGCACTATTCGCATTGCTGCTGGCGAAGTTCGGGGCGTACCATCGCTTTGCGGTTCCTTTCAGTCTGGCAATCTTTATTATGGGTATCGCCAGTCTGACACTGGTTCCGGCGTTGCTAGCGATCTTTGGCCGGGCCTCATTCTATCCATTTACTCCGCGTACACCGCAAATGGAAGCAGAACGGGCAAAAGCTAAGGGCAAGCCGGCACCACAGCCGCGGGTATCCCACAGAAAAGGCATCGGTGAGCTGGTGGTTGCTCGTCCGTGGGCCATCGTGGGCGTGACGATACTGCTGCTTGGTGTGCTGGCTTCCTTCTCCAGCGGGATTAAGTTCACGTATGATATTCTGTCTTCTTTTCCGAAGAATATGGAATCCCGCCAGGGGTTTGAACTTATTGGCACAAAGTTCTCGCCTGGTGAGTTAGCTCCGGCCAAACTGATGATCGATACCCAAGGTAAGGCAGATGGCGAAGATCTTAAAGTCGTCCTGGGCGCACTCTCTTATGTGGGTAAGGTTTCTGACCCCCAGCCTGGCGCGGTGAATAAGGATATCCTCGGCTTCGATATTGAATTTAAGAGCAATCCTTACTCGCTTGAGGCTATGAGCCATATTCCGGCGCTACGGGCGACGGGAGAGCAGGCGCTTGTAGATGTGGGGGTTGCGCACCCTGAAGGTAAGGTGTGGATTAGCGGCCAGACGGCAATACAGTATGACAATAGAGCGACCGGTGAACGGGATATGGATCTCATTATTCCCGTGGTTATCGGAATGATCACCTTGCTGCTGCTCGTTTATTTACGTTCAATCATCGCTACCATCTATCTAGTGGGAACTGTAATCTTGTCCTTCTTCTCCGCGCTTGGACTGGGATGGATCATTATTCACTATGTCCTGGGCGCAGAGGCCATTCAGGGAGCGATTCCACTCTATTCCTTTGTGTTCCTTGTGGCGCTTGGCGAGGACTACAACATCTTCATGATCTCGAACATATGGAAAAAGCGAAAGGTTATGCCCTTGAAGCAAGCGATTGCGGAGGGTGTCAACGAGACGGGCTCCGTCATTACTTCGGCCGGTCTCATCCTGGCGGGGACCTTTGGCGTGCTAGCTACGCTGCCAATTCAGGTGCTTGTGCAATTTGGTATTATCACAGCCCTTGGAGTTCTGCTGGATACCTTTGTGGTACGCCCGTTCCTCGTGCCGGCCATTACCTTGCTATTCGGTCGGCTGGCCTTCTGGCCGGAGAAGCATGTGGAAGTGGCGGAGACGCAGCCTGCGAGTGGCGAATAAGGCAGAGTTCGACCTAAGAAGCCAAAATAAATGATGCGTTTATGAATTTGCTATGCTCCCCACGACTAAGGGGGAGATTCATTGGTAAGTCTTAAGCTGTCGAGGACATCCTCGTCAGCTTTTTTTATATCCCATTCGCTGAGTTCATCATCTTCTGGGCGTGCATATTGCAGTTTAATGTAGGAAGGTTAGCTCTACATCTTTCTATGTCTCAATTCAGGGGCTACGCAGCTCGTGATGGTGGTTATTTGTCGGCATTTGCGCTCTCGGTTTCGCTGTTACGACTTCTATTTATGCAATGACTGCAGATGCATCTGTTGAGAAACAAATTGATGAGAATCTTGATGGATTAGTAGAACAGTTACAAACTGAAGCTGCTAATAAAACTGAGCTTGCCATAAGCAGTAATCCTTATGATTACCTCAAAAATAGTGCGGCATATTCGAATATTGTAAATCTTGGGACGGATGCTCTCCCCATATTGGAAAAGAAAATGGATGAGAGCGAAGGAAGCAACCTTTTTGATTACATTTTTGCAGCTGCCATTGAGGAAATCTCGAAGATTAACCTTAAAGAAGATCAGAGTACAACTTGGGCTTCAGGAGATAACTTTTCGGAATGGAAACAAAAGCTTAGCACCCTTCCTGAAGAAGTTGAAAAAATCGCAAATTCTGATTTGTCTAAGACCAAAAGCTTGCTTTATTAAAAAAGTTAGGTGTACCTGCTGTACCATTTATTATGGATCAGGTAGAGTCTGGGAAAACGGAGCTTTTTCCCGTGGTTCAGTCTTTTATTCCAGGTGCTCAAGCAAAGTCCTTTACAGCAACTGATGAAATACGGTGGGTAAAGGAAAACAAAGAGGAGTTTAAAGACTTGAAAGAGTATGTTTTATCAAAAGGTAAGCTTTAGCAGAGGTCGCCTTATCAGTATAAAAAGGTGAACAGCGAAATGAGTCGGCCTCATCGAGTAGATATATTATGATTCAAAGCGCAGACTCGGTATCTCCCCGGTGAAATCTGAAGCTACGGTCGTAGTTGCAACTAGAATAAACAGCTACGGTTGTCCCAGACTTTCTTGGTGATGAAAAAATCTACATATGCCCAACTAAGGGCATTTTTGTTAGACATGTTGATTAGCTAAATTATGAGTTTAAATCCAGAATTTATTTAAATGAATCCTCCACTCTAACGACAAGGTTTGTAAACTTAATAATCGTGCGAAATCGGCAAATGTTAATTTTGCGCTCCAATGCACGACTTTTTGACCTTCGCCAAACAGGATTTTAAGCAAAACATAAACAAGTAAGGCCACATACAACTGGCCATATACCGCGTTCGGCGTGGTTCCGAACAACTTCGGAATGTTTAGATGCTGTTAATCCAGCGGAAAAACACTTCGATTTGCCAGCGTTTTTATAGATTTCAGCGATGCTTTCAGCCGAATGCCAATGCAGGTTGGTAGCTAAAAGGACGGGTTTCCCTTTCGGATCGGTCAGAACCACTACTCGAAACCGATTCCGGGTCAGGGACTTCAGCCTTCCTAACTGGCAGGTTAAATCCTGTGTAATCGTTCCGCCAAAAGAAGTCTTCCGTTCCCTTGGAATCGGATCATGAAAGTGAGTATTCTCCCGGATTCGAATCACAAAAGATTGACTATTTTTCGCCTCCTGGTAACGGTCGAATACCTCGTGCTTGCTATAGGCCCGATCGGCAACCAAAATAAACCTGGGGTCTACCAAGTCGGCAGCGCTATGGATTTCATGTTCTGTCCCAAGCGTTTCGGTCACCTGGTGCAAGGCACCTTCGTCTCCGGTGAGGGCGACATGGAGCTTAACTCCTGCTTTTTCACCTTTTAAGGGCGCCCAAGGAAGTCGCCCCAGGCCCACGGTGATCTGCGTGGAATCGACGATCAGTAATTCCGTCGGGATACCAAGGCAGCGTTTCGTTTCCCGGTTGCATTGCTGGGTCAAGAGATGTAACAATTGTTTGAAGCATTCAAAAGGAACATCTTTGGCTTTTTTGGAGAGGGTCGAATGATCAACTTTCTGGAGTCCAACGCCATGCATACGCTGCTCCCCGTCTCGATAGCCTTCCCACCCTTGGAACGCAGCCTCCGCCAAGAAAAGAAACAGGGAATAGACGGTGAACTTTCGAGCGACATCGATGTAATTGAACTCCTTCAGAATCGCTAACACCTTTTCTTCTGGAATAAACGATTGAAGGATATTCGATAATGAAGTAGAATTTTTCATGAAGTCGCCTCGTTTCCACTGTTTGTAGGGGTACAAACACTGTAACGAACGGGCGGCTTTTTTTCTACCTTTTTTTGGCTAATCAACAGGCCTACATTTTTGTACCTTATATTTCTCTTTTTTTGATAAAAGACGGCTGCCGCAGCAGTGCGGCGGGATAGCCGCCTAATCGAGTGAGGGAGATCATACTCTTTTGCAGTCTTAACTTTAGACGGGAGTGTATGTTCTTTTTGATATTCGGGGGACGTCCTTTATATTGGAGAGAGTGGAAACGTCGGAAATCGCGTTTATAATCATATGAAAGGAACACTTGAATCAAAACATGGATTTCAGAAACGCATCTGTGAAATGAAAATCACAAATATAAACCATCTTTTTCTTCGGGTAAGTATATATGTGCTTGTCCATTAGAGCGAAACGGTTTAGTTCGTCAGCAGCCGGAATCGAAACTTGAAAAATCCAGATCTAAAAAAGTTCAGACTGGTACTTTTTTACTATATAATTAAATGTAATATATGTATAAAATATTATTTAATACAAAAATAATACAGGAGAAGATTTGTGTTTCTAGGATTAAAAAAATTGTAACGGTTCAGCCTGTTACGATCTTATTTGACAGACAGGACAAATAGAGGCACTCCGTTACGGAACTACCTCTACGGAAACAGGAATGTACAGACATGTAATTTTAAAAAAGTAACTATCTAAAGGCGGAATAGTTACAAATAAATTTAATAAGGAGTGCTTGATCGTGAATCTTAAGTTCGTTTTCAAAGGAGTAGTATCATCTGCTCTGGTAGTTTGTCTAATTGCTGGAACTAGTATTATACCTGCTTTTGCGGAGTCGGCTGAAAGTTCGACGAAAGATTATGCAGCTAAAAGTGGCAGTTATTCAGGAACTGAATTTCAGGCTACATACCCATTAAAAAAGAGTAATGGGGACAAAGTAAACTTCTGGATTAAAAATACTGGGAATGTAAGCGTAAGAATCATAATTAATGGAGATCAGAAAAGAACTCTCGCACCAGGTAAGAGTGGTCACATTAGTGCTCCAGTTGGTTCTTTAAGTAGCGAATATAAATTTAAAGCTGTACCAACGCCGAATGGTGGTAAAATTAGTATAGACTATCGTATTGCTCAAAGAGATTAAAATTGATGCTTAAAATATTTTTAGTTTTTTATAAGTCTCCTGAATCCGAGATGGTAATTTGGTAATTCAGTGTAGACATAGAGTGAAAAAGAGTACGTAATAGACTTGAGGAGCTTATGCAAAATGCTCATAGATGAAAGCTAGGAAAATAAATACCTAAATTAATAAAAATCGATTTCCCTTAATGGTCATACCCCTGTCAAGTAGACAAATGAAAAAAGCTAAGCAGCCAGCGCGTGCCGATACTCAATCGGCGCGCGCTGTTTGAGTTTTGCCTGAAACCGTTGGTAGTTATAGAAATAGATGTATTCCTCTACGGCTTTATGAATTTCCACTTCTGACTTACACTGGTGAAGGTACAACTTCTCTGTTTTGAGATGCGAAAAAAAGGATTCGATGCACGCGTTATCCAGGCAGGTTGCTTTGCGAGAGTGGCTGCCCTTAACGCCGAATGCTTCTAACCGTGTGTTGTACGCTTGAGACGTATATTGGAAGCCCTGATCCGAATGGAGCACGGCTTCTGAAACGTCTCTTTTTCGTGTCCATTGCTCTACCGTATCTAGTACTAACTTTACATCGTTACGCTCAGACAGCTGCCAAGCGACGATTTCGTTGTTAAAGAGATCCTGAATCGCGGACAGATAATAAAATTGGGTACCATCCGAGATATACGTGATATCGGTGACGAGCTTCAGTTGAGGAGAGGTCGCATGAAATTGTCTCTTCAGTCGGTTAGGATATACCACGGAAGGTGTATAGTTGGAACGATTCCTTTTCTTTCGAATCACCGATTGGATCGACAACTCTTTCATGAGCCGCCATACTTTCTTATGATTGACGAGGTAACCAGCCTCTCACAGGGCTGTTCGCATGCGTGGGTATCCGAAATAAGGATGCGCCAAGTGAATAGCTAGCATCTGCTCCTTGATCTCATGGTTCCGTGTATGTGTTTCTGTTCTTTGCGAACGTGTATTTCGCCACTTGTAGTAATTAGCCCTAGATAGCCCTGCAACGGCTAACAGGCGCGTAATGCCATGTAAGTCACGAGTTCTTCAATTACTTTGTAGTTATCTTGAAGTCTAAGCTTCGCTCCGTTACCAGATTTGGATATCGCTTTTTTAAGTAGTCCACCTGTACTTTCAAGTAATCCCGTTCTTCTTCGATGCTGGAAAACGCCGTACGGGGACGTCCCTTCATAGGACTTGATAGGCCCTTGCGCGTATCGAGGGGCTCCCCCTTTCGATGCTGGGTGCAGTGCCTAATCCCTAATCTCCCTGCAACGACTTTATAACTCTCTGAGCCCGTTAGATACGTTTGAATGGCTTTCATTTTGAATTCTTCTGTGTACGCTTGAAATATCTGTCCCTTTTTTGCCATACAAAAATCCCCTCCAAGTTCACTCGTTTCCTCATGTTAACACAAGGTTTTTTTTGAGTGTCTACTTAAAGGGGATAATACCATTAACTTACAGGAAATCGACTTTTCTATTTAGGGTATTTCCTCAGTCTCTTTGAGCAATCTTATAATCTATACCAATACTACCACCATTAGGCGTTGCTGAAGCTTTAAAAACATAATTGCTAGCGAAGACACCAACTGAAGCACTAATGTGACCACTCTTACCTGGTGCGAAAGTGGTTTCAGAACCTCCATTAATTGTAATTTTCACGCTTACATCGCCAGTATTTTTAATCCAGAAATTTACTGTTTTCCCATTAGCACTTGATAATTTGTATGTAGTCGAAAATCCTGTTCCTGAATAACTGCCACTTGAAACATCCATGTCAAAAGGCTTAATTACTCCATCTTCAGTTGCATAATTTTCCGACGAACTTTCAGTCGACTGCGCAAAAGTCGGTAAAGTACTAACTCCAGTAATTAGACTAACTGCAAGAGCCGATGACACTACTCCTTTGAAAATGGACTTAAGATTCATGATATAATTCCCTCCAGTTATTATAATTTAAATCCATATTATGGATTTGTGTATATACAATACCATAGAAAATTATTACTGTAAATACTTTATATAACTCTATTCTCGACTCGTTTCGTCAGAGTTGAGTTCTTCATTATGAGGAATCCTCTTCTTTAATACGCTTGATAGCGTTGTGATAGTGATCTTCTGGCACTTCAAAACCAGTAAATAATCGACCATTAAATATAGCAATCCTCATAAAGGAGTACCGCCAGCAAAGCGCGAATTTACAACGCTAAGGACCTCTGACCTAGAGAAAAATAAAATCCTTATGTACCAAGGATTACTAGGTTTCGTTTGTTCACAAGATGGTAGGGAACCAATGTGGGAACAAAAGCTTTGGAAGTTTCGCAAGAAAGGTAATAGCTTAAAGGCAGCTCATATGAGTGCTGTTTTTTTTGTTTGTCTTCGTGAATATAGCGGATTATTGAAGTAATGAAGATTTAGCCCTCTTATTTTTGGTTTAGCCAGAGGCAAGTAGTGAGTGGTTTATAAAAAGCGGAGATATTTCTATAATCCTTATAAAAAGGTGAGAAAAGCGAAGTTCAGCTTGGAATTACAAACCCTAAAATTAACGAGTGTCCACTATTTATTCTAATCGCAAAAATGACCTTAATTGAATTCGACGCCTAGATGCAGCCAATTTAAGGTGCAAAAATGCCGTTATATTCCCCTGCCCTTTGGAAGCGATGGGTGCACTCTTTTTCTACTGACACAACAAGAAGATGGGGAGGAACGAAGGAGAAAGTTAGGGATTGTAGGAGTGAGACGCTCGCCTGAAAGGTCTTCAGAGGAAAGCTCACGTCGAAAATATGAGCTGCTTCTCGATTTTAGGCGCTATCAGGGTTAATAAACAAAGCTGGAGTTAACAGCGATCGGAAGCCTAAATAAGCCATCGTAGTGACGGCCGAGGCGCTTACTCAGATCTTAGGTCGGTCATATACAGCTATCCAAAGACAAAAACTAAGCAGCCTGATTCCTATGTTTAAGGGGGTTAGGCTACTTAGTTTCACTTGAACACAATGATAATTGTAGCACTAGAGATGGCTCATAATGGCCTTTTTCAGCCATATCAAATACCAGTAGATCATATCGACACTAGCACACTTATATCAACCACTAGTACGCTCGTATCAACCAATAGCTCACCAACAACCACTAGCATTAAGGTGTACTAGTTCCCTGGCGTACGGCTGATCAGCAGCTCGTACTTGTCGAGCGAGGCGCCGAGAATAACGTCACTGCCGCCGGCACCGCGGTGAGACTGCTTGAAGGATTCGCTGGAGGTCCAGCCCTTGAAGCTCTCTTCATTCTCCCACACGGTACAGATCTTTAATTCCTCCACGCCTTCCTTGGCACTGCCATGCCATACTTCCATGCGCACAAAGCCCGGCATGTCCTGTACGCCGCCTGAACCTGCAAAACGCTGGGCCATAGCGGCGCCATGGCCTTCCTTGACTTTAATCGTATTCGTAACTACTAGCATGCAATGAACCTCCCTAAGATAGTATGAGTGAGCGAATAAGATACAGACTATTTATTGCGGGTTCGTGGTCCAAATACCGGCGGTCTTGAGGAAGACGCGATCCGGCAGCTTCAGGGCAGCAATAGTCAGTTCAGCTACATCCTCCGGCTGCATCATACGGTCTTCGTCACCAATCTTCAGACCTGCGTTCTCAGCCAGTGGAGTGTTGACCGTACTTGGCGTCAGCGCAGTGACCCGGATATTGTGCTTGCGCACTTCCTGAGCCAGCGATTCTGTCATGCCCATCAGCGCGAACTTGGAGGAACAGTAGGCAGAGCCTGTAGCAAATCCGCGTTCGCCCGCTGTGGACGAGATGTTGATGATATTGCCGCTGCTGCGCTCAATCATGGCTGGCAGTGCAGCTCTGGTAACATAGTAGACACCGAACAGATTGACCTCAATGTGGCGTCTCCAGTCCACAGGGTCCATTTCCACAAATGTACCGAATTGGGCAACCCCGGCGTTATTAATAAGCGCATCGAAAGCGCCAAGGTCATTTTGGAGTGAAACAACAGCCCGTTCTGCTTCTTCCTGTACGGAAATGTCGGCAACGGCCATGCTGACTTTGACGTCGTAGACTTCCGTCAATGCGGCTTTCAAGGCCTCCAAATCGCCCGATGTTCTGGAGATCAGGCCGAGGTTAGCTCCCTCTTTGGCTAGCGCAAGGGCCAATGCTTTCCCAATCCCTTTACCTGCGCCGGTAATTACAACGCTTTTTCCTCTCAGATCCATAACTTCGCTTCACGTCCTTTTAAAGAATAGATAACAGCTTCCGCTTCAATTATACCTGAGCCGGCAAAGACAAGCACGCCGCTCCAGTTGGTAGCGTCGCCATGCTTGCCTCAGGTACCCGATGCTCACGGGGTCTTCGGGCTGATCGTGCCCAGTGGCAGCGTGGCCGGTCCTTCCAGCACGGCGCCATCGTAGGAGAAGCGAGAGCCATGGCAGGGGCAATCCCAGGTCCGTTCTCCGTTATTCCACTCACACTCACAACCCAGATGGGTGCATGTCCGGTCGACCAGATGAAGGTGACCTTCCAGGTCTCTGTACGCCCCGACACGCTTCCCATCATGAAATACAACCGCTCCTTCATCCCGCTTGAGATCCTTGGTCTTCTTGTGGATGATCTCGACCTTGCCTGCGATAAGCTCCTTGGCGACATTGGCGTTCTGCACAATGAAGTTCTTGATGCCAGGATTTGCCTTGAAGCGTGAGGGATTGTACAGCTCTGTGTAGGGGTTTTCCTTGCCCTGGATTTGATCAGCAATGATCCGTGCTGCCAAGGTGCCGCTGGTCATCCCCCATTTCCCGAAGCCGGTGGCGATATAGATCTCCTTATCGCCCTTTATTTTTCCAATATAAGGAACTTTATCGAGGGTAATCAGGTCCTGGGCCGACCAGCGGTAAGGCATTGCCTTAATCCCCAGCAACTGTCCCGCGAACCTCTCCAGGTTCTCATAGTGGGCAAAGGTGCATATCCCTTGGCCTGTCTTATGATTGTCTCCGCCGACAATCACTAGCTTGCGGCCCTCCCATTCCACGGCCCGCAAGGAGCGGGTAGGCTGCCCGGCACTCAGATACATCCCGCCCTCGAACTGCATTTCGGGCTGAATAACCAAGCAGTAAGAGCGTTCCGCATGCAGGCGTGAGAAGTAGAGCGCCCCACCGTCATAGAAGGGGAAGTGGGAAGCGGAGACGGCGTGACTGCAGGTAATTGCATGCTGATCCTGCTCTGTGAAAAGCGTAACCTTGCCGCTGTTCTCTACTTTTTCAGCAATGGTTGTGTGTTCGTACACTGTACCGCCGTTTTTAAGAAAGACCTGAAGTAGCCCCAGCAAATATTGCAGGGGATGAAAGCGGGCTTGTCCCGGTAAGGTAATGGCTCCTTCTGCCCGGAGGGGGAGAGAGACTGCATCCAGCCATTTTCCCGGCAACCCCAGGTTCTGATAAGCTTCGAATTCTTTTTCAAGCTGTACCCGTGTCTTGTCGTCTCCGGCATCAGCATACAGGAAGGCATCATCCCGTGTCATTCCGCAGGACAGATGTAGTTCTTGTGCGGTACGGATCATCCACTCCATGGCTTCGTTGTTGGATTTATAGTAGAGGCCTGCCTGCTCCTCTCCAAAGTGCTCTAAGAGATCGTGGTAGATCAGTCCGTGCTGGGCAGTGATTTTGGCGCTGGTAAATCCGGTCGTTCCATTAAGGATGGTTCCTGCCTCCAGTAAAGTTACCTTATAGCCGGCTTTGGAGAGCAGGTAGGCCGTCGTGATCCCGGTGATTCCCCCTCCTACTACCGCGACGTCTGTTTGGTGATTCCCGTTCAGTCGCGGGAAAGATGGTACATCGACAGTATCCCGCCATAACGATTCAGGAAATTGCGGCAAATTAGCCGTAAGCCGGTTCTCTGGATTCATGCTCTGATCCCTCCCTACTTTTGCGTTACGTTGTTCAATTATTACCACAACATGGGAAAAAGAAACTTCAGTTCAGAGTGTGGTGCATGATTTGCGGGCGATGATGCCAAAATAAGGACACATCTTCGTAAAATGGAACCAGAGAAGGGAGGACCCAGAGTGTCAGAACAACCGCAGAAGCATGCTGCTTCTCTGGAATGGATCACAGGAAAG
Source organism: Paenibacillus sp. NPDC057934 (assembly GCF_042887565.1). NCBI lineage: Bacteria > Bacillati > Bacillota > Bacilli > Caryophanales > Paenibacillaceae > Paenibacillus > Paenibacillus sp. NPDC057934. The sequence goes on from NZ_JBHVPB010000010.1 coordinate 290,518, forward strand.
CTGGAAAATATCGCAGATCTGGAGGATAAGCAGCTGCTTGCGCCTACTGGTGATGCCCGACTGGTCTTTATCAAGAGTATTACAGATTCAGTTAAGATCAGCCACGGTATTATTGCTCCGTTCTATGAGATGGAGGACAACGAAGCTTATAAGGATTACATTCGTACCTACCCAGGTAGCGAAGAGGCGACGACGGGTGAGCGGGCATTGGAACTGCTGCTGAGCGGTTATGCTGCTGTAGGTATTCTGGACCAGCTCTATTTCTTTGATGTTTTACATGCCGAGAACAGCGCTGTGTCGGAGACCATCACAGAGAGTGTGACCCAGGGACCGTCTGACGGATTCACCGAGAATCTGGCGGTCAATCTCAATATGGTGCGGCGACGCTATCAATCCTCGCAACTAAAAATGGAATCGATGCTGATTGGCAATCTGTCACGGACCAAGATGGCCATTCTATATGATGAGAGCCGTGTAAATCATGACGTGCTGGCTGAGGTCAAAGAAAAGCTCCAGACCTTGAGGGTGGATATTCTGCAGGCTACAGGCGAGCTTGAGAAGTATTTAAGCAGCGACAAGCTGAGGATTTTCCCCAAGACCATTGTGACGGAGCGACCGGACCGCGTAGTGTTTAACCTCTCCGAAGGCAAAGTGGCGCTGATGATGGATACTACAGGCTACGCTATTGTGTTGCCCTCCATCTTCAATGACTTCTTTACTGCAATGGACGACAAAATCCAGTTTCCCTTTGTAGGAAGATTCCTGAAGCTTCTACGGGTCATCGGGGTAGCGATGACGCTGTGGCTTCCGGCTCTATATGTCGCGTTTACCTCTTACAATCCAGAGATCATCCGGGTGCAGATTGCGCTGCTTGTGGCAGGAAGTCGCGCAACTGTGCCTTATCCTTCTTTTGTGGAAGTTCTGATCATGCTTATCATGATGGAATTCCTGACAGAAGCGAGTATTCGGCTACCTCGGGCGATCGGTCCAACGGCGACCACGGTTGGCGGTCTGATTCTGGGTCAGGCGGCCACGCAAGCCGGTCTGGTCGGCAATATTATGATCATTCTAGTCTCCGCAGTCGCCATTTCGAACTTTCTGATCCCACTGAATATGATGAGCTTCTCGGTTCGTGTGTTGAAATATTTCTTCGTGATTGCCGCTGCCTTCCTGGGTCTGGTCGGCGTTGTATCCTGCTTGGTCGGCTTGATGATTTATCTATGCAGCCAACGGAGTTTCGGCCAGCCCTATTTCCGACTCTTCTTCATGGACAACATCAGCTTCCGTAAATTCAAGAAAGGCGGGGGCACTGATGGTTAAAAGCCGCTATTTCTACTGTCTCTTTCTGATGAATAGTCTGATCAATATTATTAACTTTGTGCCCAGAGAGCTGATGGACAGACGTTTTGACGGAGCATTAATGTCGATCCTAATTGCGGTGCCAATCGGTACAACATTTGTCTATGTGTTTACCAAATTGATGGACAAGTTCCCTGGCAAGGGAATCCCGGAAATCTTCAATTCGCTTATGCCGAGGCTTGTGTCGACACCGATGCTCTTGATCTACGCAGTGTTATGGTATGTAGCCGGGGTGATCACCTTGCTCTCATTCGTGGACATCACCTTGCGATTTATCAGCCCGGATACAGGGGCTTATCCGGTAGTTATCGGGTTTCTAATTCTGGTTTGTCTTTGCTGTCGAGTTGATGGGCTGTCCTTGTTATACGGGCTCGAGGTAATCCTGGGCATCACCTTGCCTCTAATTCTGTATGCGAGTGTAAAAGCGTTGACCAACCCTAATTTCAGTTGGGACTCTGTGCTGCAGATTATGACGTTTATCTGGCATAAACCGGATATCAAGAGTATGGCTGCCGGTACTTTTTTGTTCAGCGGCTATATCAATTTGGCCATCTTCAACCGGATTTTTCACAAAATCAAGCTCCGGCATGTCTGGCTAATCGCTGTGGAAGGATTGATTGTGCTATTAATGACGTTTCTGGTGCCTATCGGCTATTTCGGAACGATTGGAGTCGAACGTCATGTATACACTTGGTTCTCAACCGCTGACAGCATTCGGATCGAGACGTTTTTGATTGAGCGGATGCTGTTTATTTTTTATTTTGCCTACATGACCCTATCCATCATGAGTGTGATCGTACACTGGCACGTGGGGCTGGAGCTGTTCAAGAGTATTATGCCATTCGCAGACAAAAATTCTTCCAAAGCGAAGCTGTGGAAAGAATGGATCATCCTGGGGCTGTTCTGTGTGGCTACCCTGCTGTTGATGTTCATGGACCAATATGAGCTTAACCGACTGGCTGAGTGGTTTCTGCAGATCCGCTGGCTTGGAGAAATGTCGATGATAGCGACACTGTTCTACTGCGTTATAAAAATGCGGAAGGCCAGGAGGCGGAATCCGTGAAGAAAGCAGGTTTTTTGCTAATAACGATACTGTTAATACTGACGGCTGGATGTGATTTCAAGGATATCGACCGGCGAATATTCGTGGTTGCCATGGGGATCGACCCTGGAGAGAAAGAAGGTAACCTTAAGGTTAGTCTGAAGCTGGCCGTACCGCAGGGGGATATTACTAAGATTGATGAGAAAATGCAGATATTGACGGAAGAATCCTACAGCATCTCGGAAGCGCTCCGTATGATGAAATCCAGAGTGGAGAAGGAATTGGATTACGTGCATTGCAAATCAATCATTATAGGCGAAAAGCTTGCGGAAAAAGATATTCGCCATGTTATGGACTGGGCTGTGCGGCGCAGGGATATCCAGTTGATTCTGAACTTTGGCGTGGGCAGACCGGAGGCGCTGAAAGTGCTGAATATAAAGCCTCAGTCGGAGCATATTCCTTCTAATTCCCTCATCATGGCGATGAGCGGGGAAGGGACGGAGTCGCCTTTTATCGCCAGTGTATATTCCTATCAGCTAATGAAAAATGTTTTTGAGGTGGGCATAGATCCCACTCTTCCGATTATTGAATCTCAAGGAACAGACCAATTTCTGATTAACAAGATCGCTCTACTCGATAAACAGAAAATCCGTCACATCCTTTCTCCCGAAGAAACCAGACTGTTCAATCTGCTGACACGCCGGGAGCTGCGGACCAATCTGCCAGCTCATTACAAAGGGGGGATGTACCAATACTATACGGAGGGCACATCCGCAAGTTATCGGATTCTTACCCCTGAAGGGGGAAAGCCTTACATTCAATACAAGGTGAAGATTCTGGGTATTCTCGAAGAGAGCAGCTCTCAGGATATGGTCACTCATCAGATCCTTCAGCAGATCTCCAAGGCTGGGGAAGAAGAGCTGAGGAAGGGGATTGAGAAGCTTCTGGTCAAAATTCAACGAAGCGGACTGGACCCGTTTGGCTGGGGATTGCGCTACGCCTCAAGACATTTCAACAATGATACGGAGATGAGGGACTGGAAGGCTATTTATCCGAATCTGGAATTTAAAACGCTGGTAGATGTGGATGTCAAATATTCTGGCATGATTAAATAAGCTGGCTCTCATAGGATTCGTTCGCGTGGGAGTAAGGGGGTTCGTAGCAGACCTTGTTCCGCCCCGAATTCTTGGCCCGGTAGAGCGCTTGGTCGGCGTGTTGAGTCAGCAGGCGACTGATAGCTTCATTATAATCAGGGTGGCAGCAAGCTGCACCGACGGAAATGGTAACGGGGATCCGCTGTCCGTCTGGCAAAAGGAACAAGTCTTGTTCTACAGCTGCACGGATCCGTTCGCCAGCTATCCCGGCCTCTTGCAGCGTGCAGATGGGTAGTAGCACCGAAAATTCCTCGCCACCATTGCGAGAAACAATATCCTGAGGCCGGGTAGCTCCGATCAGCCGCTGGGCAAGCTGAATCAGTACCTGATCGCCTGCTGGATGTCCATACGTATCGTTAATGGTCTTGAAATGATCGATATCCAACGCAAGCATGGATAAACTCTCTCGCTGCTGCGCTGCCCGGAGCAACTCGCTCTCCAAATGCCGCTGGAATTGCTGCCGGTTATTCAGTCCGGTTAGAAAATCGGTCGTGGCCCGTACCTCAAGCTGGTTGAACAATTCATTGGAGCGCTGGATATACTCCGCAACATAATAGATGATAAGGCCTGTAGCAAGAGAGGCTGCCAGTTCTATTGGAAAGACCTGCATGACCGCTTGGAAACCGTCCAGATTGTTAAGCAGCAGAGCAAATACGAGACCCATCGTGACCAGATTGCTGATGGTCATTTTGCGTAGCCGTGTCCAAGGCTTAAGCGCGATCCAACTGCAGCAGGCGCCGCAGAGCAGCAAGGAAAAGGCGGCGGAAAGAGAATTGTATGTAATATCATAGAAGAGGAGCCGACTGACGGCCAGAAGGACAGCACAGACAGCAGCAGGAAGCCAGCCGAGATAAGCACCTGCAATAATAATAGCCAGATGCCGCAGATTCGCGTAGGTATTCGGTCCAATAGGGAACGAGTAGCTCATTAGAATGATGCCGAAGAGCCCGAAGATCAATCCGGCGACTATGCCTGCGAGGGGCGACATTTTACGGCCCAAAAAGTTGTATCGCTTGGAAAGACTGCCGGAGAGGAAGACGAATGTAACGAGAATACAGAAATTAGTAAACAAGCTGGTAAGCAGGTCGATCAGCATAACTTTCAAGGGCCCCTTGCATGGAAAATTGGCTAAATCCATTGGATTCAATGAATAGATAAGTCCATTTTAGCGAATTTTGCGAAAATGGCTATATAAAATATATTAGAGCCCCGCCTATTGTTATTGACCGCATCGGCTTTAATACTTATACTTGATCTAAAAATAAATAAGAGGATGATCGAAATGAGAAACCTTAATCTGACTTCTCAACGGCAAGCCGTTTACGATATTGTTCGGAATTCGCATGATCACCCAACTGCTGCGGAGGTAATGAACCGTCTGGTGGAACAGGGACACAATCTTGCATATGGCACAGTATATAACTCCCTTCGCTATCTATCCGATAAGAAGCTGATCCAGGAGCTTAAGCTCGGCGAATCGGCAAGCCGATATGATGCCCGGATGGATGATCATCAGCATATTATATGCGAGGTGTGCGGGGCGGTGGATGAAGTAATGAGTCACGTTCCGGAGGAATGGATAAACGAAGTTGCTAGCGAAACAGGCTATACCATTGGGCACGCCCATGTCGTTTTCGGCGGAATTTGCCCAACTTGCAAAGGGAAAAGAACGAATTAAGAAAACAGGGACTTTCGTCCTTGTTTTTTTGTGTTCTGCTTTATAGAAGATATAAGAAAAGACCGTTTTCAAAAAAGCGGTCTTTTTCGGCTTTTTATATGAGAATTATGAAGAAATGTGTGAGAATATTCAAGGGACTGAGAAGGAAAAGCGGTCGTTTAAGCTGAATTATACTTATATACATAAAGTTGCTGTTAACTTCGGCAGATATGCCTACTTAAGACCCAGAAGAAAGAGAAGAAAGAGAGAGTGATCACACCTCATGAACAAAAATACGGTTATTTCCATCCGTACGAAGCTTGTTGCCACCTACATGCTTGTGCTGCTGGTGCCAAGCATGATCATTGGCTGGCAGACTTATCAATCGGCCAGTCATGAAGTGGAGGATCAATTGATTAACAATGCGAAGGAGAGCGTAGGAACGGTCAACAGCATCATTAATGCCAACATACAGTCCAAAATTAATGATATTGAATACTTTGCCAGACAACTGAAGGCGGGTAATATTAATAGCGAAGCAAATGGCGAGGTATCTTCGGGGGTCCAGACCAGATTAAAGGAATATGCGGCGCTGCATTCCGATGTACTCGATATTTATGTGGGGACAAGTCGGGCCAAGGCATTACATGCCTCCGAGTCCAAGCTGCCTGATGATTATGATCCACGCAAGGAGAATTCCTATGTCAATGCGTTGAAGAACAGTAAAGGGGTGGTCATCTCCCCGGCTTTCCAATCGGCCGACAAAGAAAATGTCATTGCCATCTCCGCTGTATTGGAGAACGGCGATGGTGTTGTGGCCCTGAATCTCAATTTGGCCGAGCTTAGCAAGCTGACAAGTCTTAAGGTGGGGAAGGGGGGCTATATCCTTATCTTGGACAGCAGTAAGAAGTTCTTGGTCCACCCTACAGAGACGATTGGTGCAGAATCGGGTGTTGATTTTGTGAAGAAAATGTTCGAACAGGAGTCAGGCTCCTTCGATTACGTTTATAAGGATAATAACAAGAAGATGATTTTTATGGTCAACGAACTGACGGGCTGGAGAATCGGGGGCACGATCAGCATGGACGAGGTCAATGATGTAACATCGCCTATCCGGGCTACTGCCACGATGGTTATCATTGGCTCTGTTTTAGTGGCGCTGGTGCTTATCTATATTAATGTTCATTCCATACTTCAGCCACTTCGCCGATTGAGAAAGGCTACAGAGGTGATCGCCGAGGGTGATTTGTCGAAGGATATCGATGGGTTCCGAATGGATGAGGTCGGCGTGCTGGCTGGAAATTTCCAGTCTATGGTGGTCAATCTGCGAAGCATGATCATTGGTGTACAGGAGATGACGGACAACGTCTCTTCTTCTGCTGAGGAATTGACTGCGAATGCAGAGCAGACCACTAAGGCTATCGAACATGTGACTATCGCGATCCAGGAGGTAGCGGGAGGAATGGAGCGCCAGGTCAACAGCGTACATAAAGGTATGGAGAGTACGGCAGCCACGGCTAATGAAGTGATGGGGATCTCGGAGGTTATGGAGCAGGTGTCAGCAATGATGGATAAGACCTCGTTGTCCGCCTCGGAAGGTGGCGATTCGGTCATTAGTGTCGTGGACAAAATCAATGGCATCCACGAGACGGTAGAAGAGCTTGGCGGCGTGATCGATCAGCTCAATAGCCGTACTGATCAGATCAGCGGCGTCGTGGGGATCATGAAGGGGATTGCCCGTCAGACCAACTTGCTGGCGCTGAATGCTTCCATTGAGGCTGCAAGGGCAGGCGAGCAGGGCCGCGGTTTCGCTGTTGTGGCCGCAGAGGTGCGCAAGCTGGCGGAGGAATCAGAGCAATCGGCGACACGAATTGCCGATCAGATCAGTTCCATCAATGGGGAAATAACGCAGGCTACAATTGCAATGGAAGCTGCCAAAGAGCGTGTGTCGGAAGGGATTCTGGCCGTTGACACGACGGGCCGATCTTTCTCGCGTATCCGCAGAGCGGTTAAGGGTGCTGCGGATAAAATCGAAGTTATGGGTGGAGCTGTCCGTACACTCACTTCAGAAACAGACAGCATGGAGAAGGCAATTGCCGAAATTCGCCTGATCACCGGTGAAGCTGCTGTCAGCACAGAGACGATATCCGCGGCCGCACAGGAGCAACTGGCTTCTGTGGAGGAGATCGCCTCATCGTCCGCGGATCTCAGCCATCTGGCCGAAGAGCTGCAAAAGCTGGCGAGTCGCTTCAAGCTGGATGATCGGGGGTAGTCAAATCCTTCTTTCCATCTCCTGGTATTTACAAGTATACTGATAAGCAAAATAACAGGGTTATGATAAGGAGAGAGCAGATTTCATGGCAGAGCAATTAAAAGGTCTCACCATCGCCCTCGCCGGTGCGCGTAAGGCGGAGGAAATGACCAAGCTGGTACAGAATATGGGTGGGACAGCGCTGCTGCGGCCTGCCCAGGGAACCGTATTTCTGGATGATGATGCACTGCGCGAAGGCCTGGAGGGCTGGATTGCCAGCCCCCCTTATCTAGTGATTCTGACTACAGGCATCGGTCTGGAGGCATTGTTCACCATGGCCGGCAGCATGGGTCTGGAGGAACGTTTTCAGGAAGTCTTGTCCGGATCCCTTATTGCCGCTCGGGGCTATAAAACAGTTAGTGCTTTGAAGAAAAGGGGGTTGGTTCCTGTCGCCCGCGACGATGATGGCAGCAGCACAGGTCTGATCCGGGGCATGGAGAGTCTGGATCTGCAGGGCAAGGACATTCTGCTGCAGCTTCACGGTGATTCAGCACCCGTTCTCACCGAATGGCTGGACACGATCGGAGCCGTAACCCGACAGATCCTGCCGTACCGCCATACCCCTCCCGAGCCTGGTGAGCTGGACAGGCTGCTATATGAGATTGTGACCAGCAAGGTAGATGCCGTGGCTTTTACCAGTGCACCGCAATTTCGTTTTCTCTCTCAATTTGCGAAGGAGAAGGATAAGCTGGAAGCACTGCGAGAGGCTTTTGAGAATGATGTGCTTGCCGTGTCGGTCGGGCGCATCACCTCTGCTGCACTTCAAGAAGAGGGGATTACGCGGATTGTCATGCCAGAACATGAGCGTATGGGCAGTATGTTCGTAGAGCTTGGTCGCTATCTTGCCGCTAACCGCTAAGCGGAATAGAGGGCTGGATAGCCCGTACAGTAGGCCGATTAAGAGAGCATTTTCGCCGCAATCGAAGGTGGAAATGCTTTTCTAACTGGAGGACGAATCTATAGGAAAAGTCCGTTATGAATGGACATCCCAGAACGTTTTCCTTTAGAATAAAGGAAACGCATACCAATTACACCAGACGAATAATAAGGAGGAGTGCACCTATGGACAAAAGAAAATGTCTATTACTTGGTGACTACACCCATCCCCGTTTCCATCCCTTGCAGGGAGTGGATCAACAAATCGGTGAAATTTTGCATGAACTGCTGACAGTTCAATGTTCAGAGAATAAAAAACTGTTGCTGAGCGAGCATTTGGCCGGTTATGACTTATGTATTGCTTATAACGAATTATGGAATGAGACGGTGTCTCCTCAGCAGACGGCAGGGCTACTAAGTTATGTGAGCGGTGGCGGTGGACTTATTGTTCTGCATACCGGCGTATCGCTGGCAAAGCGCTATGAGCTGGCCCAGCTAATCGGCGGGAAATTCACCACCCATCCGCCTTATGGTCCCTTGAAGTTCCGAGTGCAGCAGCATGATATTACGGAGGGAATTGAAGATTTTGAACTGGATGAGGAGCCATACCGCTTCGAATTTGACCCTTTTACAGAGAAAACTGTACTTCTGGAATATGAAGCCGATGGGGAATGGCTGCCTGCTGCCTGGTGCCACCGCTATGGTCAAGGACGAGTTGTCTATCTGATGCCAGGCCATCATGAGCCTACGTTCCGACATCCCGCGATCCGGGAGCTAATCTTGCAGGCTGCAACCTGGGCCGCTCGCATTCCTCATACTTCCTAAAGAATAAATGTCTCGTTCCTCTTTTGTGAAATGGCTGCTTAGTGGGGTATACTTTAACCATGACTTCTGTTTACAACAAAATGCAATCTTTGGGAGGAAAGAGCCATGAGTGATTTGTTTAAAAAAGCGATCTCTTTAGGAGTGGGCCTCACCATAGTCAGCAAGGAAAAAGTTGAGAAGGCAGTTGAGGATCTTGTGAAGCGCGGAGAGCTTGCCCCCTCCGAATCGAAGGCGCTGGTGGATCGGCTTATCGAGCGGGGAGAGGAAGAGCGCGGCGTATTCAAGTCAGCCATACAAGAACAAGTACAACGTGTACTGAGCGACCTGAAGGTGCCGTCGCACAAGGATATTGAAGCCCTTGAGGCCAAAATAGCCGGACTGGAGCATCGCATAGCGGCGCTGGAGGGCATTTCCCGGTTGGAAGGAACCTTACCGGAAACGCGTAACGAATAAATGGCGGTCCGCATCAGGCATGCTGGACGTTATCGGGCGATTGCCATGGCGCTTATGCGTCATGGCTTTGGTTATATGGTGGAGGAACTTGGGCTCTATCATCTTCTATCCCTCCCGCGCCGTCTGGTCACACAGGAGGTTCATGAAAGTCTAACCCTCGGGGAGCGGATCCGCCGGGTGCTGGAGGATTTGGGGCCAACTTTTGTCAAGTTGGGCCAGCTCGCCAGTACCCGTTCCGATTTGCTGCCCGATTCCATTATTCAGGAGCTGGTGAAGCTTCAGGATCATGTGCCGCCGTTCTCGGCGGACACGGCCCGGTCCATTGTGGAGCAGGAGTTGGACCAGCATGTGGACGAGATTTTTCAATCCTTTGAATATAAACCGCTTGCCGCTGCTTCCATCGGTCAGGTTCACCGTGCTGTGCTGCACGATGGGGTGACTGTTGCAGTCAAAATCCAGCGTCCTGGCGTGCTGCGGACGATGAGTCGTGACCTGGAGATTCTCCGCGACCTGTGCGCTCTGGCGGAGAGGCGCATGGATTGGGCCAAGCAGTATGGCCTGTCCCGCATGGCGGATGAGTTCTCCAGGTCTCTGCTGGCGGAGTTGGATTACAGCCAGGAAGGGCGCAATGCTGAGAAAATAGCGGGTCAGCTAGAACAACACGAGGCGGTATACATCCCGGAGATTTATTGGGACTACTCTTCAACAAGGGTGCTGACCATGGAGTACGTGGAAGGCATTACCTTAAACCGACGTCAGGAGCTGTTGGACAAGGGTGTCAAGCTCAAGGAGGTCGCACAGCAGCTTGTAGAGACGATGCTGAGCCAGGTATTCATTCACGGCTTCTTCCATGCCGACCCGCATCCTGGCAACGTGATGTTGATGGAGAACGGGAAGCTGGCTTTGATCGACTTCGGGATGGTTGGCCGTCTGAGTGATCAGATGCGGGAGCAATTGTCTGCGCTAATCATCGCTCTGATGCGCAAGAATACAGAGGCGATGGTGCGGGCCATTCTCAAGCTTGGCGTGATTCCAGAGAGTGCAGACCGGGCGGGGCTGCATAACGATGTCGACCGTCTCCGGGATGAATATTATGATGTTCCTTTCAATCAGGTCAGTATCGGTAAGGCGCTGAACGATCTCTTCGGCATTGCCCGCAAACATCGATTGGTGATTCCGCCGGATCTGGCCATACTGGGCAAGACGATGCTGACTATGGAAGGGGTCGTCGGGAACCTCGACCCCTCTTTCAGCATTGTCCAGATGGCTGAGCCTTTCGGCAAGCGGCTAGCCAAAGAGCGTTTTACCGGTAGCCGGATCCAACGCAAGCTGTGGGACGGCGTAGCAGACCTCGCCGAGAGTCTGATTGAGCTGCCGGCACAAGCACGTCAGCTCTCAGCGCTGGTCAGCTCGGGTAAGCTGAAGGTTGAGGTTGGACTGCCTGAATTTCAGGCGCTCCAGCGTAAGTTGGACCGGATCGGCAACCGGTTGTCCTTCAGCATCGTGCTGCTGGCCTTTAGCATCATCATGGTGGGGCTGATTATCGGCTCGGCGATGCGGGGTGATCCTTCCCATCTGTGGGATTTCCCTACGGTGGAAATTGGCGCAGTGGTGGCGCTGCTAATGTTCCTGTGGCTGCTGTTCTCGATTTTCAAATCGGGCAGGTTCTAGCGAGTTGAAGCAAAGGCTGCCATTTGGGGTATATTAATAGAGCCGGCTAATGAATCAGGAAATATTCTTGTCCATTTTCACCACAAAGGCCTGAGGATCAAGTACAATATAGAGGAACTTTCTAAGCCTAAGCTGGATTCTCATGACGAAAGTGTTGAATATAAAGCAATGGAGTGCCGTCTGAACTGTCCGGTGACTAGCTGCCCTTTAAGAAACCGAACCTTGACGACTCCGCTATGGTGATCAAGGATACATTGGGACGGAAGGGCTCCGGTGACGGAGTTCTTCCGCTTTTTGTTTGAGATATAAGAATTTATATGTTCTGAATCAATTTCATAAATCTATAAGTAAGCATCTAATCATCGATATCAAATTGTACATGGTTTAGGTACAACTTGATATCGTACCTATTCGGATTGAAATCCGCATTATGAAATTGATTCGTTCTACACTATAAATTATCCTTATATTTCTCGCTGAAACGGATACCGTCCCTTAGAGGACGGCAAAGCCGTTTCTACTTGAATAGGGATGTTGCGGAAGGTCTGAAGTTTAGGAAGCGAAGAGATGCTGAGAAGCATCATTATTTTGTAGAAACAGTGAGGTGGAGAATTTGCCGGGTTTTAAAGATTTGGGAGTTTCAGAGGTGTTGACTGGACTTCTTCAAGGACAAGGGATTGTCCAACCGACCCCCGTACAACAGGAAGCGATTCCGCCAGTCGTACAGGGATTGGATGTTATTGCGCGGGCTAAGACAGGAACAGGGAAGACACTTGCGTTCCTGCTGCCGATTCTAGACAAGATCTATGTAGAGCGGGCTTATCCGCAGGCGTTAATCCTGGCTCCAACACGGGAGCTGGCTTTGCAAATTACAGAAGAGGCACGCAAGCTGGCGCGTCACACAGGCGTCAAAATCCTCGCTGTATACGGTGGCCAAGATGTGGAGAAGCAGCTCCGCAAGCTGGAAGGCGGTAGACACCTGATTATTGGAACGCCTGGACGTCTCTTGGACCATTTGCGCCGGGAGACACTGGATCTTAGTGGGGTGAAAATGCTCGTTCTGGACGAGGCAGATCAAATGCTGCATATGGGCTTCCTGGAGGATGTTGAGACCATTATCACGGCTGTGCCTTACCGCCGTCAGACGATGCTGTTCTCGGCAACTATGCCAGATCCAATTAAGCGTCTTGCAGCCAATTATATGAAAGAGCCGCTAGATATCGTGATCAAGAGCGGTTCCCCGATTCCGCTGGACAATATCCGTCAGCAGGTAGTGGAATGCTCTGACCGGAATAAGGAGGAAGCACTACAAGCCTTGATCGAGCGGGACCGTCCGTATTTGGCGATGATCTTCTGCCGGACCAAACGCCGGGTATCTAAGCTGAACGAGACCTTGCGGCAGGCTGGTTACGAATGTGATGAGCTGCATGGCGATTTGTCTCAGGCCAAGCGTGAAGCGGTGATGAAAAGATTCCGCGACGCCAAGCTACAGCTTCTTGTCGCTACCGACGTAGCAGCCCGCGGGCTGGATGTTGAAGGCGTAACGCATGTCTTCAACTACGATATGCCGCTGGATGTGGACAGCTACATTCACCGGATCGGGCGGACAGGCCGTGCCGGTGGCAAGGGCTTGGCGATTACCTTCGCTTCGCCGCGTGACCATCAAGGCCTCGACATGATCGAGCAGGGCATCTCGCAGCGGCTTGATCGCCGCCGCTATGAGAAAGACGAGTTCGGCGTCGGTGAATTCTCCGCTGCTGCAAAGGGCGGAGGAAGCCGTCAAGGTAGCCGCCAGGGTGCCGAATCGGCACGGGCCGGTCGCGGACCGAAGACCGGCGGCCGTGGGGCAGCCCGCAGCGGCGGAGCGCCGCGTGCGGAGGCTGGTGCGCGTCAAGGCGGCGGTGGCCGTGGACGCGCTAAGGAAGCTGCCGTCTGGGAACAGCCGGCAGCCAGCTCCCGCTCGGGCCGCAGCGCCCAAGGCGGCAATGGCCCAAGGAGCGGCTACAGCGCTAGTGGCCCGCGCAGCGGAAGCCAAAGCGGCAACAGCGACAGTGGCTCGCGTGGCGAAAGCCAGAGCGGCTACAGCGACAGTGGCTCGCGTGGCGGAAGCCGGAGCGGCTACAGCGACAGTGGCTCGCGTGGCGGAAGCCGGAGCGGCTACGGCGGCAATGGCTCGCGTGGCGGAAGCCAGAGCGGCAACGGCGGAAATGGCTCGCGTGGCGGAAGCCAGAGCGGCTACGGTGGCAATAGCTCACGTGGCGGAAGCCAGAGCGGCAACGGCGACAGTGGCTCGCGTGGCGGAAGCCGGAGCGGCTACGGCGGCAATGGCTCACGCAGCGGAGGTCAGAGCGGCTACAGCGGTAGTGGCTCACGTAGCGGAGGTCAGAGCGGCTACAGCGGTAGTGGTCCGCGCAGCGGAGGCCGTAGCAATAGTTCCGGCGGCCGTAAAGGCGGACGTGGCTCATCCAGATAAAGGCGATGGACAGGCGTGAGTAAACCTTGTTACCATAGTGCAGTTGGCGTTTACGCTGGCGACTATGGTAATATTTTTTTGGGAATATAACAGGTTACGATGTGTCTATTTCTTCTTCATGAAACATTTCCGGTCGTTTGCCGGTCTAATAGAGAAGAAAACGGGTTTAGGAGGGAGAAGTAGAAAGATGTCCAAAAAAGTAAGAGTCCTGTTCTTATTCATCATTGTTATTGCTATCGGTTGGGGGATCGGTAAATATACGATTCCTTCAGCCTCAGAGGAACAGGGGGCGTCAGCTAATCAACAGGATAACCTTCAGGGTCAGCCTGTGGCTTCGCCTAAGCCGACGGAGGTTCCGGGTGATGAAGGATCGGACAAGCCGGATAACGCTGGCAACAGTAACACAAATGGAGGAGATGTACCTTCGGGTTCAACTGATCCAGTTGCTTCGGGGAACGGTTCCTCCGAGCAAACGGCTGCCGAACCAGACAGCATTACGGTGATGGTGAACAAGCAGTACGGACTGCCGGACAACTATAAGCCGGAGGATCTCGTCTATCCGAATGTGCGGTTTACGTTCAAGGAGGAAATTGAGAAACGGATGATGCGTAAGGAAGCGGCTTCGGCACTGGAAGGTTTGTTTGCCGGTGCGAAGAAAGATGGCATTTATCTGGCGGGTGTCTCCGCTTACCGTTCCCAATCCACACAGGTGAGGCTGTTCAACAATTATGTCCAACGTGATGGCGAGGAGAAAGCGCGCAGATACAGCGCTGTTCCAGGCCATAGCGAGCATCAGACCGGACTAGCTATTGATGTGACGAGCAGTGACGGGAAGTGCGCAGCAGAAAGCTGCTTCGCCGGTACGCCAGAAGCCAAATGGCTGGCTGAACATGCAGCGGAGTATGGGTACATCATCCGTTATCCAGAGGGCAAGGAGAACATTACCGGATACATGTATGAGCCATGGCATATTCGTTATGTCGGCAAGGAGATAGCGGCTGATATTGTACAGAGCGGCGTTACGCTGGAGGAATACTATAATGCGGTTCCGGTGTCTCAATAGGCATGGACCTAGCATGATGGAAGAGGATGTCCGATAAGCCATAGGCTTACGGACATCCTCTTTTGCATGGTCTGACCTAATGAGATGGATAATGGTAGCTGGCCGGAGGCTGTTAACTTGTGCGTCTTGGCTAGTGACTTGTGAGAGGTAACCCGCAAACCGTAACAGGTACGCTGTACCCTGTACTCCGTAACCACAACCACAACCGTAACCGTAACCGTAACCGTAACCGTAACAGGTGCCCCGTGGTTTGAAATAAAGGCAATTCGGTACTTTAATTAATGGTGAAATCGCTGTATTCGCGAAATAAGTGCAATATTGTACCTTATATTCACGAAAAAGGCTCTTTTTCAAACTAAGATAAGAATTAACATACAATTTTTCACTTAATTCCTTAAATTAAACATATAGATAGAAATTAAGGTGCATATTTGCATCTATTTCCCACCCCCTCAACCTTCTAGGCTTAGATCAATTGTTCATTAGGGAAAAAAAGAGTGTCCCATAGACCATGGCATAGCTTTTGGGACGCTTCTGTCAATACGCAGAGCAGCGTCTAATAACAGCAGAATCGCTGCTCTATTGTTTTTATGTTTTTGCAAATAAAAAGAATCCGTCACTGCGCGTAGACAGCTCACTTTCGGGACAGTGTCCTGGCGTCGTTTTAGTAAAGTTTATCTCTTGAATTACAGCCGTCGTGAGAGATTCCTTTCAATTTCACCACATTGTGGTGTCAGTAGGCGAGTGATCTCATTCCCTAGCTTCTTCTATTGGCAGCCTAAGTTGCTCTTTTCGATAGCTCAGTGGGCTTTGTCCATAGCGTTTTTTAAAAGCCCTGCTGAAATAGCTAAGGTCGGCAAAGCCGGCTTGTTCTGCCGATTCTGAGACAAGGGCGTCTGGCAGGCGAAGCAGTTCGGCCGCTTTTTCCAGCCTGATCTGATTCATCCGTTCCACAATGGTATGCCCTGTAAGCTTCTTGTATTGCCGGGACAGATGTCCGTAGCTCATATGCAGTGACGCAGCCAATTCCGCGACGCTCAGGCGACCGCCCTGATAGTCCTCCAAGTAAATCTCCACTTTTCGCACCAGCGGGTCCTGATAGGTTCTAGTTAATCCTGATTCTCCCTCCATCGACTGTTGAAGGGTGCAGAGCTGCTCCAATAGTCCGACAAGCAAGAGCTGAAGCCCAAGCTCCGAACGCTCTAATGCGGCTTCGCGAAGAAAATGAATCAGCATGGCTCCAAATCCAGCTTCATCACGGTAGGAGCCGGGCTTCCACTTTTGCAGCCGGAGTAACCGTGCGTACAGGGAATCTCCAGGCAAACTTCCTTCTGCTCTGTCTGCACGCCGAATCCGCCACCTGAAACAGAGGCCCTCATGCGGATTACCCTTAGTATACGTATGGGAATGAACCATGCCCGGGGGGATAAGGAAGAACTCACTAGCCTGGACACAGATGGAATCTCCGCCGAAATGTGTATCCAATCGCCCGGTCAGCACATAGTTGAATTCAAACCAGGTGTGGGCGTGGGGTGGACATTTGCTGGCGGTGCCTATTTGTTCAAAAATGATATCTACCCATTCAATAATGACATCCATCACCTGTATTTCTTCGCATAAGCGATTGAAAACGGGAGGGAGAGCGCTTTTCCAGTCGTTGAGTTCCATTTTGGATTATGACTTCTTTCTGTTTTTTGGATACATTATATCATAATTGGACAAATATACGCGTGTTTTGGAAATGTACGCAGGCGTCCTGCGGCCTCACAATGGAAGGGAGAAGATGACCTTACTTAAGGAGGCGGCAAGAGATGAAAAAACTGCATTTGCTCAGCAATGCCCACCTGGACCCTGTATGGCAGTGGGAATGGGAGGAAGGGGCGGCAGCAGCTGTATCAACCTTTCGCGCAGCGGCGGAGTTTTGCGAGGAATTCGACGGTTATATTTTTAATCACAATGAAGTGATTCTCTATAAATGGATTGAGGAATATGAACCCAAACTGTTTGCGCGTATTCAGCGACTGGTGAAGGAAGGCAAGTGGAAGATCATGGGTGGTTGGTATTTGCAGCCTGATTGCAACATGATTTCCGGGGAATCTTTCGTTCGGCAGATCTTGCTGGGCAAAGCCTATTTCCGGGAGAAATTCGGCGTGGAGCCGACAACTGCGATCAATTTTGATTCGTTCGGACATACCCGGGGACTGGTGCAGATCCTTGAACAAGCCGGATATGATTCATATATCTTTATGCGTCCTGATGAGATGGATGCCCTTCCAGCGGGAGATTTCATCTGGGAAGGCTATAATGGCTCAAAGGTGATGGCCCATAAGATCGAAGGCGGCTATAACACCAATATGGGCAAAACCCGTGAGAAGATCGAGCGCTGGCTGAGTGATCACGAAGACCGGGACACAGGACTTGTGCTCTGGGGAGTAGGCAACCACGGCGGCGGTCCATCCCGAATTGACTTGGCCCAGATCGGAGAGCTGATCGCGGAGCGGAAAGATTTCGAGATTATTCACTCCACGCCGGAAGCGTATTTCGAGGATTTGCGAGCGGCGGAGCTGCCGGCCTTTGCGGGCGATCTCAATCCCCGGTTTGTGGGCTGCTACACCTCCATGATTCGCATTAAGCAGAAGCACCGTCAATTGGAGAATGAGCTGTTTATGACGGAGAAAATGCTGTCAGTAGCGGCGCTTCAAGGCTTGCTGTCGTATCCTTCTAACGATCTGTATGAAGCGTTGTGTGATCTGCTCACTGCTCAGTTCCATGACATCCTGCCTGGAACATCAATACAACCGGCGGAAGAGGCTTCGCTGCGGCAGATTGACCATGGGCTTGAGATCGTGGCACGTTTGAAGGCCAGAGCCTTCTTCGCACTGGCTTCGGGCCAGCCCAAGGCGGCGCTGAAAGAATATCCGATCCTGATCTATAATCCGCATCCGTTCCCGGTGAAGGGCATTTTTGAGTGTGAATTTATGCTGGAGGACCAGAACTGGAATGAAGAGTTCTCTATGCCTCAAGTATACAGAGATGGACAATTGCTCCCGTGTCAGCCGGAAAAGGAGCTCAGTAACTTGAATTTGGACTGGCGAAAAAGAGTGGTCTTTGAGGCCGAGCTTGCTCCTTCTTCGATGAACCGCTTTGACGCCCGGATTAAGATGTTGGCGGAGAAGCCGCTTCCGCAGCTTAAAGAGCGGGACGGGGCCTTCCGGTTTGAAACGGCGGATCTGCGGGTAGTCATAAATGCTGCAACAGGGCGGATGGATGAATACTCCGTCAAGGGCGTTTCGTACCTGCGTAAGGATGCATTTGCAGCTTTGGTGTTTGAGGACAATGAAGATCCATGGAGAATGGACACCATTGCTTTTGGCCCTGTAGAAGGCAGGTTTGAATTGATGACTGAAGAAGAGAGTGGTGTATTCTCCGGGGTCAAGAATCCACTTCCGGCAGTACGGGTCATTGAAGATGGGGCGGTACGCACGGTGATTGAATCGGTGCTGACATACGGCAATTCCCGCATTTGTCAGCTCTATAAGCTTCCGAAGCAGGGGACGGAGATTGAAATCGAGCTGCGTGTCTACTGGAACGAGAAGGACAAGATGCTCAAGCTGTCCATCCCTACGGTTCTGGAGCAAGGGGACTTCCTTGGCCAGACAGCCTTTGGGGTCAATCCGCTGGATCGGGAGGGTAATGAGACGGTGGCCCAGAAGTGGATTGCAGTGGAAGATGCAGCGCAGAATATGGCGGTTACTTGTATCAATAACGGGATCTACGGCGGAGATTTCCGTCAAGGCGAAGCTCGTCTGTCGCTATTGCGGGGCGCAGGATACTGTGCTCATCCAATCGGAGACCGTCCGATTATGGTCCAGGATCGTTTCCAGCCGCGGATGGATCAGGGTGAACGCAGCTACATCTTCTGGCTGAATGCGGGAGAGCTTGCAGATCGCAGAGACCGGGTGGACCGGGAAGCGCTGGGTCATAACGAACGCCCTTACGCATTGTCATTCTTCCCGTCAGGGGAGGGCGGGCCGATGGACTCCTTTATCGTACTGGAAGATGAACGTATCCAGCTCAGCGCTTTCAAGAAAGAGGAGCAAGGCGACGGCTACATTTTGAGGCTGTTCGAGCCGACGGGCTCCGGTGGTTCCACCACCGTCAGTATCCCTGCGCTTGGCATCCGCAGCGAAGTCAGCCTGAAGGGATTTGAATTCAAGACATTCCGCATTCAGCCTGCTTCAGGCATCCTCGAGGAGATTCCGCTCTGCGAACGATAATGTATTGGCTGTGCCAGCCGCCGGACGGTCCTTATGGATCGCTCGGCGGCTTTTATTTGCCGATGGATTATAGTGATCGGATACACAATCTAGGGTGTATAGGACGTACTTTTGTATTCGGACCGGAATAGGAGTAAAATATAGAAAACTAATGAATTTTGAGAGGATGGTAGCACAATGTCGATCTACAGTTTTGCGGGGGTTACGCCAGCGGGCAAGGAAGTACCGTTAACGGAATATGAAGGCAAGGTGCTGCTGATTGCCAATACGGCCAGCAAATGCGGGCTGACTCCGCAATATGGAGAGCTTCAAAAGTTGTACGAGCAGTATGGAGAACAAGGATTAGTAGTTTTGGGCTTTCCCTGCAATCAGTTTGCGGGACAAGAGCCAGGAACTAGTGAAGAGGCAGCGGAATTCTGCCAGATTAACTATGGCGTGTCCTTCCCGGTATTTGCCAAGGTAGATGTTAATGGACCAGAAGCCAGCCAACTCTTCGAATATTTGAAGGAACAGCAACCAGGTGAAGGCGAGAGCAGTGACATCCAGTGGAATTTCACCAAATTCCTCGTCGACCGTAGCGGCAATGTGACCGCTCGCGTTGAGCCGAAAGAATCGCCTGAGACGATGAAGGACAGCATCGAGTCCTTGTTATAATCTTCAGTAAGCAAGAAAATTAGGAATCACATTTTCTCCCGGACACGGCTTTTAGCTGTTGTCCGGGAGTTTGTCTATTTAGCCTTGTAGAGATCACTGAAGTGTGAAAATAATCCTTGACGCTTTTCATAGACCTTGTATTCTTTAGTAGCAATGATACATAACAATAATTCGCATAAAGCAGGGAAGATTTCAGAATAATAATTGGCAGGAGGGTTCTGTACACGGCATGAAATTGATTACGGAAGTAGCAGCAGAAGCAGGAATTGGTGAACAACATCTGGAGCTGTATGGTAAATATAAAAGTAAGCTGGCGCCTTCGCTCTGGGAGGAGCTCAGGCACCGTCCAGACGGGAAGCTCGTTCTGGTGACGGCGGTCAATCCCACGCCGGCTGGAGAAGGTAAGACGCTGACAACAATTGGTCTCGCTCAGGCACTGAACGCTTCTGGAGTAAAGACAGTAGCTGCGCTGCGCGAACCTTCGCTGGGGCCTTGCCTGGGCATGAAGGGCGGAGCTACTGGTGGGGGCCAATCACAGATTATCCCGGCGGACGAGATAAACCTCCATTTTACCGGAGACATTCATGCGGTGACCTCTGCGCATAACTTATTATCTGCTATGATCGACAATCATATCTTCCATGGCAATACGCTGGATCTAGATCCTCAGCGAATCGTATGGAAGCGCGTCATGGATATGAACGATCGCAGTCTGCGGAGCATTGTAACTGGTCTCGGGGACGGCAACGGTACCGTCCGGGAGACTGGCTTTCAGATTACTACAGCTTCAGAGATTATGGCCGTGCTCTGCCTTTGTGATGATTTGTCTGATCTTAAGAAACGGCTGGGCCGGATTCTTGTTGGATATAACCATCTCGGTCAGCCAGTCACAGCACAGGAGCTGGGTGCGGTGGAGGCCATGGCAGCCCTGCTGAAGGAAGCGGTGAAGCCGAATCTGGTGCAGACGCTGGAAGGCACGCCGGTTATCGTGCATGGTGGGCCTTTTGCGAATATTGCTCATGGCTGCAGCAGTGTTATAGGTACTCGCTATGCGCTGAAGCTGGGTGATCTTGTTGTCACGGAAGCCGGTTTTGGCGCTGATCTTGGAGCTGAGAAATTCATGGACATTAAATGCCGTCAAGCTGGATTAACCCCTGCCGCAGCCGTACTGGTGGTTACCGTGAAGTCCCTGAAATACAACGGCGGTGTTGCCAAGAGTGAGCTCGGGTCTGAGAATCAAACAGCCTTGCTGGAAGGCATCCCTAACATGGAACGTCATATTGAGAACCTGGGCAAGTTCGGCGTGCCCGTTGTTGTGGCAATCAATCATTTTGCCGGCGATAGCCCGGCCGAGATCGAGGCGATCCAGGCAGCTTGCGGGCGCCTGAAGGTGCCGTCTGCCGTATCCAAGGTATGGGCGGAGGGCGGAGCCGGCGGTCTGGAACTGGCGAGTAAACTGCTGCAAGTACTAGAGGAAGATAGTGCTGATTTTGAGCCTTTGTATGGGGATAACCTTGATATTACGGACAAAATCACCACTATCGTGCGGGAAATCTACCGTGGTGCAGAGGTGAACTTCTCTCCCGCAGCCAAGCGCAGCCTGGCTGTGATTGATCGACTGGGTCTGAATGAGCTGCAAGTATGCATGGCTAAGACGCCGTATTCTTTCTCCGATCAGGCCAAGCTTCTTGGCGCACCCGAAGGCTTTACTATGGGCGTGCGTGACATCACACTCTCACTAGGTGCCGGGTTTGCTGTAGTTATTACTGGCAACATCGTGACTATGCCAGGTCTTCCAGCACGACCGGCAGCCGAAGGGCTACGAGTCGATGAGGATGGCGAGATACACGGATTAGAATAAAGATTGGAATGTATCTATAGCCCCGGGCTTTACTTGTCTGTATGGACGGTAAGGCTTGGGGCTTTATGCATTTATAGGCTTGGTTTGAAGGTCATAACGGCTCTGTATCATGGAGAAACTAAAGGTAACCGCAATTCAGCAGGAAGCGGACACAAAATACTTAAAATTGTGAACAATTTAAGGAATTGCAGAAAAAGGCTTGAAATGTGATAAAAATCACAATATAATCAGTCCATAAAGTGAAATAAATCACAAATAAATAATATATAAGCTTTTCAAATTGGAGGAGGAAGAAATCATGAAAGTAGCAGTCATTGGATGTACCCATGCCGGAACCGCAGCCATCGTTAATACAGCCCAGCTTTATCCTGACGCTGAGATTACGGTGTATGAGCGCAACGACAACATTTCGTTCCTTTCTTGCGGGATTGCCCTTTATGTAGGTGGTGTTGTTAAAGACCCTCAAGGACTGTTCTATTCCTCGCCTGAGAAGCTCGCTGAGCTTGGGGTGAAGACGAACATGCGTCACGAAGTGATTGCGGTGGATACCAAAGCCAAGACACTCCGGGCCCGCAACCTTGCGAACGGACAGGAATTTGATGATACCTATGACAAGCTGATCATGACCACCGGATCGTGGCCGATTGTTCCGAAGCTGGAAGGCATGGATTTGGACGGTATTCTGCTCTCGAAGAATTACAATCACTCCAACACTATCATTGAAAGAGCCCAACAAGTGAACCGGATTACGGTAGTTGGCGCCGGATATATCGGAGTAGAGCTGGTTGAGGCGTTTCAGATGAACGGAAAACAAGTAACCTTGATCGACGGGGAAGAGCGGATTTTGAGCAAATACCTGGACGAAGAATTCACTGCTCCTACCGAGCAGTCGCTGAAGGATCACGGTATCACCTTGGCGCTTGGTGAGAAGGTCAGCTCTTTTGCCGGCGAGAATGGTAAGATTACCAAGGTTATCACTAGCAAAGGGGAGCATGAGACCGAGCTGGTAATTCTCTGCATCGGTTTCCGTCCGAATACGGAACTGTTGAAAAATCAGGTTGAGATGCTGCCGAACGGCGCGATCATTGTGAACAACTATATGGAGACTAGTGCGCCGGATGTCTTCGCCGCTGGCGACAGCTGCGCGATTCACTATAACCCAACCGGTAAAAATGCCTACATTCCACTAGCGACTAACGCTGTGCGGATGGGCACCCTGGTGGCCCGTAATCTTGTCGCCCAAACGATTCCCTACATGGGCACGCAAGGAACATCCGGCATCAAGATCTATGAAGACAATATTGCTGGAACGGGACTGACGGAGGAAGCTGCCAGGGGTGAAGGCATGGAAGTAGATAGCGTTATGATTACTGACAACTACCGTCCGGAGTTCATGCCGACATTCGAGCAAGTGCAGCTCAAAGTAGTATTTGAACGTGCAACACGCCGCATCCTGGGTGCGCAGATTATGTCCAAGATGGATTTGACACAATCCATTAATACGATCTCGGTCTGCATCCAGAATAAGATGACGGTGGATCAGCTGGCCTTTATAGATTTCTTCTTCCAGCCGCACTACAACAAGCCGTGGAATTTCTTGAATACTGCCGGACTGCAGGCATTGCAGCAAACCCTGCCTGTAAAGGAAACCGCACTAGTATAAAATTATCATCATGCAGACCGGAGCCAGAGTACTGGCTTCGGTTTTTTTGCATGTCCAAACGCTAATTATGACATGTCAGTGAAAATTTTCACTTGTCTTTTGCAGTAGTGATTATTATCACGTTAATGTCTTATATGACACGCTACAATGGCATAAAGGAACAAATTTAAAGTATTAAAAGGGGATACGAACCATGGCTTATAACAAACCTCAGCAAATTGCTGAAGCAACGGTGGAGAACGGAATCAAGAAGGCGCACAATCCGCTGAGTACCGTCCTTATACTTGGCTTCCTGGGCGGTGCCTTTATCGCCCTCGGGTTTTTACTGGATATCCGCGTGATTGCCTCCGCTCCCAAAGAATGGGGCTCTATTGCTAATTTTATCGGGGCAGCAGTCTTCCCGGTAGGTCTGATTCTTGTGCTACTGGCAGGAGCGGAACTATTAACAGGCAATATGATGGCGGTGCCGCTAGCCTTTATGGCGAAGAAGATTTCATTCAAGGAAGTCGTCAAGAACTTAACGTTGATCACACTGAGTAACTTGGCAGGGGCCTTGTTCGTTGCCTATTTCTTCGGGCATGTCGCGGGGCTAACGTCAGACGGAGTCTACCTTGCCAAACTGGTGGATATGGCGGGACATAAGCTTGAAGCTGGATTCCTCCCGGCTTTCGTATCTGGTATCGGCTGTAACTGGCTCGTCGCCTTGGCAGTATGGCTTTCCTACGGGGCAGACAGTTTCAGTGGCAAAATCCTCGGCATCTGGTTTCCGACCATGGCGTTCGTAGCCATCGGCTTCCAGCACGTTGTAGCCAATATGTTCCTCATTCCGGCGGCGATCTTTGAGGGACACTATTCCTGGTACGAGTATTTAATGAACTTTATTCCGGTCTGGCTGGGTAATCTGACAGGTGGGGCGATCTTTGTAGCAGCAGCCTATTGGGCAGCTTACTTGCGCAAGGCACCTACGGCGGTGCAAGCGGTGGACAGCATGTCTGTCGCCAGTGCGAAGAAACATGCTTAATACGTAGACCCATCGGGCTATGTTGATGAACAGACATTCTCTGGGGTACGCAGGTCCTGAAGTCAGATTACAGGCCGGTGTCCACGGGGAGTGTTTTTTTATACCATGACACAACAAAAATTCGCCGCGTTCTCGACTCGGGGGAACGAAATCGAAATGCACGGCGATTCTAGTAGGGAGTGTTTCTTAGGGTCTATTACCCTGGGAATACAGGGGTGAATCAGGGTCATTCAATCGCGCTTCGAGAACTGATTTTCAGACCATGAAGAAGTGTCATTCCATTGACTTTATTCACTTTAATGAAATATTGCGACGATGCGACAAAGCGGCAGTGTACATACTTGCCCTACAGCCACTGATGGGAGGATACTGGATGGAATTGACGACACCAAACTTACAGAGGATGTACACTAGTTATGAGGTTTTTATCTGCTTATCCTAAGGAAGTAAAAGTATTTCTGATTGCCAGCCTGATCAATGCGACAGGAAGTGCGTTGATGTGGCCGCTCGTGACCATGTATGTATTCGATGAGCTCGGTCGTAGCATGAAGGACGCCGGTCTGGTCATTCTGATTCAATCCCTGGGAGGGATTGCTGGTCAACTGCTGGGTGGCTCCCTGTACCATAAAGTTGGCGTGAACCGCCTGATCGTTGGAGCGCTCGCCATGAACGCCCTTGCGTTGTTCACTCTTCCGGCCGCCAGTCACAATTGGACAATTTTCATGATTGTAATGGGATTTGTGGGACTATTCAATTCGTTGTCACTCCCGGCCATTCAGGCCTTTATTGGCTTTCGTTTTGCCAAGCAGCGGGGTGAGCTGTTTAACATAGTCTACGTTGCCAATAATATAGGGGTGGCGCTGGGTACGGCCTTGAGCGGTTTTCTCGCTGATATCTCCTACATGCTGAGCTTTGTGATGAACGGTGTGACCTCAGCTGTATTTGCCGTTTTCTTCTTCATATATCTGCGGCGAGTCGGAACGGGACCGGAGGCAGAGGGAACGGATTATAAAAAACATCAGCCCCGCAGTCAGTCCGGCTGGCTGCTGATGGGTAATACAAGAATCTACCTCTATATGTCGGTAGCTTCGCTGTTCCTGCTGGTCGGCAACTCCATTTGGAACACGGGTGTGTCACCGTTTATTATCTCGGAAGACTGGCCCAAGAAAGCGTATGGCTTCCTTTGGACGCTAAACGGCATTCTGATCTTTGCTGCTCAGCCTGTGATCAGTCTGCTGAAACGCTGGTTCGCCAAAGACTCCACGGCCCAAATGACGGTCAGCGCACTGCTCTATTTGAGCGGTTATGCCGTGATCTTGGGCGTGCAGAGTTACCCCGGCCTGATTCTGGCCATGGTGTTGACCACGTTCGGTGAAATGCTAATCTCTCCGGCTATGCCGGCTTTCATCACCGAACATGCGAACCGCAGTGCCCCGTTCTACCTGGGGCTTAGCGGAGGCATTGGAGCCATCGGCAGAGTTATCGGCCCCTATTTCATGGGTAGCTTGTATGACAGTGGGGGATTGTCGCCTACCGCCTGGCTGGCGTGTGCCATGGCGGTGTTGTCCACCCTGTTCTTCATTATTCATGCCTATATCAATCGCCGGCGCGGCTCGGCGGACCAGGCGACCGTATCAACTTAGGCCTTCTCATAGATGACCATCGGCCTGATATATATTCCAAAGTGTGGGGCAAGGGGGTATCTTATGCAACGAATGGATGGCGGCGCACTGATGATCCGGCCCTCGGAGATCAGGGATGCAGGTGATCTGATTGTGCTGGATCATCTCGTCTGGACCGAGGAGACAACACCGGGACCTTTGAAATGGCGTTCGCGGGAGGATTATTTGCAGCATTCACCACCTGGCTCTCAGCTATTGGCCTTGGATCATGGCAGGCTGTGCGGGTATGTCGGTTTTGGCAGTCCCAGCCCGATGAAGAGCCACAGGCATGTCTGTGAGATTAATATTGCTGTCCATCCGGAGTTTCGGCGATCCGGTATTGGACGTCAATTGGTGGAAGCCGTCAAAAGGCATGTCAGGGATTACGGCATCCGCAAGCTTCGCCTGCGTGTGCTTGCAAGTAATGAGGTGGCACTGACCTTCTACCGATCCTGTGGATTTCAGGAGGAGGGACGGTTGCGGGAAGAATTTTATCTCGGAGGCTATTATGTCGATGAAATCTTTATGGGCCTTATGCTGACCGGAGGGCAGAAAGAAGAGACAGGTAGCGCCTAAATCCAAGCAACCCGTTATCCATTGTGTAAGGAGAACGGGTTGCTTGGTTGAGACATAAGGCTAGGATTTATGGCTAGCCCAGTAGCTGCCACTCACTACGTAGCAGGCCATACACGGCGTGGTTCACGTAGTCGTCCGGCAGCTTTTCTGCCTGGCGAATTACACCTTCCAGCACAAAGCCCAGCCGCTCAGGAATGGCGCGGCTAGGGGCATTGCCTGTGGCACAGCGGATTTCTATACGATTTAGCTCCATCTCTAGCAGCGCGTAGTCGACGAATACCCGTACAGCACTGGTCATATACCCTTTGCCTTCGTAGCCTTCGCCCAGCCAGTAACCGATACCGACGGAACGATTATGCCAGTCGATCTCATGATAGCCAATCACGCCAGCAAGTTCGCCCTGCACCCACAATCCTGCTGAGAAGCCTCCGTTGTCGCCGCCCAGCTTCATGGCATTCTTAATGAAGCTGGCGATATGTGCCTGCTCCGTGACGCCGTCAACCCATGGCAGCCATTGTCTAAGCCGCTCCCGTGAGCGATCCACCAGTTGAAACATCGGGCGGGCATGCTCCGGAGCCAGTGGTTTGAGCATAAGTTCTTCGTCTATAACGTAATTAAACAAGTCGCAGCCTCCTTTGCAGCCCATGGCCTAATCTGTCTATCTGCGCTGTTTCCATTCCAGCGCATAAATGTCCTCTTCCAGCGACTGCATCCGCTGGCCCACCAGGCCACGGCAATCTTTGAGCGCTTCATTATAGATGGAAGGGCCCAGTTCTTGCAGGAAGAAGTCGAGCAGATTGTCTGCGGCTAGGTGACCGATGGTCTCGCCGCGTTCAGCCTCAAAGTGGCTGCGGATATGCTCTACAAGAAGCTCCCGCTGCTCCTTGGGCAGCTTAATGACTTTCACAGGTGAATCCCCCTTTTAGATGTAAATTAAGGTAAAAAGGCTCTATGCTCTCATGCTACTCTATCGCCGGGAGTGAAGTCAAAAGATTCATAGGTACCGGAAGAAAGCATTCGGAACCCGGTCCCCTTTTATTGAACAATCCCTGCGTAACGGGTATATTAGTAGGAAACATGTTCATACAAGGTAGTAGTAACAATCCAGAACGAAAGGTTGATATCTGTGGAGAATCGTAGCACCCCCTCCAATTTTATTAAGAATGTCATTACCGAAGATCTCCGCTCGGGTAAAGCCAAGGAAGTGATCACCCGGTTTCCGCCGGAGCCGAACGGCTATTTACATATCGGACATGCCAAGGCGATTTGGATCAACTTTACACTTGCGGATGAGTTTGGTGGCAAGACCAATCTAAGATTTGATGACACGAATCCCGTCAAAGAGGATGTCGAGTTCGTCAATTCCATTAAGGAAGACGTGAAGTGGCTCGGCTATGAATGGGAAGAGCTGCGCTTCGCCTCCGATTATTTTGAGGAAATGTACGCGCGTGCTGAACTGCTGATCAACAAAGGCAAAGCTTATGTGGACGATCTGAGTGCTGAACAGATCCGCGAGCTGCGCGGCACGTTGTCGCAGCCGGGACAGAACAGTCCTTACCGTGAGCGCAGTATCGAGGAGAACCTCGACCTCTTCCGTCGTATGCGTGCAGGGGAATTCCAGAACGGCGAAAAGGTGCTTCGTGCCAAGATCGACATGCTTTCACCGAATATTAACCTGCGTGATCCGGTCATTTATCGGATTTCTCATGCTCACCACCATAATACGGGCGACAAATGGTGCATTTATCCGATGTATGCCTTTGCCCATCCGCTAGAAGACGCCATCGAGAGTGTAACGCATTCTCTGTGTTCCCTGGAGTTCGAGGATCAACGTCCATTCTACGATTGGGTGATCGCGGAATGCGAAATGCCGTCTGTACCGCATCAATATGAATTTGGACGCCTCAATCTCGCCCAGACCGTGACGAGCAAGCGCAAGCTGAAACTTCTAGTTGATGAAGGCCATGTCGATGGCTGGGACGATCCGCGTATGCCTACGGTTTCGGGTTTACGCCGCCGTGGTTATACACCTGAAGCGATCCGCAATTTTGTGTTCGAGACCGGAATCTCCAAGAACAACGGTTTGGTAGATTACCCGATGCTGGAGCATTTCATTCGTGAGGATCTCAAGCTGACTGTGCCGCGCACAATGGCGGTGCTTCGCCCGCTTAAGGTTGTCATTACGAACTATCCGGAAGGCCAAAGTGAGTTACTGGAAGCGGAGAATAACTCGGAGAATGAAGAAATGGGCGTTCGCCAAATTCCTTTTTCCCGTGAAATCTACATCGAACGCGATGACTTCATGGAGAACCCCCCAAGCAAATATTTCCGTTTGTTCCCTGGTAATGAAGTGCGCTTGAAGCATGCTTACTTTATCAAGTGCAATGAGGTTATCAAGGATGAGAACGGTGAGGTTGTTGAATTGCATTGTACCTATGATCCTGAGACGAAAAGCGGTAGCGGATTTACAGGTCGCAAGGTGAAGGGAACGTTGCATTGGGTCGAAGCAAGTCAAGCTGTTCCAGCAGAATTCCGCCTCTTGGAGCCTCTGATTGCAGCGGAAGAGCCGGATCAAGTGGTTGACGTGGAAGGTCTGGATGAAGCGGGGGACAAGCCGGAGCCAACCTTCCTGGATCAGTTGAACCCGAACTCCCTGGAGATTCTGCAGGGCTTTGTGGAGCCGGGCCTGAAGGATAGTGTGCCTCAGGACAAGTTCCAATTCTTCCGTCACGGTTACTTCAACGTGGACAGCAAATATTCGGCGCCAGGTCATCTGGTGTTCAATCTAATAGTATCCTTGAAAAGCTCGTTTCAACTGCCGAAATAAGTAGTCTGGAATCACAGTTACAAGGACCAGACATACGAAAGGGGAGTTCCTGCAGTCACTGAACAGTGCTGCGGAACTCCCCCTATTTGTACATGAACCCTGATTACAACTCGACTTCTTCCACTAGCGCTGGTTCTTCAGAGACAGGTTGATAGCGGCCACGAATGACGAACAGCCACATAAACCCGAAGCCGAGCGTTCCGATAAAGGTTAGGAACACGCTGCCCTGATACATGCTGAGGGCCCCGAGATTCTGATACAGCCATCCTCCGAGAATGCCACCCAGAATCCCGGAGATTCCGCTCCATGTTAAAGTATAGAGCGCTTGTCCTGAAGATTGGTACGGGCGGGGCACGAGCAGACGAGTTAACTGGGCACCAACATAGAAAAATCCACCGAAGGTAATGCTGTGCAGAATCTGTATGAGGGCTACCTCCAGTGGGATCGTTGCATCAGCCATCAGCCACCACCGCAGAACGTATAGGGCACTGACCAGCGTCAGACAGCCGATCAGCACCGATATCTTGCGTTTCAGGAATCGTTCGCAGAGAACGAATACGCCAACCTCCAGGATGGACGAGAGGAAGACAGCCAGTCCAATCATGGTTTTGGAGCCGCCCAAATCCGAGATATACAGCGACATGAACGTCGTATTCATCGTATTCGGAATGGAAACGAGAATTCCGAAGAGAATAAAGCATAGGAAAAAAGGATTGGCAAAAAGTTTGCCAAAGCCTCTGAACGGCAGCGGAGCCATCCCGATGGAATGATTCAGCTTAGGCAGTGCCAGCAGCGATACCATCGAAGCAAGTAGTAGTGCTGCGAACAGATAGGATAAAATAGAGACACCCGTTCGGTCAATAATGGGGCCTACAGCTAGCGCAGTGATGGCCCATCCCAACGAGCCCCAGAGCCGGAAGGACTTAAAACGATAGGTTGTTCCGTCTATATAGCTCAGAATGATCGTATTACTCTGGGCAAACAGCGGCCCTTGGAAGAAGAAGAACAAGATAATGGAGATATAGATCATCTCATATGTATTTGCTTGAAAGACAAGTTGTGATAAGAGCAGTGTTCCCGTCAGCATGATCAGCACGATTCGGCGAATGTTCTGGTAACGGTTCGTCCAAATGCCCCAGAACGGATTAGCGAAGATGGAAACGAGCGCACCCAAGGAAATGACACTGCCGATCTCAAGCTTGTTCATCCCTACATCCTGAAGGTATAGTTGAAAAAAGCTGGTGAACAGGACCATGGTTCCATATACGAAGAAATTGAACCATTTTAAGGACGTGAAAGAAGATTGCATATGAAGGTTCTCCCGCAAATTGGGCACTCCTTTCCCGCTAAATGCTGTACATATATTCATTGCCGCCGTCTCTAGGCAACTTCTATCACTGTAACACGTGTTGAAAAGGGATACAAACCAACTTTTGAGCAGATTTCCAAATCTCTGGTGATTTTTGCGCGATTGTCGTTATATATACAAGGCACAAGGTGCCATTTTCTTAGATTATCCATGATTAACAGCAGCTATCCCGGTTTTGCCTACTGACTTCACTATGTCCCTGGTCCCTAACTTATTTTTGAATTGTTTAACTTCAGTTTAAACAGCAAGCTTATCATTGGATTACGGGAGACGGGAGCTGAAAGCATCCTTCTATTTATCCGGACGAAAAGGAGAACCTCCATGAACAGCAAAAAATCTGTAAAGACGCAGGGCGCGGCACTAAAACCGTTCCTGACGCTGCTGAAAGAAACCAAGCCCTCCTACAGCCTGCTGACGACGGCTATTGCCCTCAGTATCGTCTCTACGCTGGTGGGTCTTGTCATTCCTATGTTCACCAAAACGCTGGTTGACGGATTTTCGTTGGCTTCCATAAGTAAATTGCAAATTGCCGGAATTATCGGAGCTTTTATCGCTCAGACGATTGCCGGGGGCGTGTCCATCTACTTGCTGAATTATGTCGGACAAAAGATGGTAGCGGGTCTGCGGGATCGGCTGTGGCGCAAGTTCCTAGTGCTGCCAGTATCCTATTATAATGACAACCGGACTGGTGAAAGCGTCAGCCGGATGACGAATGACACGGGAATCATTAAAACTCTGATCTCCGAGCATTTGGCCAGCTTGTTTACCGGAGTCATTTCGATTGTCGGCTCCATTGCCGTTCTGCTCTATTTGAATTGGAAAATGACTTTGGTGCTGTTCGCTGTGCTGCCGCTGTCGGCCTTAATATTGGTGCCTCTGGGACGGCAGATGTACAAAATCTCCAAAGGGATGCAGGATGAGACGGCTACCTTTACCGCCACACTGAGTGCGGTACTATCGGAGATCCGCCTGGTGAAGGCTTCCGGCGCAGAGAAAAGGGAATATGAGGCGGGTAGAAGCGGAATTATGAACCTGCTGACCTTCGGTATTCGTGAGGGCAAGATCAATGCCATGATTAGTCCGCTGGTGTCTTTTGTATTCATGATGTTGCTTGTTGTGATTATTGGTTATGGCGGCATGCAGGTATCGTCGGGGGCGCTCACTGCCGGTGAGCTGGTCGCTTTCATTCTCTATCTGATCCAAATTATTATGCCATTGACCCAATTGACCACTTTCTTCACCCAAATTCAGAAGGCTAAGGGCGCTTCGGAGCGTATCATCGAGACATTGGCGGCTGAAGAAGAGAACTACGAGGGAGAAGCGGAAGCAACAGCGGACCATGGGCCGATCACGGTAGAAGATTTGAGTTTCGGCTACAAGAACGGCGAGAAGGTGCTCAGCAATGTGAGCTTTACCATGCTTCCGGGTCAGGTGACAGCTATTGTCGGACCTAGCGGAGGCGGGAAGACGACATTGTTCTCCATGCTGGAACGTTTCTATGAGCCCGAGAGTGGTGCGATTCGACTGGGCGATAAACCTGTTACGGACTTTTCCTTGAAATCCTGGCGGAATCTGATCGGGTATGTGTCACAGGAAAGTCCATTGTTGGCGGGTACAATTGCTGACAATCTTAGCTACGGCCTTGAACGTAAAGTCAGCCTAGAAGAAATGCGTAAAGCAGCTGCTATGGCTTATGCCGACGGCTTTATCGACGAATTGCCGGATGGATATGAGACGGATGTCGGCGAACGGGGCGTGAAGCTGTCGGGTGGACAGCGGCAGCGGATTGCCATTGCCAGAGCGCTGCTGCGCGATCCCGAGATTCTGATGCTTGATGAAGCTACCTCCAGTCTGGACAGTCAATCCGAGGCGGTAGTGCAGAAGGCGCTGACGAATCTGATGAAGGGCAGAACGACGATTGTCATCGCACACCGGTTGGCTACGGTAGTCCATGCGGACCAGCTTATTTTTATGGAAAAGGGTCGGATTACTGGCAAAGGTACACACGAAGAATTGCTAAATCATCATACGCTGTACCGGGAGTTTGCCACCCAGCAGCTGCAAATGAATGAACCAACAGCCTATGCCGGCAGCAAAGAGGAGGTTCAACCTAGAAATGACCAAAATTCTAGTAGTGGACGACGATCCGCATATCCGCGAATTGGTGGAAGTGTTTCTGAGAGCTGAAGGAATGGAAGAGATCTACGCGGCTTCTGACGGGCTAGAAGCACTCCGTCTACTAGAGAACACTTCGGTGGATATGGCGATACTGGATGTCATGATGCCGAATATGGATGGCTGGGAGCTGTGCCGGGAACTGCGAAGATTATATGACTTTCCGATTTTGATGCTGACGGCCAAAGGGGAAACGATGCAAATAGTGAAAGGTTTTGAACTTGGCACCGATGACTATCTGGTCAAGCCGTTTGAACCGCCGATCCTGATCGCCAGGGTGAAGGCGTTACTCAAGCGGTACCAGATTTCCGCCGCACAGAGTGTGGTGATCGGCCATCTGCGGATGAACCGTAAAACCTATGAGGTGAACACTGAGGATGGGGAGATTACATTGCCGCTCAAGGAGTTCGAGTTACTCTTCAAGCTGGGTAGCTATCCAGGGCAGACCTTGGCCCGGGAACGGCTGATCGAAGACATCTGGGGCTATGATTTTGAAGGGAATGAGCGGACGCTGGATGTTCATATCAACCGTTTGCGGGAACGATTCCCCAGAGAGAGGTACGGATTCGCGATCCGTACGCTGCGTGGTCTAGGGTATCGCCTGGAGAGCGACATATGAATAAATTCAAGAAAATAATCCGATTTTTGTTGTTCATCGGATTCCTTGGCGTGGTTCTTCTTAGCTGGAGTGGATCTTACTTCTTAATGAACTGGGTATATTCCTGGGCTGGCCGTCCTGCTCAGGAATATACAGCAGGGTTACTCACTACGATCGTGTCGATTGCGTTGTTCTTACTGCTGGTATTTTGTGTTTCTGGCACCTTCCGTGGCTGGGAACGGGTCTTCTACAAGTCCATTATTGAAGGTCTTCGCAGAATCTCCACCGGTGATTTCAATGTCGTTCTAGCCAAAGATAGGGATTATGGTGAATTTGGAGAAATTGCTGAAAGCATCAACAAGATGGCCAGCGAACTGGGTCGGATGGAGACCATGCGTCAGGATTTCATCTCTAATGTCTCACATGAGATCCAGTCGCCCTTGACCTCTATCCGGGGCTTTACCCGTGCGCTTCAGGCAGAGACGCTCAGCCCAGATATCAGGCGGCATTATCTTGACATTATTGAAGCCGAGAGCACAAGGCTTTCGGGGCTGAGCGACAATCTCCTGAAGTTGTCTGCGCTAGAATCAGGTAATTTTCCGTTTGAGAAGCAGGTCTACCGCCTGGATAAGCAGCTGCGAAATATGATTCTAGCATCCGAACCGCAGTGGCTAGAGAAGAATATAGAGGTGGAGGCAGAGCTTGCAAACGTGGAGGTGTACGCCGTGGAAGATCTCATAAGCCAGGTCTGGACCAATCTGCTGCACAACAGTATTAAGTTCACTCCGGAGGGCGGATGTATTCGGGTTCGAATGGAGGCTGTGGATGGAGTCGTTCAAGTGGAAATCAGAGATAGCGGGATCGGAATCTCGGCAGAAGATCTGCCTCGCATCTTCGAACGTTTCTACAAAGCAGACAAAGCTAGAAGTGCTAGTGGAGGTGGCAGTGGCCTTGGGTTGTCTCTTGTGAATAAGATTATTGAGATTCACGAGGGAAGCGTCACGGCAACTAGCCGTCCCGGAGAAGGGACGGCTTTTGTAGTACGTCTACCGGTGTGAACCTCTTGATGTAAGCCGGTTCATGTGCAGACTATCGTTGTTCAAGACCTTTCTCCAGTAGCGCCCAAAGCTGTTCGAACTCCTGATCAATACCAGGGCGCTGCCATTCGTAAGCATGGGATGGATGATGATAGCCTGCTGTGGCCTGCACAATGGAGCGGGATAGCACTTTCGACGGAACCGAATCTGCAAGTATACCTTCACGAACTCCCCGTTCGACCACGCTACTCATCTGCTCATAGATGCACTGGACATGGGCCTCGATCAGCGCGGCCGAATTTACTGTAACCTCCGCATACATTTTGAACATTTCTGGATCTTCTGAAGCGCAGTGACGCTTAAGCTCAATTAGCTTCAAAATATAAATCCGCAGCTGTGCCAGCGGATCTCCTGTTGTTTTCTGCGCAATCTCGGCCAGGGGGGCGAGAATTTGCTCCTCTAGCCATCTCTCCGTGACCGCCTCGCGCAAGGCCACCTTGCTTGGATAATGCCTGTATAAGGTACCGTGGCTGACGCCGAGTAACTTTGCCACATCGGTGACCGATGTTTTGTCCGGCCCGAACCGGCGCAAGGTCTGCTCAGCGGCATCCAGAATTTCTGTTTTACTTAAGATTGAGCTTGATTTGGATTGTGCCATGGATTCTTCCTCCTCCAGTGATAAAAGAATAGCATAACGGGTAGCAGATGAGTATATTACACAACAATGCTACAAAATTCGACAAGAGTTTACATTTGTTATCTATCCTTAATGAAGGAAGTACATATTCATTACGTTCACTGGGGGTTTAATTATTTTGCAGAAGAAAAAAGTTCGTTCATTGCTGACCGCTGCTCTAGCAGCAATGACATTGGGACAGAACTTGTCGCTGCCTACAGCATATGGAGCTTCAACCGAACCGATGGGTAGTCCGCCTTCGGACGGCACCGGAAAATGGATGACTGGCGAATATCACGTGCATACCTATGAGTCGGACGATGCGCAGGAATCATTGAAGGATGTATTGGATACCGCCTTTGACAAGAATGGTCTGGACTGGCTCTTCCTGGCCGATCATTTGCGTATGTCCGGTCGTGATCACGAAGGCACACCTCTGCCAGGAGGGTCCATCCCGATGTCCAAGGGGATTATCGACTATCAGACACCCATAATCAAGACACTTCAGGCTTCTGGGAAATATGCTGGAAAGACCATCTTCTCCGGATTTGAATGGGACATGCCGCAGTATGATCACGCTGCTATCGGGATTGTGACGAATGATCCAGGCTCAGCGGCATCCTTAAAAGCTGTTAATCAGTTTGAATACTTGTTCACGAACCGTGCTGAAAATCTCTTCGATCCTGCCGATGTTGCCAAGTGGGCTGCGCTGGATAACAGAGCCTTCTCAACTAAAGCAGATACCCGCAAAGGCATTCAATGGCTCAGCGAACACTATCCAGAGAGCTATATGCTGATTAACCACCCTTCGCGTAAGAATGGCGGAAGCTCTGAGTTGAAAATTGAGGATGTCCGCGACTTCAACAATATTGATCCACATGTGGCTTTCGGCTTCGAAGGGATGCTGGGCAACCAGATGTCTCCTGACCGGGGGGAAACAGCAGAAGTATACGGCGGAACAGATGTGAAAGTAGCTCAAGTTGGTGGATTCTGGGATGCACTACTTGGCGAAGGCCGCAGATTCTGGAACTTCGCCAATTCCGACTTCCACTTTAAGACCAGCAAGGATAACAAATATTCTAGCGGATACTGGCCGGGGGAATATTCCAAGAACTACACCTGGGTCAATGGTTCAAGCGTTCAGAACATCGTTGATGGCATGCGTTCAGGTAAATCTTTCTCTGTCTTCGGCGATCTGATCAACGCGTTGGATTTCAAGGCATCCGGCGACGGACGTGAGGAAGCCATGGGCGGGGAGCTTGAGGTTAAGCAGGGTGACAATGTTGAGGTTACCATCCGCTTTAAGAGCCCTGCGAAGAACAACAACGGTGATGCTGTCTCGGTAGATCATGTCGATTTGATCTCCGGTGAAGTCGGCGGCAAAGTTCAGCCGGGTACTCCTGAGTATTCCAAGCCAACGAATGATACCACTAAAGTCGTAGCCCGGTTCACTAGTGCAGACTGGACTAAGGATGCCGAAGGCTACAACGTGATTACTTACAAGCCGGGTGCGGCAGACAAGAGCCGGTATTACCGGCTTAGAGGGACTAACCTTGGGCTTAACGTACCGGGAGAGACGAAAGACGGCGAACCTTTACTTGATGTAAAGAATAACACCGCGGATAATGCCACTCGCTTCCAAGAAATCAACAGCCGCAACTATGGCGATCTGTGGTTCTACTCCAATCCGGTGTTTGTGAACGTAGAGCCATACACCGATAAGCAAGCTGTGGAAGATACAACAGCTACACTTAATCTCGGTGATACTAGCGGAGTCATCGCAGACCTGAAGCTTCCCGCCGAAGGCCAGCATGGTGCCAAGGTTCAATGGGAGAGCACAAACGCAGAGGTGATCCGCGTGGTTGACGGAACTGGTTATATTACCCGTCCTGCTGCCGGACAACCTGATGCGGTGGTGTCGCTCAAAGCGACGGTTAGCCGAGGTACGCAGAGTGCTGTGAAAACGTTCGAGGTTACAGTAAAAGCCAAGGAATATACAGATGTAGAAGCTGTACAGTTGGCCAAAGAAAAGCTGACACTTGGCGATCTTAGCGCCGTGAAGAGTGACTTGTATCTGCCTGCTGCTGGTGTGCAGGGGACAAGCATCGTCTGGGAAAGCTCTAACCCAGTCCTGATGACCAAGGAAGGCAAGCTGGCTTTCCGTCCGAAAAAGGATACGTCCATTACCTTGACGGCAACGATCCTGCGCGGTAACGCTTCTGAGGTGAAGACCTTTGAAGTCAATCTTAGCGGGGACGATAGCATTACACCGCTTGAGCTGTCCGGGGTAATCCAGTCTGCAGATGGAGTCAAACAGCCAAGTGGTGTTTGGATTAATCAAGATGCAAATGTGAGTGTAGTTGCCAGCGTTTATGTCCCGGGCACTACAGTTTCCCTACAAGTCTCCCTGGATGGAAGCGGCGAATTCCAGCCTTACGAGAGCAATCATTCCCTGAAGATCACAACCGAAGGCCAGCATACGTTGAAGTTCCGGGCTACGGATTCGCTCGGCAATACAGCTGTACTTCCGCTTGCTGTGAATATTGACCGCACAGCACCAGTGATTACGTTGAAGGGTAGCAGCACCATGACGTTGACCCAAGGCGATAGCTTTGTCGATCCAGGTGCGGAGATCATGGACAAACTAGGAATTGCAGGCCCTATCGTGGTTAGCGGTTCGGTGGATACCAACACGCTGGGCACTTACAAGCTGCAATACAATGCCAAGGATTTGGCTGGAAATAGTGCTGTAGAAGTTGTGCGCACGGTAAATGTATCTGCTCGTCCGAATAGCGGAAACGGCAATGGCAATGGTAATGGTAATGGAGGGGCTCCTGCGCCAACTCCGACTCCGATTCCGACAGTTGCGCCAACTCCAGCTGCTTCCCCGACTCCGGGGAATACAGCGAAGCCATCCACTGAAGGAGTGGAGCTGCAAGTCAATGCGGGACAGGGCGGGGCTGCCAGTCTTAAAGATGCAGCCGATCTTAGGATTCCTGCAGGAGCACTGACTTCAGACAGTAAAGTAACACTGAAGCCGGTAGCACTTCCTACTGGCGGAACTCTGACAGCCGCTAGCGCCGGCGTAGAGATTACCAGTACTAATGCTGGCCTGCTCAATAAGCCGGTCGAATTGACTCTGGTTTATGATAAGAACAAAATTACTACCGGTCATAAGGCTGCTGTCTATTATTACAATGAGCAGCGTAGCAAGTGGATTTATGTAGGTGGAGCTGACAATGCCAATGGCAGCGTTACTACTAGCATTAATCATTTCTCCACTTATGCCGTGTTTAACTATCAAGCCCTGCCGATGACGGATTTGAACAATCATTGGGCTGAGGCTTATACGGACCGTCTGATTGGGATGGAAGTCATGAAAGGTTACGACGATCATAGCTTCCGCCCTGATGAGAAGGTGACCCGGACTCAATTCGCTACCCTCATTGCCAGAGCCTTGGGACTGCAGTCTTCTG
The DNA here is from genome assembly GCF_042887565.1 of Paenibacillus sp. NPDC057934. Lineage (NCBI taxonomy): Bacteria > Bacillati > Bacillota > Bacilli > Caryophanales > Paenibacillaceae > Paenibacillus > Paenibacillus sp. NPDC057934. Next base: position 329,273 of record NZ_JBHVPB010000010.1, read on the forward strand.
GCAGTGCTGCAAGCTTTGCCGATCAGGCAGCCATCCCGGCTTGGGCTGCAGGAGATATTGCGGCTGCTGTAGAAGCGGGAATCATTCGTGGCTATGAGGTCGGTGGCAAGACGATCTTCAAAGGCTCTGAGGTCATCACGCGCGCTGAAATGTCGGTGATGCTCGCAAGCGCACTGAACAGCGCACCACATAAGAAGACAAGCGACAGCATCACATTTACGGATCGTTCCGCAATCCCGCAATGGGCGGCTGAGTCCATTGCGACTGGGGCTGCGGCAGGCATTCTGGGTGGGTTCGAGGATCAGACCTTCCGTCCGGAGCGTACAGCGACCCGTGGTGAAGCCGCAACGGCGATCTACAGATTGCTCGAGGCATTGTCCATTTAATACAGCCGGTATTGTATCTGACGGCATATAACGCAAACGCCGCTTTCCCTGTTGGTTGGGGAAAGCGGCGTTTTTGGTTTTCGCATAACGGTCCAGAGATGGTGACGTTGCAAATTGCGGGAGAGTAAACAGGGAAGGAAATAGGGGCCTACGACATCGCGGTCTAGGGATGATGGCGCTGTAAATTGCGGAGTATCCTGGCCAAGATGGACAGGCCAGTTTCCAGCTCTGCGATTGTAGCGTAGGCGTAGGAGAGCCGCAGATGGCGGTTGTCCCCGCGGTCGTAGAGATCGCCTGTATTGAGCAGCAGGCTAGACTGCAGGGCTGCTTTGAACAGCTTGCGCAGAGATAACGGCTGACGGAGCGACAGCCAGATATAAAAGCCACCTGCAGGTATATTCCAAGTAGCCAGCTCGCTGAAGTGAACCTGTAGCATCTCCAGCACCGCGTCCCGTCGCATTCGCAGCTTCTGACGCAAGGCATTAGCGTGTGCTTCATGATAGCCACCGCTCAGCCATCTGGCGGCGGCAAGCTGAGACAGGGAGCTTGCGCCATAGTCGGACTGCATCTTAATATCGGCCAGCCGTGCGACAACTGATTCCGGGCCGGCAATCCAGCCGATGCGCAGGCCTGGACTGGCGGCTTTGGAGAGGGTTCCGAGGTGAAGGACCCGGCCCTCATGATCCAAGGCTTTCAGTGGCAGAGGCGGGGGTGCATCCAACCACAGTTCCTGGTAGGCTCCATCTTCGAGAATCGGCAGGCCAAGGGCGCCTGTAGTAGCCATCAGCGCATTCCGCCGCTCTTCATCCATCAGAATGCCTGTGGGATTGTGAAAGGTCGGAATGGTATACAACATAGCCGCTTTAGTCCGGTGAGCCTCTTGCGCAATACTGTCCGTCATCAGCCCCCGTTCATCCATTGGCAGACCACTAAACTTCACGCCTGCAGACTGGAAGGCATGGATGGAGTACAGGTAGGACGGCTTCTCCAGCAGGATGGCTGCGCCGCGGGGCAGCAGCCCCATCGCGATAAGTTGTAGCCCTTGCAATGCCCCTGAGGTAATCAGGATAGAGGCGGGGGAAGTATGAATACCGGATGCTGATAGCTTGTTACTAAGGGCTGTCCGCAGTTCCAAGCTGCCAAGCGGCTCTTCGTAGGACAGCGGCAATAGTGGCTCGCGCGCGAGCCCGCCAAGAATCTCCTGCATAACCTGGCCAGGTAGCAGGTCTGGGGCCGGTTCTCCTGTGCCAAGGCGGATTAGCCCTCGCTCATACTCTAGCCGGTTAATAGCTTGGATAGTGGGCAGGTTGGGATAGTGGATACCTTCTTCCACATAATCATTCCAATTGCCCGCTCGAACCTGTCCGTCAAAGCCGTTGGATTCCTGTTTGGCACTGGAACCATCACGCTCGGCAGAGGGGGTGGAAATTCGGGTTCCACCCCCTCTCTTTCCCTCAATCAGCCCCATCGCGGTCAGTTGCCCCAATGCGGTTACAAGGGTGCTGCGGTTGACGCCGAGCTGTCGGCACAGCTCCCGCTGCGGAGCTAGTCGCATGCCAGGGGGCCAGGCTCCGCTAATGATTTTGTCGATAAAATAGTCTGATATCTGGGCATGAAGCGGCAGCGCGGAAGTTGCGTCTGGTCGCCATTCACCAGTGCCTCTGGCAGAGGCTGTGCCTGCTACTGATTCGGCGTTGAGAGCATCCACTGGCGCTACTCTATCTTTTGAAGAAGGAGAGGAGAAAGCGGGTTGCTTAGAAGTAGGCTTCACGGCAGAACTCCTTTATATAAAATCGCTATAATCATCGAACTCGAAATATTAACACTTTTGCCACCACTCTGGTGGCTCTTTCTGCGTTGAGTATATCATGGACAGGCAGCTTTGCTGTGTCTTGGTTGGGTATTAATCTGGAATTTGGATGGTTACGGTTATGTTGCGGAAAGGTACTATCAATGGTGCGCAGTTATGCTGCTCACCAAAGATTTTCTCATCATAAAGAAATCATCAGGAGGGTTCTTACAAATGTTTGAAGCAGTTATACATGGAATTATATTGGCGTTTGGACTTATTTTGCCGCTGGGAGTACAGAATATATTCGTCTTTAACCAGGGTTCGCTTCATTCGCGATTTCGAGGAGTGCTGCCGGTAGTGCTGACCGCCGCCCTATGTGATACGCTGCTGATCGGGGCTGCTGTCGGTGGAGTTTCGTTGGTTGTCATGTCCGTGGGCTGGGTAACACCTGTGATTTATAGCGTGGGATTGATTTTCCTGGCATATATGGGCTGGAGCATCTGGGGTAGCACACCGGCACAAGGCGAGGTGAAAGTGCTATCGGCAAAGGGGCAGATAGCCTATGCTTTGTCGGTGTCTCTGCTAAATCCCCATGCACTACTGGATACTGTAGGAGTCATCGGAACCAGTTCCCTGCAATATGGCAGTGGAGAACGGTGGATATTTGCCGGTGCGACAGCAGCAGTCTCCTGGTTGTGGTTCATCGGACTCGCAGTCGCCGGGCGGGTGGTGGGACAAGCGGACCCTTCGGGGCGGATTTTGCGTGCCTTGAACAGGGCATCTGCTCTGCTGATCTGGGGGATCGCGGTTTATATGGGGATGCAGTTATGGAATATATGGACTGGAAAGTAACGATAGGATAATGGGTAATTGAGGAATTCTCAGCGGCGGTGAATCCCCTGGATAGTTGCTCTTCCTTTGACCACTGGAATTGCTTGTCTTCCAGAGGCATACAATAGTTGCAGCACAGGTTGCGGAGGAGAATTACACATGACAGAGAACGTTGTGGAGATAGAGAAATCTGACGATCCCAAGCGCCTGCTGATTTGCTGCTGAATTTGACAGATCTGCGACAATTGAAGGGAATGGACATAGAATGCTCACCGAAAGCGTTTTATGGTTTCGATATAATTTAGATATAGAAGGAACATTGCATCCTTTTTCCAAGAACACAGCTAGGATACCGGAAGATGCCAAGCGGCTATTCCTTGCCGCGGTACCCGGGAATAACAATAGGGGAGGATTTGTCAAATGACCTTACAATCCGCTTCATCGCTTGTTGTGCCGGAAGCTTACACCCGTTGGCTGGAAAGTCGAGGATTAATATATCAATTGCTGTTGGATTTCTTCGGGAGAAAACCATCTCTTTCTCTGGTGGCTCAGTGGTGCAGCACACGTCAAATGAGCATCGCTGCTGAGATGACCGAGGGCGGCCGCGAGCTGAAGCGTTACCTTTGCAGTCAGGAGCCTGGCAAGCTGCCGCAGATTTGCAAACAGGAGACGCAGGAATACACTCGGCTGATGAATGAACGGGCCACACGTGAAGCAGCTAACCGGGGCCGGGCCGAAGAATTCTGCAATGTCCTGTCCGATGTGTATGCCTCGGCGGGAGTCGTATTTAAGAAATGCGGTGAAGAAGCCGATGATCATATTGCTATTGAATTGGAATTCATGGCGGTGCTGCACGAGCGGATGCTATATAACTGCTTCACGGTGAGAAGCGCCATGGAACTGCTGGAGATCCAGGAGGCTTTTCTGGAAGAGCATCTATTGAGATGGACCCCACAGTTCTGCGAACGTCTTAATTCCTTGACGGAGAGCAAGCTGTACCTCGGCTTGAGTCACATGTTGGAGGAGTTTTTGCCGCAAGATTTGCAAATGCTGCGAGCCTGGAAGGCCTCGCTGGAGACAAGCGCTACATCTATGTTGTAAGAAGAAGCCCGGGCAACCGGGCTTTTTTGTGTGCTAAGTGAAGCGCGAAACTAGCTCTTAAAGCACACAGTGGGCGTCGACTTGGAGACGCCCACTTTGCTCGCTTGTCAGCGTGCTGCCCCGTTAGTCCCGGGGCAGCACGCTGACGGCAACCCCGGCGGCAATGGCTGCCACATCGCCGGGGTTCACGACACCGGCAGCGCGCTGCAGAGCTGCTGCCGTGCCGCAGGCCGCGCCGAGCGTTAGCCGCGCCGGCCAGTCACCCCCAGCCACAGCCGCCGCCAGTAAGCCGGCGGCCGTGGCATCCCCACTGCCGAGCGGGCTCACGGCAGTGACCTGCGGCAGCGTCACACGGTAACGCTGCCCGTCCGCGGCGGCAACTGCGCCGCGGGGCCCCAGCGTGACGACAGCGTCACGCGCGCCAAGCTCCAGCAGCGCTTCCAGCGCCTGCCGAGCGGTGTCTTCGCTGCCGGTGTCGGCCAGACCGGCCAGCTCTGCGGCTTCGTGCTCGTTGGGCTTCACGAGCTCGGGCCGGCCTTGAAGACCAAGGCGCAGGGCCTCGCCGCTGGCGTCCAGCATCACCTTGGCGCCGCCGTGATGGGCGATATCGGCCAGCTCTGCATAGAGCCAAGGGGGGCAGCCTGGAGGCAGGCTGCCCGAGAGCAGTACCCACCGGGAACGGTGGGCCAGTATCTCCAGCCTGCTGCGCAGGGCCAAAAGGTCCTCCCCGGTGATAACTGGCCCAGACTCAATCAGCTCCGTCTGGGTAGTAGAAGCAGGGTCGAGCACGGTCAAGGCCAGCCGTGTCTCCCCTTTCGGGACTTTGACGAAGTCGGCGTCAACGCCTTCTTCAGCCAGCCCGGCTAGCAACTGCTCGCCGGTATATCCAGCAGCAAAGCCGCAGGCGATTACTTCTGCTCCTAACTGGCGTAACACCCGTGCGGCGTTGACGCCTTTGCCGCCGGGGAGAGTTAGAGAATCAGTGATCCGGTGGACGCCATTTACTTGGAATCCCGGTACAGTATAGATTTTATCGACAGCCGCATTCAGCGTGACGGTTGTAATCATGTTAAGTCTTCCTCTCTATAGACATCCATAGCTTCATTGTACTGTTCGGAAATCCCTCGATACAAGATGCCGTAACCTCATTGTTCTTGACCTTTTCCATAGGAATGGAATTCCCTAATCACATGCCAAGAGGCCCCTCCATATGCGGAGGGGCCTCTTGGATCATTCAAGCTGTTGTACAAGTAAAGACTTGTTTACTAGCTACAGTTTCAGACTCACTTGATATTGAGCTACTGTAGCTCAATATAGCGAAGCGAGAGACTTAGTGTTATTCTTCCACAGTCTTTCTGCGGAATTTCATCAGGAATTCGTACACTACCGGCACTACCACGAGTGTCAGGAGCGTGGAACTGATGAGACCACCGATAACTGTGACGCCGAGGCCCTTGGAAATGATGCCGGCGCTGTTTTCGAGTCCGCTCACGAGCGGCAGCAATGCGCCGATGGTAGCGAGTGCGGTCATCAGGATTGGACGCAGACGCGTACCGCCTGCTTCCAGCAGGGCTGCTCGGGTGGTAAGTCCTTCTTTTTCTTTATGAATAACACGGTCGATCAGTACGATCGCGTTGGTGACGACGATACCGATCAGCATCAGACCACCCATCAGAGCGGAGACGTTCAAGGTCTCCTTGGCTAACAGCAGGGCAACCAGCGCTCCGATGACGGTGAACGGAAGCGAGAAGAGAATGGCGAATGGCGCAAGCCCGCCGCCAAAGGTAACCACCAGTACGAAGTATACGATGGCGATTGCGGCAGCCATAGCAATACCGAGTTGTCCGAAGGTGTCATTGATTTGTTCTGTAACACCACCGAACGTAACCGTTACACCATCAGGCAAGTTAAGAGCTTCGATTTTGGTCTTCACACTATTGGAAGCAGCGTTAACGTCATTAGCGATGATATCCGCTGTAACATCCACTTTCATTTTGCCATCCATACGAGTGATCGAGTCCGGAGAAGAACCTTTCTCAACCTTGGCTACATCTTTAATTGGCACGGTGATGCCAAGCGGCGAAGTGAGAAGCGCATCCTCCATCTCATTGATGCTGGTATACGTATCTTTTTCAGTCTCGATATAGACATTATAGTTTTTGCCATCCAGCTTGATCTCGGTCAGAACCGGACGTGCTCCAGCAGGACTGAGCTTCATGGCGATTTGTCCGGCCGTAAGGCCCAGTGAGCTAAGCTTTTGCTGGTCCGCTACGATGGTGTATTGATCATAGGCTGCGGATAGACTTGTTTTGCCATCCTTGAAGCTGGCGGTATCCTTCTGTACAATTCCGGCAATTTCATCGGCTACAGGCTTCAGCTGATCCAGATTGTCTCCGAAAATATTAACCGTCAGCGTACTGCCGCCAAGGCCGCCACCGGCCATACCGGACATATCGCCCCAGACGCCTTCTGGAACTTCTTTGGTGAGTCCTTCAATCAGTTTCTCTTTCACGGCTTCGAAATCAGGCGTTTTGCTGTCGTAAGCAACATAGAACAGTCCCGACTTACCACCAGAACCGCCCAAGCTGAACGGACTGCTTCCGCCGATGGAATACTGCATCTTATCTACATGGTTCTGTGCCAAAATATATTTCTCTGCTTTCAGGCCTTGCGCCTGCACATCCTCCAGACGCTGTCCTGCTTTAGGTGAATAAGTCAACGTAACGTTCTTCTCTTCCTGGGATGGCATGAAGCTGACACCGATCGGTTTGATCAGGAACAAGCTGCCTACCAGGAGAATAACAGCAACACCAAAAGTGACTAGCTTGTGGGACAAGCACCAATCCAGCACTTTTTGATACCAGGCAGACAATCTGTCCGGTTTATCGTGATGATCGTTCTTCTTTTTCAGCCCGTTACGGAACAGTGAGTGCGCCATTGCCGGTACAAGCGTGATGGCTACAATGAGTGAAGCCAGCAGGGCAAAGACCATAGTCAGGGCAAATGGCAGGAACAATTCGCCGACCATTCCGCTGACAAATGCAAGCGGCAAGAATACGGCAATCGTAACGATAGTGGACGACATGATTGGCACGAACATTTCGCGTGTTGCCGCGCTAATTAACTCTCTGCCACGCAGCTTCTCGCCCGATAGTGATAACCGCCTGTAGATGTTCTCGATGACGACAATGGAGTCATCCACGACCCGTCCAATGGCTACGGTCATCGCGCCTAGTGTCATCATATTCAGGGTGATATCCATCTGGCGCAGGCACAGCACTGCAATCAGCAGTGAGAGCGGGATGGAGATGATCGAGATAATCGTTGAGCGGATATTCCGCAGGAAGATCAGAATGATAATGACCGCGAACAAGGCACCGAAGGCAGCCTTAGATAACATGGTGCTTACCGAATCCTCGATCGGCTTACCTTGGTCGAGCAGAACCGTCAGGTCAAGACCCTTGAACTGTTCTTTGAGCTCTTCGGTCTTCTTCTTGACTTTGTTGACTACTTCAACGGTGTTGGCATCATTAGCCTTGACGATCTGAATACCGATGGATTCCTTCCCGTTAGTACGGGAGATGGATTCAGAACGGCCTACAACTTCAATATCTGCCAATTCGCCAAGTTTGACGGTAGGAAGTCCTGCACCGAGGGCCGCACTGGCTGCGGCATTCGCTCCGGCTCCACCGTTGTTTGCAGCACCTCCTGCGGCCGCACCACCAGCAGCTCCTGGAGCTGCGGCACCGCCGGCTGCGCCAGCACCGCTTGGCATTACAGGGATAGCAACGTTTTTCAAGTCATCAATGGTTGTGACATTCCCGTCGACAACGACGGCTTTCTGTGATGCTTCCATTTCGAACAGGCCAAGCGGTACACGCAAGGAAGATCCTTGAACGATACCTTTTACCGTATCTTCGGTCAGTCCATATTGCTTCAGCTTATCTTGATTAAATTTCAGGGAGACTTCTTTAACATACTGTCCGGCGATTTGGACAGACGCTACGCCTTCAAGGTCTTCCAGTGCTGGACGGATGTCGTTTTCCGCAATACTGGTCAATTCTTCAAGCGGCTTGGAGCCATCACCGGCAAGGCTGAGAGATACGACAGGAAGAGAGCTGAGACTGAAGCGGGAAATTCTCGGCTTCTGCACGTTGTCCGGCAGGACGACCTCATTCAATGCTTCGCGGACCGCTGCTGTCGCATTGTCCAGGTTGGTGCCGTAATTAAATTCAATGAAGATGCTGGAGGCGTTCTCCAGGGAGGTGGAGGTCAGCGTTTTGACACCATCCACATTGCGCAGCTTCTGCTCTAAGGGTTTGCTGACATCATTCACAACCCCTTCTGGCGCAGCGCCTGGATAAATCGTTGTGATACTCAGGTAGGGAATACTGATATTCGGCAGGGTCTCTTGCTTCATGGTCAGTCCGCTGTACAGACCAGCAAAGACGATGATGATCGTCAGAAGCCAAATCGCAAATTTGTTTTTAAGTGAAAAATTAATCAAACTTTTCATGGCGTACAATTCAGCTCCTCTTGGTTATGCATATAAGGTGATAACAACTTTCTTAATTCCATCAGAGGCTCGGCAAGTTCGGGACAGGCTTGCAAATTGAACAGCATCCCTTGAATAATGGCTCTCCGCGGGTGAGAAACAAGCATTTCCCCTTCCAGAATGGCAAGCGAATCCGCGGCATCCTTCTGTTGTCTGGTCTTGAGAGGGGTAGCACCAAGCAGGTCTTTCATTTCCTTGATCAACTGAAGCGGATTCTTGCGTACGTTCCCCTCTTGACCAGCCAGCATCCCTACAACCATCGCATGTGAGATGAGCGGGGCGGGCTTGTCTGCAAGCAGGGAGGCCGCGATGATGTCCATCATGTTGATCAGATGATCCGCCATGCGTGCCGTAGGCACAAAGGATTCAGGGTGGAAGAGAACGCGTACATAAGAGCTAATCATGCCGTGAGCGATCATGGATAAATCGCCTGTATAGGGCAAGATATCCTTGCCGTAGAGGCTCTCCATCTTGGACTGGAACCAGCCCATCACGACCACATTACTCTTTTGCAGCCATTCGGGGATATCAGAATAGCCTTTTCCGGCAAAATCCTGAATTTGGCGCTGCAAAAACTCGCGCAGCTCGTATACATGATTAAGCAGAATTTCGACCTGGTTCCGCAGCTTTTCGCGCGGCGACTTCCCGGTCTCCTGCTCCGCGTGAACCAGCGGATCACGGATCATCTTGAAGCAGTATATATAAATGCTGCGTTCCAGCTCCTCCTTGGATTTAAACAGGAGATAGAGGCTGCCCTTGGACATGCTGCTCAGCTCCGCGATTTCCTGCATGGAAGTAGAGGAAGAACCTTTCACAGCGAACAGTTGCATCGCCGTCTTGATAATCTGTTCCTTCTTGTCCTGGGTACGGTCTGCCACCGATGAATCCCCTTTCTGACTGATAAGTTCTGAAATTGACTGATTAGTCATGAAAATTATATTACAACTTTCTGGGTATTACAAATTTACACTGACAAAGGTTACAATTTTGACGCAATTATCAATTTGACACCGATTTTGTAGGAAGAACCCCTGTATTCATGTAATATATAAATGTGTCATTTTCGTGATGTAAAAAGAAGGTAGGTAGAATATGAGAAGAGGATTGCAGGCAATTGTCATTATTGGAGCTTTTATAGCTTTTTACTACTTCGGCTTTGGTCTGTTCGGTAGTACCGGCACGACCATTATTAGTATTTTCTCTACATTGACGGTCATATCCATCGGACTTGCCATATCTATGGAGAACCGGAATCCTTCCACAACGATGTCATGGATCTTGCTGCTGGCTTTGATCCCAGTAGTGGGACTTATCTTTTATTTCCTGTTCGGACAGAACGTATTCAAGCGTCGTAAATATGATAAAAAGGCCCAGCTTGACATGATGGCCTACGAACGAATTGAGAACGATGCGCTGCGTACTCACCATGATTGGTCAGAGTTTGCAGAGCCTCATCAGAAGCTGTTGGGATTGTCGCAACGCTTGGCACGGACGCCAATCTCCTGTACGTCAGAGACGCGGGTCCTGACCAACGGAGAAGAGACTTTTGGCACCCTCCTTCTGGAGCTGCGGCAGGCACAGCATCATATTCATATGGAGTATTACATCTTTCGGGCAGATCATATCGGGACACGCATCCAGCAGATTCTGATTGAAAAAGCCCGTGCCGGCGTTACCGTCCGATTCATGTACGATGCGGTCGGCAGCATTCAGCTCTCCAAGTCTTTTCTGAAGGAAATGAGCGATGCCGGGATACAGGTGGCGGCTTACGGCAACTCGACTTCCTTTTTCTCCAGTCGGGTGAATTACCGAAATCACCGCAAAATCGTCGTCATCGACGGTGATGTAGGCTTTATGGGCGGACTTAACGTCGGCGACGAATACTTGAGCCGCAGCAAAACTTACGGGTTCTGGCGCGATACGCATATGCTGGTACGTGGTGAGGCGGTACGGACGATGCAGATTATCTTCCTCCAGGACTGGATGCATACGACGGGGGAGAAGATTCTGGAGCAGGATTACTTGTCGCCTAAACTCAGGTATATGGCTGGAGACGGCGCGGTGCAGATTATTGCGAGCGGGCCGGATAACGAACGCCGGGCACTCAAGAATCTCTTTTTCTCTATGATTACCTCTGCGCAAGAATCCGTCTGGATTGCTTCGCCATATTTCATTCCCGATGAGGATATTCTAACCGCACTGCGTGTTGCGGCGATGTCTGGTCTTGATGTACGGCTGCTATTTCCGGCCAAACCGGACAAGTGGATTCCGTTTCTGGCGTCCCATTCGTACTTTCCGGCACTGCTGGAATCCGGTGTGAAGATTTACGAGTATGAGAAGGGATTCATTCATTCCAAACTGCTTATTACGGACGGGGAAATTGCCACAATTGGCACGGCAAATATGGACATGCGTAGCTTCCACCTGAACTTCGAGGTGAATGCGCTGTTGATCCGGACAGAGAGTGTAGCGCGGATTGTCGAGGACTTCGAGCGGGACCTACTTTCCACTAGACAAATCGTACATGAGGAATTTATGAACAAACGACTGATGGAACGGATACTGGAATCGGCGGCGCGTCTAATGTCTCCGCTGCTGTAGGATAGAATAATAAACCACTTGGACTGAAGTGACCCCATAAAGTTAGACAGGTTATATGATTAGGCGATTCGTTGGGCATGAGTTCGGTACTGTACCGGACTCATGCCTTTTAGTTTTGC